>JBKHAI010000006.1:0-23376 GCA_046542915.1 Minisyncoccota bacterium | reverse complement strand
CTTTTTAGTATCAATGTCAAAACAAGCTGTGGACTTGGTGTGGATAAAGTGTTTAGAAGGAAAACCCCTACTTTGTGACCATATGTCCGGTACGAGTAACATTGGCCGGAAACTCTTTCAGCGTTAAGGGCGAGCTTATAACGGAACGGCAACCATTCTGAACAAGACACTCTTCCAGTTGGTCTTTGGGTATGGGGTCAAATTTATACATCTTACCCCAGAGTTTACCTACGGAGTTTTCGTTCATAGAAATGATCAAAAGACGTCCATTGTCTTTCAAAAGACCCAAGAGCTTGGGTGTTGCTTTGTCTATCGGGGTATACTCCAAAACTCCGCTTGCGATAACAATATCAAAAGAAGCCGGTTCCAGTCGTAGTTTAGTTCCGTCAGACAGGGTCAAAGTGTCCTGAGAGAGCACGTCGGCTTTACCTACGGTTAGGCGACCTTTATCTATTCTTTGGCGACGAGCCAGTTCCTCGGTTTTTTTGACCATATCCTCGTTAAGATCGGTAGCCACAACCTGTGACCCCGGAAAGTTCTTCAAAAGAGCGAAACTTACCAGACCGGTACCGCAACCGACATCCAAGATCTTCGGCTTTGAGATCCCGCACTCGGCGACGTTCTTTATGACATAACGGCAAAGCCCTCTTTTAAAACCAACCACCGTAAGAGTAGCATCCCAAACCGGAGCTAGGCGTGAGTAAAGTTCTTCCATAAGGACCATTTTATCCAAAACTACAAAGAGTGGCAAATGTTAAAAACACGACAGGCGTTTTCAACAAGTGCTGACCTGGTCTTTTCTTGGGATTCTTTCCTTATTTCAGCGATCCGCTCGGCGACTTCTTTGACATAAACCGGCCGATTTTCTTTGCCTCTGACAGAAAGAGGAGCCACATAAGGAGAATCGGTTTCGGACATTATCATATCCAACGGAGCTTCGCGGACCAGCTGGTCGTAATCATTGCTAAAAGTTACCACTCCGGTAAAAGAAACAGAAAAACCCAGAGAAAAAAGATCCTTGGCGTTATCAAGAGTTCCCGAGAAAAAATGAGAGTTACCGGCAACCCGAGCGTGGTCTTTAAGTAGAGCTATGGCATCCTTATAGGCGTCACCGCCGTCGCCGTTTCGTAAATGCAACATCAGCGGTTTACCGACCTCGTTGGCTATCTCTATTTGCTTAAGAAACAACTCCTTCTGTTCTTTTATAGCCACTTCGTCGGTAACATGGAAATAGTCCAAACCACACTCGCCTAAAGCGACGATTTTCGCCTGCCGAGCAAGTTCCTTGATAGACCTCAGCTCAGGTTTGCTTGCCTTTTCAGAGACGGGATAAATGCCGGCGGTCGCGTAAACCCCTTCCTGATAACCGTTAGCAAGCTCCAAGGCCTTAGAAGAAGACTCCTTGTCAACTCCAACATTTATAACCCAGACGTTTTCATCTAAGGCCTCTTTCAAGACATCAAACTCTCTTCCCCTAAAGGGGTCAAGGTTGACATGGGCATGAATATCAAAATACGAAGGAAGGGCCATAAAAGAAAAAGAGTAAAGTTATTCTTTTCTCATAAACAGCGGACTATCGGGTGGTTGGCGATCACTGATGGAGTTCTTTATTTTCCGAGCGGTTTCGGGCATTATCGGCTCTAACAAGAGAGCTACTTCAAAGATCCCGTGGACCAGAAAAACGACATCTTTAGAGGCCTGTTCCGGATCGGTCTTTACCTTCAGAAAGGGTTTGGTCTCCTCTATGTGCCGGTCCAGATCGGATATCTTTGCCCAGATGTGATCAGCGGCTTTGTTGATCTCAAAAGAATCAAAGGCTCGGTGGTAGTTTTCTTTTACTTCTTTTTTAGCCAAGATCTCGTCTTTGGTGGGCAATGGCTCATAATCAACTCCGTAGTTATAAGCCATCTTCATTATTCGACTAAAAGCATTGCCCAAACCGTTGGCAAGGTTGGCGTTGTAAGCTTCTTTGAAGCGTTCTTCGGTCATATCGCTGTCTTCAAAAGGATGCAGTTCCCGAGCGGTATAATAGCGTAGAGCTTCACTTCCATACCGTTCAATAAGATCAAAAGGATCAATAACATTACCGATGCTTTTGCTCATCTTCTGACCCCCGCTTATAACAAAACCGTTGATGATCACCTTCTCGGAAAGAGGCAGACCGGCAGACAAAAGCATTGCCTGCCACATTGCCGACTGTTGACGCAGGTTGTCTTTACCGGCGTATTGAGTAACCGGCCACCATTTCCTAAAAGACTCCATATCATCCGGCCAGCCGATAGCGGAGATGTAGTTGATAAGGGCGTCAAACCAGACATACATCGTATGATCGGGATCGTTAGGGACCGGTATCCCCCACGGCTGTTTCTCGGCCAGCCGAGAGATGCTAAAATCCTCTATTCCTCTTTCCACGAAACTGCGGATCTCATTTAGACGAAAATCGGGAATGACCAGATCAGAGCGCTCGTCGTAAAGCTCCAAGAGAGCCCCTTGATAACGTGAAAAGCGAAAGAAATAGTTCTCTTCCTCTATGACCTCAAGTTCTTGTCCCGGATGTTCGGGACATTCTCCTCCGACCAGATCGGAGTGGGTCTTTTCCATCTCGCACCCAACGCAGTAATTGACCTTGTAATTCTTTTTGTAGATATCACCGTTTTTGAGGCACCTCTTCCAAAAGGCCTGAGCGGCCCTGACATGATGTTCGTCGGTGGTGCGGATGAAGTTGTGGTCTTCTTTCATTCCCAGAGACCTGACCATTTTTTTGAACATTTCGGAATAGTGGTCAGCATACTCTTGAGGATCTTTACCTTCTTCAGCGGCTTTTCGATAAACCTTCAGTCCGTGCTCGTCGGTGCCGGTGTTTAAAAAAACCTCATAGCCCAGCATCTCTTTGTATCTGGCGACGATATCGGCTCTTATGAACTCCAAGGCATGCCCCATATGGGGAGCGGCATTAACATAAGGCAGTGTCGTGGTTATGTAAAAGTTATTTTCACTCATAATACTATTCGTCTTTTATTTTCGCTTCTACCGGAACCGAGCCCAAAGGAGTTGCACCGTTAGTTTTCTCGTCTTTCGGCTGCATATCTTTCAAGAACTCCATAAATATAGCGGCGACCGGAACAGAAAGAATGACCCCCAAGAAGCCGGCCAGTTGATAACCGGCAATTAGAGCGACTATAACGATGATGGGAGAAAGACCTATGACCTTTCGGATGACCAGCGGGTAGATAAGCTGACTTTCAAACTGCTGGATTATCAGATAGACACCGCCGACAACAACTCCCATCATTAAACCGGGCTCCAGGAAATTCCCACCTTCAGCGACCCCTAAAGCCATAGCCGGAATAGCGGCGAGTATGGGACCAAAGACCGGAATAAGTTCAAAAACTCCGGCCAAGACAGCCAAAAGTAAAGCATGAGGCATACCCAAAAGGGTCAGACAGAGATAGACCAAGACTGCTACTATTACAGCCAGTATCAACTGGCCCTGCATCCAGTATCCTATCTTTATCTCGGCCCTTCTCCAAAGATCAAGAACGTACTCGGAGTTTTTGGCAGGAGTGACCATCTTCAAAAACTTGGCTACCCCTTCCTCCTGAACAGATAGATAGAAAGATAGAACCAGTATAAGGACAAAATTTAAGACCCCGCCGAAGAGTGCAAAAATAGATCCGACAAAACCTTGGCTTAATCCGGAGAAGGTACTTTGAAGTTGCTCTATAATGTTTGACGGCGAAAGCTCACCGGCAAAATCAGCAAAGAAAGGCACATTTTCAAGACCGGTTCCTCCATCAGCAAGCGGTAACCACTCTTCAAAAACATCCATATACTCGGGAAGCGAACGAAGAAAAGAAAATGTTTCTTGTAGCAAAGGAACCAACAGGAAGTAAAAGGTCAACAAAAGCCCCAACATAACACCGACATAAACTAACAAAACAGCCACCACTCGCGGAACTCTGCGCTTCACGAGCCATTTGGCAACCGGCGATATGGCGGCGGCTAGCAAGACCGATGTTAAAATAACTAAAATTAAATTGTGTAATGTATAAGCCGTAAAGAATAAAAGTGCTATTAAAAACACCCAGACGATGGTAGAAGGCGTAATGGAAACATAATAGTGATTATTTGGACCCGATGTCATCAGCCTTATGATACCACGCGTTAGTTTAAACATAAAGAAAACACCAAAGTCTTCCTTTATGAAAACAGGGTATCTCTTAAATTAAAACGAGAGTTTTTTCTTTAACACTTCAGTATCCGGATCCCTGCCAACAACAGCGGCGGCAAGACGATCGTTGGTGAAAATGCGCCGAGCCAATTTGCGAACATCGGCGGAAGTTACGGCACGAATTTCTTTAGCTATCTGCTGTGGGGTCTTTTGAACACCGGTCAATATCTCCTGCTCAATAAAGAACTCGGCTACCGAATCGGAGCTTTCCAGATCAAGCGACATTCTGCCGATAAGATGCTCTTTGGCCTTTTTTAACTCCTTCTCGTCAACTAACTCGTCGCGTAAGGTCTTTAATTCCACCATTATGGCATCTATAACCTCTTCAAAACGCTGGGGGTCAACACCGGCCATTACCGCCAGAAGTCCATGTTTTCGGTTAAGATCGGCAACCGATCTGACGTAATAGCAAACACCCATCTCCTCTCTTAATTTCTGAAAGAGACGCCCCGACATACCTCCGCTTAAAACTGAGTTTAAGACCATAAGTACCGGCACGGTCTTGTCAGAGGCCTTTAGAGCCCTGACACCAAGATCTATATGCAACTGATCGGTCTCTTTTCTCTCTACCAAGAAGCGAGGTTCTTTTTGACCGCCTTTGACCGCCGGCGTTCCACCGGCCTTTACGGAAGGCATCTTTCCGTATCTTTCGGAAACTTCTTTCTCCACTTTCTTCTGATCAAAACCGCCGGCTACTACGACCAACGTCTTGCCGGAAACATAGTGCTTTTTCATAAAGGCTAGAAAATCCTCTCTTTTTAGTCCTTTGACGGTATCAATGGTCCCCAAAGGATGCCGTCCGACCGGCTGGTCTCCGTAGAGCGCTTGATAGAAGAGATCCTGCACGTAAGCTTTGGGGGTATCTTTGTACATATTTATCTCTTCGACGATAACTCCTCTTTCTTTGGAAAGCTCTTCTTCATCAACCCGAGGGTTCAGATAGACGTCAGAGATAACATCCAGCAAAGTAGAAAAATGCTTGGGATGACCCTTGGCGTAGTAGCCGGTATATTCCTGTCCGGTAAAGGCGTTAGAAGAGGCCCCGACGGAATCAAGAGTTGAACTAACCGCATATGGGGTCTTGTATTTTTCACCGCCTTTCATCGCCATATGTTCAAGGAAATGTGCTAAGCCGTGCTTACCGTCCGGTTCATTGACGGTTCCGGCTTCGGTCATAACCAAAACAGTAACCGTAGGGTTATCTTTCATAGGAATGGTCACTAAACGAACTCCATTACTTAAGGTCTTCTTTTTTGATCTCATAAATTTAAGATTTTATTTATTTCTTATTAGCCCTAAAAAACAGGCCGGTCTGATAAAAGATGCTCAGCGGGAGCAATTCCGCGAACAAGTGTAACAGAATATGGGAAAAAAGCGAAATTATTTATTACAAAAACCGCACCCAAGGTGCGGTTTTAAAGTTGAAAATAATTAATGACTATATCTCGGTCTCTCCAAAGCGCTCGGAATACTCCTTCAAGGCGACCACGTAAAGACTTTCCGCCCAGCCAAGGGGAATGTTCTCATTGGGGTCATTGCTGTTTGAGTAATAAAGCTCCGGAAGCTTATTGCCTTCGGCTTCCAATTTCTTGGTCTTGTAGATATAGTTACGGGCCCTTTCTTGATCTCCCCAAAGGCTGTAGATAATGGAAAGCCAAGGGAAACCCATCACCCATTCGGCTTCCTCACTAAAACCGTCAACTTCATTTTTGTTGTAATAATAGTCGTTTTTATATCTGATAACCCCGCTTTTTCTGTCCAGATGATAATGAAGGTTCTCTATGATCCTCTCGGCCGTCTCTCTGTCAACGACGTCATAGGGATAGATCAAACTCAAAAGAGCCAGATCACAGAACTTGGTCTGAGATTCTCTCGGCATAAGATCCCGTAAAGACTGCTCGCCTTTTTCTATTAATCCCTCGGGCATGTTTATGAAGTCCAATTGAGAGGCCTTCTTAAGACCGGCAACAACAGCTCCCACCGATGAGGCGTGCACTTCTTCATACTCCTCCCATATGCCATTATCCGGATCGTGCCAGTATTCTACAGAGTTCAGATAGTCTATTAGTATCTGAAGTATCTCCCTGTCTCCGTCAGTTTGGAATATGCCTTTACCTTTAAGCTCAATATCAACGAGCTTAAATATTATGGCGCCGACGGCATCATTTTGCTTGTTACCCCACTCCTCCCAAAACTCATCAAATGTCTCGGGGTGATATCTAGCGTGTATGTACTGCCAGCTTTCATGAGGTTTATTCTGAGCCGCCCAACTTATCTTGCCTTTGTGTTTTTCAAAAATATGCATAATAGCAGTCCAGGCTTTAAGTACGGTATCCCAGTCATTAGTAACTTCAAAGGCAAGTACGGCATAAAAATTATCCCTTAGCCAGGCCTTGTCATAACCGGTGGAAACACCTTGAGAAGAAGCCAAAAAAAGCCCCGAAGGCGCCTTTAGGTCGTAGATATTATCTAAGTGTTCTTTTATTTCTTGTTCAATGTTCATAATAGATCTGTTATCTCTTCCAATCTTTTTCCGAGTTTTTAAGCTTTTCGTGCAGGTACGGCTTCTGCGCTTTTATAAGAGAAGCCAACTCCGGAAACTGAGTTTGTAATTCCGCCAGAGCTCGAAGCAGAGTTTCTTCTTTTCGTAAAAAGACCTTCAACTTGGAAGCCACTTTCTCTTCATAATAGTTATCTTTTTCTCTGACCGATTCCAAGAACTTCTCACTCTCGGCTCTTTCCCGTTGAGAGACAGCCACCATATAATCAGAGGCATTTTCTACGGAATAACGTTTACCACTTTTTCTATCCGATGGAGAAAAATCATTATCTTTCTTGGCTTTTTCTTCCGCCTCTTTAAATAGATAGCTTGCCTGCTCAGATATCCGAGCACAGGCCTCTTTCTCTTTCCTCTCTTTTTCCGAGAGATCATCTGGCATTTTTTCAAAAGGATTGCTTTCCATAAGATGTTATTTTACTAGATATTTTTAAAAATTAATAACAGGTTCATTAACTACTCTTTTCTTTCCCGCAAAAAAGACGGTAGTTCCGATATCAGAACACGCTCCTGTTTGCCGGTGTCCCGATCGCGAACAGTAACAGATCCATCTTCCAGAGTATCAAAATCAACGGTCACACACTGCGGTGTTCCTATCTCGTCTTGCCTGCGATAGCGTTTACCGATGTTGCCGTGATCATCAAACCAAACCCTACCAAACTCTTTCTTAAGAGACAGATAAAGTTCTTCGGCTTTTTTGACAAGTTCCGGTTTGTTCTTCAGCAGTGGGAAAACCGCCACTCTGACCGGCGCCAACTCAGGCTTAAGAGCCAGATAAGTACGAGTTTCACCGTCCATCTGATCCTCGCGATAAGCACTGACCAGAACCGCCAAGACCAGACGCTCCACACCGAAAGAGGGTTCTATAACATGAGGAATGAATTTCTCGCCGGTGTGCTTGTCGGTATATTCTAAAGAAGTTCCCGAATGTTCTTGATGTTTGCTCAGATCATAGTTGGTCCTGTAAGCAAGGCCGGTCAACTCTTTCAGTCCAAAGGGATAATAGAATTCAAAGTCTATGGTCCTTTTGGAATAATGAGCCCTGCCTTCAGCCGGTATCTCGTGTTCATAGATCATATCCTGCGGAACCCCCACTTTGTCATAAAACTTAAGAACCTGTTTACGCCAATAATCAAAACTTTCTTGCCAGTCCTTTTCGTTTATGAAGTACTCTATCTCCATCTGCTCCAGTTCCCGAATCCGGAAAATAAAGTCTCGTGGAGATATCTCGTTCCTGAAGGCCTTACCGATCTGTGCGATACCGAAAGGTAAAGAAGGATAAAAGGTGTCCAGTACGTTCTTATAATTCACAAAGATACCCTGAGCCGTTTCCGGTCTCAGGTAAGAAACAGCATCTTCTCCGCCGGTGGCGCCGATCGTGGTCTGGAACATCAAATTGAAGGTCTTGACCTCGGAGAGAGGATTGCCGGCGGGGCTCTTGATATCATTTTCTTTTATATACTCGGTCATCTCTTCCGGAGACATATTATCGGCATTCTCCAGTCCGACTTTTTCCAAAAGATGATCGGCACGATGGCGCTCTTTAGTGACCGTGTCCTCAACTATCGGATCCACGAAGCCGCCGACGTGTCCGCTGGCTTTCCAGACATCTTGCTTCATCAAGATGGCGGAATCAAGACCGTACATATCTCTCCGATCATGGACAAAACTCTTCCACCACATATCACGAATATTGTTTTTCAGCTCCACTCCCAAGGGGCCATAATCCCACATACCGGCCAGTCCGCCATAGAGTTCGGAGCCGGGGAATATAAATCCTCTCCGTTTACAAAGTGATATTAGTTTTTCCATTGTAATAGCTTCCGACATATTATTTTAATTAATTAAGTTTTAAATAAAGATCATCTTCTTTTTGTGGACTCTTCCAAGAGATCCGGCGATCGTCCATCCAAGGGAATATCTCTTATGGTCTTTTCAATATCTTCATCCAGTTCTTTGTCAACTCCGGTTATCATCATCTCTTCAATTAAGACATCGTCCGGATCTTTTTCTGAGTCAATGTTCAATTCAAGGTTAATCTTTCTTTGAATAGGGCCCGAAAAACCGGCATCCCATATTCCGGTTCCGGCAACAACCTCTCCCAACCTCCATCGCAGTTCGTTGTTCTCATTAAGTTCAACATCTTCGTCATCAGACGAGACATCCCTGATCTTCAAAGAAGACGGAAATTTAGCTATTACCTCGGCATCCTCAATATCACCGATCCCGACCAACGCCCGCAAGGTTACATCTGACTTTTCCGATTCGCGGTAGTCTCTGAGAGATATGGCACTACTGCTAGAGAGATTAGAGTCAACTTCCACGTCAAAAGTCGTAAAAAAATCAAAAACCCCTTCTTTATTAAAAGAAACTCTTTTTCCCTGATGGGTTTCTCCTTCAAAAGAGATGTCAAAACCTAATTTTCGTTCTTTTTGATCCTCTCTCAGGGCAGTGCGAAAGGAAAAAGGGATAACACCTTCAGAATTGGAAAAATTAACATCTTCATCGGTCCAAACCAGATAATCCCCTCTTTCTCGGGCACCTTCGGCGGAAAACTCCCGAAGAGCTTCGTTCCTTAAAGCGATCTCCAGGCGAGCCACTTCAAAATCGGCACCGGAGTGGTTATTCCATACGAACTCACCCTCCTCCAAGTATCCGAAAGAGATCTGCCCGTCATCAGCCAAGGTTACCTCTGTCTCAAAAGGTTTGTCATCAATATCAACGACCACTCTTGAATCATTGACCTCGGTAAAGGAGTCCCCCTGAGGTCCAACCGAAACATTAACGGTTCTGTTGACCTCGCTCTCGGATGATTCGGTGAACATCGCAGTAAAGGTAAACTCTTTCTCCTCGCCGGGGGCTAAAGACTCTATTAACCAAGAATCCTTATCCATATCTTGACCGAAATCCGAGATATAAAAATTTAAAGGATAATCCAGCTTCACCAATATATTCTCTTGCGTCTCATCGGCATTAGACTGGACTTTGATCACATATTCGCGGTCTTCGTTTAAAAAAACCTCTTTGGGACCTTCAATATCCACGGAAACGGGGGTTCGGTCCAATTTCAGATCGAAGGTCTTGCTTTTTGAAAATTCGGCATCCGATCCCTCTATGGTAAATTCAAAGTTGGCACCGAAAGAGTAATCACCACCTTCCTCACCAAACATCACAAACTCGGTTTCCGTTTCTTTAACCCCACCAGCTCTCAGGTCACCGACCTTTATTCTTTGAGAAGACTTCCGAGAAGTTGTATCCGAAGGATCACGAGCCCCTTCAGGGTAACGCAAGACGATATTTGTATTGTAAAGACTGACATTATTGTTGTTTTTGACACGGATCTTCAGTTTGACCGAATCACCGGCAGAGATCGGCTCATCCGAATCAATTCTTTCTACCTCCATATCAACATTGTCGGCAGAAACGAAGATGCCGCCACTAAAGAACATATAGGTCGCCGCCCCAACGGCCACAAGAAAAAAAACCACGGATGCAGCTAAGAAGATATATAAATAAACACCGAGTCGGGATCTTTTTTGCTTATCCTTATCAATTGAGCTCCGCCAAGACCTTTTCTTCTTTGTCTCTTTTTGGTCTTTCTTTTTTTGCGGTTCGGTCTTTACTCGCGAGTCTTGACCTTTATTAAGATCTTGCCAAGGGTCTCTTTCTTTATTCCTCTCTTCTTTCCGCTCATTATAATTAAGTTTTTCCCTAGCTCCTTTTATTCCTTTTTGTTTTCCACGTCTATGAAACCTCATCAGAATGATTATATAACAAAATCTTATTTAAAAAAACGTACATTCACCAAGCGGCGTTAAGTGCTTTGTTTATCTCGTTAGTTATTTCCCGCTGTGAGACGGCGGTATTAAGAAAGTTCTCCTCATCTTCCTTTTCATCAACTTGCATAAAACGAGCGTAAGAAGAATGCTTAATATAGCCCAATAAATACATAATGTTCAGCATGATGACCCTTTCTGTCTCTCGAATGCTTTGACCATTATCTTCACTGTTTGATATCCGCATAAAACCTTCTATGACAAGATCAAATGTTCTCCGGTCTTCCAATCCTTCCCCCAACAGATGAGCACAAATGGACATTATTTTCGCTATCACTCTCTTAGCTTCCGGCCGATCTCCGAGTGAGAAGAATATATTGGAATGAGGAAGCAGATAAGTAACTCTCCAACCTCCTTTTCCGGACAAAAGCCCCACGGTCACATAACTGGACTCGGTTAATCCTGATCGCAGTCTGGAAGATATTTTGCGGGCTCCTTGAGCCTGAGCATAAAGGCAGCCGAACTCGCGAGTGAACAAAAGCACCGAGCAACTGTCTTCCCGATGAGCAAAATTCTTCAAAACGAGCGCCTGAGTATCGTAGATATTGTACTTCATAAAGAGTTGATCAGATCTTTTTACTTTTTCATCTCTACTAGAAATTGCTTATCTCCGATCTTAAAGGTATAGGGGTCTTTCGGTGCGCCAAAAGAGACCTCGGAGATCTTTACGGTTTTTTCAAGTTCTGATGCGGCGTCTCGTAGAAGGTCTTTACCAAGATCATCAGTTTCAACCAGGATCTTGGCCTTTTCTTCGGAAGTAAATCCTTCTTTTTTACGATAGCTTTGCAAAGTTCTTACCAGATCACGTATCTCCCCTTCTTTGACAAGCTCCGGCGTCATTTTGGTATCCAGAGAAATATCCGAATCGAGACTCGGGTCTTTCCGAACTTCTTTAACATTAACTTCCGCACAGATATGTTGAAGCAACTCCGGATCTTCGGAAATTGATACCGGCAATTCCTTTAGAGACAATTTACGAAGTGGTTGGCGAACTCTGACTCCGGCTTCAGATCGTTTCTCCAACCCTTGAGAGATCACCCTTCTCACCTCACGGAAATCGTCCAAGATCTTTTGATCGTATTCTTTTACCTCCGGCCATTCATCCAGATGTACGCTCTCCGGATCACCGTCGGACCTGACTGCTTCAAAGACCCTCTCGGCAGTAAAAGGTGTGATCGGGGCCATTAAACGAGCAATATCCTTCAGGGTCTCGTTTATCACTTGAAGACACCTCAAAGAATCAGCCGGGTCCTCCTTAAAACGATCACGGGAACGGCGGATATACCAAGTGGAAAGGTCATCAACCAGATCCATTAAAGGTCTGGCGGCTTGGTTTATCTCATATGAGTCAAGTCCTGAAGTTACTTTCTCGGCGGTTTCCATAACCCGACTTTCCATCCAGATGTCCAGCTTTTTGGCCTCACCGACTTTCTGTTTTTCTTGCGAAAGCCCGGCTTCGTGCATTTTATAAAAAGAAACGACGTTCATTAGTCGGTTGATCAACTTCTTGGATACCTCGTCAACACGACTTTCGGAGAAGGCCAGATCCTCGGCCCGCACCGCTGGTGATGCAAGTAAGGTATAACGAACAGAATCAGCGCCATAGCGATCCACCATATCCATCGGGTCGGGATAGTTATTCAAGCTTTTACTCATTTTCTTACCATCTTCCGCTAACACGGTACCGTTGACGACCACATTCTTAAAAGGAGTCTGTCCGTACAAAGCCGTTGATAGAACCAGTAGAGTATAAAACCAACCGCGGGTTTGATCTTGCCCTTCGGCGATAAAATCGGCCGGGAAGTAAGGACTGTCTTTCTTTTCAAGATCTTCTTTATTCTCAAAGGGGTAGTGTATCTGAGCGAAAGGAACCGATCCGGAGTCATACCAAGTATCAAAAACATAGGGCACTCTTTTCATTACTCCACCGCAAGAACAAGTAAGCAAAACGGAGTCAATATAAGGACGATGCATATCTATCTCGTAGTTCTCGTTATGAGGTAGGATCTTATGATCTAACTCTCTAACTTCAGCATTTTCTATAAAATCACAACCTTTGTCGCCCCTTAGATCAATGGTCTCTTTTCTATCAAGAGATCTCGCAACACAAGACAGAAGCCACAAAGGAGCGTTGTGAGAGATCAACAAAATACGCTTGCCGGCATACTTAACCTCCAGCTCGTCCAGAAGGGATCCCAATCTTTTTTTGACGTCCAAATAACTCTCCCCTTTCGGTATCGGTTTTTCAAATCCCTCGGTCCAGTCCTCAAAAAGATCACGGTATTCTTTGACAGGATGTAGATCAATATCACCAAAATCAAGCTCACGAAGACGAGGTTCTTCCACGATATCTTCGGATGGTATGTCGCAAGCCTCGGCTACTATTTGAGCGGTCTCTTTGGTCCTTAAAACATCAGAAGTTATTATAACATCGGGAGGGTCATTGGCTATTTTCTGAGCTGAATCAGCAACTTGCTTTTTACCTTTTTCGGTCAGATGGTGAGAGGTCGCGGGATCGGAACTTAAAACGTCTTTGACGTTACTTTCAGCTTCTCCATGTCGCATTATTAGATACTGATTATTGGAATTTTGGGTTATCTCCTCAAAAGAACCGGCAACAAAATACTCTTCACAGTCCCGACACTCCCATACCGGCAAAGGGGTTCCCCAAAACCTGGCACGAGAAACAGACCAATCTTTGGCCTCTTTTAACCACTCTCCAAAGCGGTTGGTCCCGATATGCTCCGGCACCCAGTTAACTTTTTCGTTCTCCTTAACCAACTTATCCTTTATGTCGCTCACCGCGACAAACCAAGAATCAGTAGCGTAATTCAAAAGCGGGGTGTCACAACGCCAACAGTGAGGATAAGAATGAACCATCTTCTCTTTAGCAAAGAGCTTCTTCTTCCCGGCCAGTATTTTAATAACCTCCACATCAGTGGCGGTGTGATCATCCTTGGGCTTAGCCGGCTTTCCGGCCAACTCTCCGGCCTCCTCAATGAACCGACCACGCATATCTATATGCTGAATAAAAGGAATATTATGCTCCAGTGAAAGGTCATAGTCATCCGAACCGAAAGCGGGCGCGATGTGAACTATACCGGTTCCTTCTTCGGTGGTAACAAAATCAGCCGAGTATATTCTCCACCCCTTTTCCTTATCACCATGGAGATCAACATCCACAAAATAGTCAAAAAGGGGTTCATAAGAATAACCGACCAGATCCTTTCCTTTAAAGATCTTTTCCGACTCCAGACCTTCTCCCATTACTTCATCTAAGCGATCCTTGGCCACGATGTAGTAAGAGCCGTCCTTCTTGACCAAAGCATAATCCAGTTCGGGATTTACCGCCAAAGCGGAATTCCCGGGTAATGTCCACGGAGTGGTCGTCCAAGCCAAAACATTAACGTCTTCTCCTTTCAGGCCAAGTTCATCAAGCCCCTCATCCTTCAGTTTAAAAATGGCGGTAACCGAGATATCTTTGATATCTTTATACCCCTGATTTACCTCAAAATTGGAAAGGGTTGCCTCACAACGCGGACAGATATGCATTGATTTGAAGCCCTTATAAAGAAGACCTTTTTCATGAAGTTGTCTAAAAGAATAAAAAACCGACTCGGTGTATGAAGTATCCATCGTCTTGTAGGCGTTTTCCATATCTATCCATCTTCCCAGACGTGGTACTATTCTTTTCCATTCTCTGTCATAAAGTAAGACACTTTCTCTAGCGGCACGATTAAATTCCTCAACACCATAATCTTCCACATCTTTTTTGGAATTGAGCCCCAGCTCTTTTTCAATGAGATTTTCTATAGGAAGACCGTGACAATCCCAGCCCCAGACACGTCGGACATATTTCCCACGCATAGTTTGGTAACGGGGAATAACATCCTTGATAGTACCGGCCAAAATATGTCCGTAATGCGGAAGACCGGTCGCGAAGGGCGGACCATCGTAAAATACAAAATTACCTTTCGGAGCCGGCTTTTCAAGTGATCTTTTAAAGATATCGTTGTCCTCCCAAAAATTTAGTATTCTCTCTTCTTCCAAAGCGTTCTCACTTTTTTCTTTTTTATTTTCCCAATTTTCAGCACCCATAACGCCTTTATGATACCACAATATAGTGTTTCAAAAAAACAGATCAATGGTGATCGGACCATCTATATGATCAGTTCTTTTATTAAAACAAGGTTTTTGCAACTAATAAGGTCCCCAAAACAGCTATCGCGGTTCCCAGTATTTTATTTAAAGCACCTTCACTGAGAGAGTTGGCAAATATTGAAGAAATAACAGCCCCCAATATTCCACCTAATGCTCCAAAAGCCAAAAGTGAAAAAGAAAAGGGAGCATTTAAATAATGGGCAAATCCACCCAAAAAAGCGATGAATATCATCAGGAAAACCGAAGTTCCTACGGCTTCATGAATTTTATAATCCATAATAATAACGAGAACGAACAGGATCATTAAACCCCCTCCCGCTCCGAAGACCCCTGCTATGGTCCCGATAAACAGACCGCCCAAAATCAAAGAAATAATTTTATGATCTTTTAAAAATGGGAATTTTTCTTTTAAGGAAAGACCCTTTTCTTTTTTTAATATCATAAATATTCCTGATAGAAGTATCCCTAGACCGCTCGCCAAACTTAAGATGTCTGAAGGAGTACCTCGAGAGAGACAACTTCCAATTAAAACTGCCAATAAGGCTGACACCAACAAGATCATAGTGGGTCTTATCCTTATTTTTTGGTTTTTATAAAAAATCAAAGTCGCCGAGAAGGAAGAGAAAACGTCAATTGACAGAGCAATTCCGATCGCCAAATAAGGAGGATATTCCAAAAAAACAATAAGCAGAGGGGCGGCAATAACTACGGCACTTACCCCCGCCAAGCCCGTAACGACACCTGCTCCAAATCCCGCAAGAATAAGTATAATTACTTCAAACATAGAACATCTTTAAGATCACATCTTTTCAGGGGTCTTTATACCTAAAAGATAAAGTCCGTTTTTCATAGCCACTCTAAAACTTTCGGTCAAAAGAAGTTTATACCCGGAGAACTCATCATCAGGGTCGGCTATCCTCTCTTGAGAGTAGAAATTATTAAAAGCGGAAGCGATAGCATTAAGATATGTAGCTATATAGTGTGGTGCATATTCTTTCTGCGACCGCAGGACCACCTCAGGAAATCTGTACAAGAGACGCTCCAGTTCCGAAAGATAAGGGCTTTCTTTAGCTACTTCCGGTTCTATTCCTTCCTGACGAGCTCGCTCGACCACAGAGGAAGCTCTGGTGAAAGAGTACTGAAGATAAGGACCGGAGTCGCCTTCAAACGACAGTGCTTGGGACATATCAAAAACAACATCCCGACCAGTCGCTTGCTTTAAAACGGAGTACCTAAAAGCAGAGAGGGCTACACGCTCGGCTGTTTCCTTTTCACTCTCTTCGGAAGACAACCGACCCCCTTCGCGGACTTTTTTGATGGCAGTCTCTTCAATGTCTTCAAGGATCGTTCCGCCTCCCAGAACATTGCCTTTGCGAGAGGACATTTTCCCCTCAGGAGTTACCAATGTTCCGTGGTAGATATGTGAGGTCTTGTTCGCGGTATCTGGATCAAAACAGGAAAGAGCTTTAAGCATAACCGGAAAGTAGTCCTTCTGTTCATTGGAGGTAACAACAATAGAGCGGTCTAGATCCTTCTCTGTTTTCTCTTTCAAGACAGCAAGCCCCAGATCCTTGGTCTCGTAAGTCGGCAAGCCCAAGGAATTGACAAAAACTCTGGTATGGAGTCCTTCCTCTTCACTTCCACGAAAAATGACCGCTCCGTCGGATCTTTCAAAGACCCCTTTCTCTAAACCCTCTTCCACTATTTCCATACCGATGGAAAATGTTTGGCTTTCAAAGAAATAATGGTCAAAAGAAGTACCAAGCTTCCGATAAACACTCTCAAAGTACAAAAGACTTACCTCACGTCCCCATCTGTATAGTTCAATGATCTCGGGATCTTTTTGCTCATAAACCTCCCTGTTCAGAAGATCAATTTCGTCCTTTTCCTTACCGTCTTTTTCATAAGCCAAATTTCCGGCCACATAACCGTCACCTATGAACTTGACCTTTTCCAAAAGATCGGCTTCCTCCCCGGGTCGGTCATCTATATTGTTTCTCATTCCCCAGATGGCCTTGGCAACATGAGGTCCGACATCGCCTTGATAATTAGCTCTAATAACAGTGGCGCCGGTATATTCAAGCAATCTAGAGAGTGACTCACCTATGGTGTTGGTCATCAAATGTCCGACGTGAAGGTCCTTAAAAGGATTGGGGTTAGTGTACTCTATCATTATTCGCTCTCCAAGACCTTCTTCGTTGGATCCGAAGAGTTTTTTTGCCTTGTATATGTCAGAGATAGAACGAGCAAAGAAGGCCGGAGAGAAGTAAAAATTTATAAAACCGACTCCGGCAACTTCAATTTTATCTATATCATTATCCAAAACCTTCCTGACTTCGGAAGCGATCTCTTCAGCAAGCTGGTGAGGGTTTTTACCAAACTCTTTGGCATAAACCATAGCAACATTGGCAGAAAGGTCGCCGAAGGACATATCACTCGGATGCTCCAGATCCACCTTCGGCTCTGAAATACCCATCTCTTTTAAAATGCCGGAGATCCGGGTCTTTATTTTTTCTTGAATTTCCATATGAACTTATATTATACGAGCGAGGAAAAAAAGTTAACCGAATCAGTTATCTCTTGCCGGTACTGCCAAACCCTCCCTCGCCTCTTTCGGTTTCGGAAAGTTCTTCTTCTTTAAAAATAACCTCTTTATACTCCTGTATTATCATCTGCGCCACTTTATCACCTTTGGCAAAAGAATATATTTCATCAGAGAGGTTTATTACTCCAACCAGTATCTCTCCACGGTAAGTGGAGTCAATAACTCCACCCATTACCTTCATTCCGTGTTTCACTGCCAAACCGCTTTTATCCCATATCAGGCCTACATACCCTTCCGGTATCTCCAAAGCCAGACCTGTAGGAACAGCGATTTTTTCTTTGGGAGGAAGTGATATGTCCCGGCTAGCCTTAAGATCAAAACCGGCGTCCCCTTTATGTCCATATTCGGGAAGCGGCATATCCTTATCTATTTTCTTGATCTTTATTTCCATAATTTATTTTCAATTATCTTAAATAGCTTATCATGCACTTCTTCGGGGTTTAAAACAACTCCTTTAGAACAACAAGATATCTTGACCCAGTTGTCATTTCTCCTCTCCAAACTCAAGGCCGTATTTCGGGAATTTTTAAGATGATCAACATCTGTCTCGGCCAGGTCTTTTTTCCCCTTAAGATACTTCTTACTCTTTTGTGTCCCCTGATCTCGAAGCCAAGACCGACTCACTTCAAGCGGTACATCAAGATAAAACACGATATCCGGATAAGGAAGACCGAATACCTGATGCTCCATTTCCTCAAGCCAATCAAGGAACTTTTTTCTTTCCCGAGCATCCTTTATTTTTCCCCCTTGGTGTATCTGATTAGCACTTACGTATCTGTCAGCTATTACCCAAAAGCCCTGATCAAGCCAGTCATTCATATCCTTTAAGGATTCAAACCTGTCGGCCGCGTAAAGAACGGAGACGACCCGAGGATTGGCTTTTATAAAATCTCCATGCTCTCCACTCAAACACTCTCCTATAAAAGTACCGAAAAAATTGTCATAATAACGTGGGAAATCTATGCTTTTGACCTTCAACCCTTCCTTGGTCAGTTTCTTTTTCAAAAGATCGGTCTGTGTAGCCTTGCCGGAGCCGTCTATGCCGTCTATAACTATCAGCTTTCCGGTTTTTAAGGTCTTTTTTTTGCCCACTTTTGGCATAGTATTTAACTTCTAAGAATTTTGTCTATAGATCCAGCTATCTTTACAAAATCAGTCTCTTTCTTACCGCGAGTTGTTTCCGCGGCAGTTCCGAGCCGTATACCCGAAGGGTCGGTGGCTGAGCGTGTCTCTCCGGGGATAGTGTTTTTGTTTACAATGATCCCTTTCTTTTCCAGTTTTTCACTGGCCTCCTTTCCGGAGAGACCTTGACCGTTCATCCAGGTATCAACCAAAAGTAGATGATTGTCGGTTCCTCCGGAGATGATCCTCCACCCTTTTCCCTTTAATTCTTTGGACAAGGTTTTAGCATTATTAACTATCTGCTTGGTATAACTTTGAAAATCGCGCTGACCGGCTTCGTTAAGCGCCACCGCGGTCGCGGCGATCTGGTTAATATGAGGACCACCTTGAAGTCCCGGGAAAATGGCTTTATTTACCGCATCGGCGATATTCCTTTCATCTTTGCGAGACCAAATAATAGCGGCCCGAGGACCACGAAGGGTCTTATGAACCGTTGTCATCACCGTATCGGCATAATTAAAAGGTGAAGGATGCGCCCCTCCGGCCACCAGTCCGGCAATATGGGACATATCAACGTGAAGATAAGCTCCGCAAGAGTCAGCTATTTCCCTGAATTTTTTCCAATTGATCTTTCTAGGATAAGCGGTAAATCCGGCAACGATGATATTCGGCTTTTCTTTCAAAGCCAGTTCCGCGACCGCTTCATGATCTATACGTTCGCTCTTTTTATCGAGACCGTACGGGACCTGTCGCCAAAACACTCCGGTAGCGGAAACCCTGAAACCGTGAGAAAGGTGCCCTCCCTGCTCCAAAGACATTCCCATTATCTTGCCTCCGGGAGGCACGAGAGCGAAATAGACAGCCATATTGGCGGGGGTTCCGGAAAGCGGTTGGACATTAGCAGACCAATTGCGGTCAGAGAGTTTAAAGGTCTTAAGTGCTCTTTCTTGAGCTTTTAATTCTATCTCGTCAATAAGGTCATTGCCTCCGTAATAACGTTTATTCGGATATCCTTCGGCGTATTTATTGACCAATTCCGAACCAAGGGCCTTTAAGACATCATTGGAGACATAATTCTCGGAAGCTATAAGGTTTATAACACGCTTTTGCCTTGATTTTTCTTTTTTTATTATTTCATTTATTTCTGAATCCGTCATAACAGCTAAAATTCTAACAAAAAGATGTTAAAAAAGATATTCTTTTTTAAAACGAATGATCCGTGATCACCCGGTTTGATCTGAGTGATCGCACATAAAGGTTAACACAGAGCTCAAGCCGACTCTGTTCATCTCTCTATGATCTTATTGTAGGAGAATGGACGCTGTCATCAGATAGACGTCCCGTTCTTTGAGGTCCTAAAACTTTTCCATATTTGGCTGGCTCGCGGTTTCACATCCCCGACGTATTTATTTCTTATACTTGAATAAGGTTTTTCACACTCCGAGGACAGCTTTTCAAAGGCCATCTGAGCAATAGGCATTTTGTAATAAAGCAAGATCGGTATATTGGCGGTATTATGAAGTTCCAAGGTCATCTTCAGACAGTTGCCGGGATCCAGAAATCCGGCAGTGACGTGTATCAACATTCCGATCCTTCCAATAGAACTCTTTCCTTCCAGTCTTCCCACATAACCCGAAGAAACACCGGTCTTTTCATATATAACTCCTAGAGCAAACTCCCCGGGGTGCATCACGAAAGGTTCATCTTCACTTATGGTAACCTCCCCCATCAACTCGTCCATAGGTTCCTTGGGATCTAATACATAATTTGACTTAGTTTCAAAAACAAGAAAATGCTTACCCAAATGAAGATCAACTGAAGCGGGTTGCAGATCTTCTTCGTCAAATGGCTCTATGATCACGTCTCCGCTTTTTATTGCTTTTTTTATATCTTTATCAGAAAGTATCATAATGATCTAATTTTTTAATTAATCTTAACATTATACCATTTGGTCTCTAAAATATAATGCGATACTAACAGTAGCTTACTAGACAAAATATTATTCAACGAAAAGACGAAAACTTTTTTAGAAGATAAACAATTCTTTACCATTTCCAAAATTTTGTATCAAAAAAAGACGAGTGCTTAAAAAGCGCTCGTCCGTTCTCTTCAAACATCAAATTAGAGGTTAGACTACCTCAACTCCCATTGATCTGGCTGTTCCTTTTATTATCTTTTTTGCTTGCTCAACATCATCGGTGTTCAGATCCGGCAGTTTCTTTTCAGCGATTTCCTTTATTTGATCATCCGATATCTTTCCGGCCTTTTTGGTGATATTGCTTCCGGACCCCTTTTCAACTCCGATGGCCTTTAATACCAAACTGGCGGCCGGCGGGGTCTTTAGAACAAAATCAAAACTGCGGTCATCATGAACCGATATCTCAACCGGAATAATGTCCCCGCGCATTTCTTGAGTAGCTTCGTTGAATTTATTAACAAAATCCCCTATATTAACTCCCGCCTGACCTAAGGCCGGTCCTACCGGAGGAGCCGGATTGGCCTGACCGGCCGGGATCTGTAATTTTAGTTTTTGAATTACTTTCTTAGCCATAAAATTTTTTCTAACAGATTATAACCTACAACAAATCAAGTTACATTGCAACCTAAGAAAACCGCCCATAAAGATCAGATCTTCTTTACCTGAAGATAATCAAGCTCCACCGGGGTTTCTCTACCGAACATAGGCACTAATATGCGTACTTTGCCGCTTTCTTCATCAACTTCACTAACCTTACCTTCCAGATCTTTAAAAGGTCCGTCAACTATCACTACCGCGTCATCAATAGACAAGTCTATATGATGAAGAGCATTATCGGTACTCATTCTCTTGAATAAAGTATCTATTTCCTCTTGACTGGCGGGAATGGGATAAACACCGGAACCAACAAAACCGGTAACTCTGGGAGTATTACGGACCATATACCAAGAATCATCATCAACGATCATATCAACAAAAATATAGCCGGGATATATCTTCTCCTCTTCTTCCACTCTTTTCCCTCCTTTGATCTTTATTTTCTTTTCAGTCGGTACAATGACATCAAATACCTTATCCTGCATTCCCAAGGACTCTATACGCTGTTTTAAATTGCGCTGAACGGTATTTTCATAGCCGGCGTAGGTGTGAACCACATACCAATTACGGCCTTGTTGTATTTTTTGTTTTTGCTCGGACATATGGAAAATTAATTACCAATGAAAAAGCGTTCAACGACCACATCAGAGAAAAGAAAATCAAAAAAACCTAAAAAGATAGCAGTGATAATAGTTACCGCTATTATTAATACTGTAAATATCACTGCCTGTCTCCTGGTCGGCCAGCGGACATGGCGCATTTCTTCTTTGGTCGCTTTTACGTATTTTACTAAACTGTTCATATTAAAAAACGCCCTCTCGGACGTTTCTTAAGCATACTAATAAGCAAACATAAAGTCAAGTTTTTTTACCTTATTTCGTACTTGATCCTAACCTCTGATTCTATCTCCTCCTCACCGGGTTCAAAAGAAGGTTCTACTGAATCAGCGTCTCTACTTTCCATTAAAGCTTGCTCGTCTCTCATCATAGGAGATACACTACGCCTCTCACTAAAATCCACTATCCTGACAAGTTTTACCCCTAGATCATCAGCAAGATTTTCGGCCTCCTGTTTGGCATCACCTATGGCCTTGCTCCTAGCCTCTTTTTTGACCTCTTCTTCATCTTCTACCGAAAAGACCACGCCGCTTACATCACTGGCACCGCGGTCTCCCACTCCGCCAACCAAACTTCCGGCTTCTTCCATTTCTTTTACCACCACCTCTGTGGTTTGGGTCACCTCATACCCGACAAGCACGCGCTTTCTACCGGAGTCCGGTGTCCTCCCTTCCGGATCTCTCCACTCATAACGCGGACGAACCGAATAGCCGGTTGTTTTTATATGCTTGTCCTCTAGTCCGGATCCTTTAAGAAACTCGGTTATCTCCTCCACACGTCTTGCAACTTCTTCTTGCGCCTCGGGAACTCCGTCGGCTTCATACTGGACAGAGAAATTAAATTCGGCAATATCAGGTATTACCAAAACACTACCTTTACCGGAAACATCTATCGTCGGTTGTGTGTCTCCAAGATAATTTCGCTTTTCGAAAGAATTAAGAGCCATTAAAGAAAAGAATATTATTAAAACAAACAACAGAACTCCGAAGAGACCGACCAACAACCTTAAGCTACCATGGAAATTATTAATGAGATCTTTCATTTTTATTTTTTAGTTACTATTTACAAATATTGGATCACTTATAATTATATCACTTTTATTGGAGCATAAAAAGAGTATCATTCTTTTTGACCGCTTAACTGCCACATTTCAAAAGCATCAAGGAGATTAAGGAAAAGAGATGCGACCGCCACCGGCCCCACTCCTCCCGGAACCGGAGAATAGGCTCTAACATTCAGCTCATCAGGATCAATAACAAGATCCCCTTTTATGTGACCGTCCTCCGAAAGAATCCCCACATCCAAAATAACCTGTTCTTTATGTATCATCTCGGAGGTTATAAGCCCCGGAACACCGACGGCGGAAATTAAGATATCCGAAGATCTGGCCTCTCTTGGCAGGTCAGTGGTCTTTTTATGACAGACACAAACAGTGGCGTCACGATTTAGTAGAGCTTGGGCGATCGGTTTACCCGCCAAAAGCGACCTTCCTATGACCACCACCTTTTTCGCCTCCGTCGGTATTTGGTATTCATCAAGTATCTCTAGTACGGCACGGGCCGTTGCCGGCATCAGCCCCTTTTCACCTCTGTTCAAAGCGGCCACATTTGCCGCCGAAAGACCATCCACGTCCTTTTCCGGAGGTACCGCGTCCAAAACATCAGATACTCTG
>JBKHAI010000049.1:0-4657 GCA_046542915.1 Minisyncoccota bacterium | reverse complement strand
CATCTCCAATATCAAGCTTTTTCCCAATATCATTGAGACACTAAAGGAGTTAAAAAGTGACTACAAGTTAGGTATTGTTTCCAGCAATTCGGAAGAGAACATTAAAAGAACTTTGTCCAGATATGGTTTAGAGGAAGTTTTTGATTTCATTCACTCCGACAGCTCTTTTTTTGGAAAACATAAAGTTTTAACTAGAGTCTGCAAGCGATTGAACGTAAAGCCACAAGAGATCATCTATATCGGAGATGAAGATCGAGACATTAAAGCGGCCAAGAAGAAAAACATCAAGAACATAGCAGTTAGTTGGGGTTTTAACTCAACGGATAGATTAAAAGAGGTGGAGCCGGACTTTTTGGCTCATGAACCTCGGGAAATAACGGAGTACGTTGGCCTCCTTTAAAATAGCAGGACTTTAATTAAAAAGACCGGAAAGTTGAACTTTCCAGTCTTTTTTGATCTAAGAGTTATCTACTCTTCTTTGCGTTTATAGATGTGTCTGTATAGTTTCTTCAGAATTCCCACAACAGCCACTAAGGCAAGAATAATAATAAAGCCGTAGATCATCCATTCGGCAATGACGGTGATAAGTACCAAGGAATTTCCTAGTACAGAGGTCGCGGAATCGGTAATTCTCTTGAACGATGCGTGTAAGTTGTTCTTAAATCTCTCCCCGATATCATCCGGAATTATTTCAGGATCAACGTTTTCTTTTATGCTCAAAGATAAAGTGGCATATTTGCTTTTTCTTTGAGATCGGCTGATGGAGTGTCTGAGTTCGTCTTCTTGACGTTTAAGGTCCATCTTTTGGTCAACAAGTTTTTTGGTCATATCCAGACGTTCATCTCCTAATTCCATCTGTCGGCTTTCTTCTATCATCTCGTCGTACATCTCCATAGTTTGCATCAAGGTATCCAGTCTGGTCTCTCTTTTCTCCAGGTCTATTCTGTAGTCGCGAATGTTAAAACTCTCCATCTCCAAGGAGTCCCTAAGCTCGGAGAAGAAATCATCAAAATCATCGGAGGGGACTCTGATCTTCATATCAAATCTTATAAAAAGACGCCCTTCGGAGCGTTTACTCTCTTCAGTATATCCGCCGTGGTCTTTAACGAGTTCCTGGGCGAGCGCTTCATCTTTTTGGGCATTTTCGCTTTCAATTTCCGCGCTTCCTTCTATGACTTTTATACCAAATATATCCTCGTCGGAAACGTCAGGAGCGTCACCTTCAGATGACTTAGTTAGTCTCTTTGTTGCGGATTCGGAGGAGGCATCTGAGGATCCCGTTCCTTCATCTGTGGTGTACATTTGTGGTCTCTCGGTAGTATGTTGGAGGTCACTTAAAGAAACTAATACCGTACTTGTAATGAAAAGGATCAGTATAATAGAACCTAGTAAGATAAATGAAGAACCGAGTTTATGCTCTTTTACCCACCGCATCACTTTTTTACTTAAAGGGATCTCTTCTTCCATATATTTTATTGTTAGCTTGTATTACTCTATATTAACACTTGGATTTTTTTTCGTCTGTTGACAATCTTTTGGATCAAGGTGAATGAGGGTCAACAGATAATTTTAATGTCGGCGGGGGTGGTCTTGATCGTGACCGGCATTTTTATCGTTTTTGATTCTCCATCCAGATTTATTAAGTTTTCATCACAGTCTATTTCTATGCAGGAGGCAGTATATCTTTTGATGTAAGGAGATCTTTTTTTAAAACCGCGTGCTTCGGCAACCAGAGAGGGGAAAGCACGATAAGGGAAGGGTTCTATGACCACTATGTCCAGTTTTCCATCATTACTGTCAGCTTCCGGAGCGATATAGACTCCGTTACCGAATTGGGAGGTGTTAGCTACTGTGAACATAAAAGCTTCGGTCTGGTATTCCTGTCCGTCGGCCACAAAACGGATCGGAATGGCACGTCTTTCTTTCCAGGCTTTAAGAACGATCTCTGCGTAAGCGAAGAAGCCCCTTTTTTCTCTTTCGGCCATCTTTTCGGTAACCATGGCATCAAAACCGACTCCGGTCGACATAGTAAAGAAGGTGTCATTTATTCTTCCGGTGTCAGCTTTCTTTATTTCACCTTTCTTTAGAGTTTCAAGAGCCGCTTTGGTGTCATTGGGAATATTAAAATGACCGGCAACGGCATTACCGGAGCCAGCCGGTATTATCCCGAATTCAAATCCGGTTCCACTCGTTGCGTAAGCTACTTCGTTCACCGTTCCGTCTCCGCCGACGGCGACAGGCACTTGATCTTTTTCTATGGAATTTTTGGCAATTTCAATTGCGTGACCTTGGTATTTCGTATAGACAATTTCTCCCGGGTTTTCTTTTAAAAACTTATTTATTTTTTCTAGTACTTTTTCTTTATTTTTTCCCGAAACGGGGTTGGTTATAAAGGTGAAAGGTCTTTTACCTGAGTCCATGTGTTTTTTATTAAAGTGGCAGGATCCATTTGCTAATGGTGTCTAATATTTTATACTATATAATAGTGTAACACGGTCTTATGTTCCCGTTTTCCAAAAAGATCTTAGCATTTATCTTAATACCAATTCTGCTTATTATAATCGGCTCTTTTTTTTACGTTCAGCTTTTGCTAGGTGATATGGAAAGAGGGGAGACGAACAATACCTCAAAGGAAGAGCAGGTATATAACTGTAGAGAAGATATAGAAGATGAAGAGGATGCCATGGATTGTTTTCGTGACTTTTTTAAAGAGAGCGCTTCTTTGGAGTTCCAGATGAAAGATAAAGAAGTGAAAATTAACTCGGCTGAAGACCTTGAAGAGGCCGAAGTGTATTTATACGGGGAGAAGTTTCTTGTTATAAAAAAAGGAAATGTCCAACCTTATTTTATTAAGGATGGATATGTTTTCTATGGTTCCGATTAACTGGATACCTTTAAGTGCTTGGATTGTTCACTCTTATAGCTTTTCCTTGAATAAGCGCTTCGGCTACTTTTTTCCGAGCTGATTCCAGGATCCTTTGCAGAGTACTCTGAGAAGTTTCCATCTTCTCTGCGGCTTTCGCTTGACCGAGACCTAAGAGGTCGCAAAGTCTTAGGGCTTCAAGCTCTTCGATCCACAGATCAACTTCTTCGATCTGCCGAAGCGGAACGGCTCTAGGTTTGAAATAAGTTACTTGAGGTTTAAATTTCGTCATTCGTCTGGCTCTGGGTCTTGGCATAGTAATTTTTAATAAATTAGCGTTCAACGACATAGATCCGCTCCTTCTCGAGAGAGAAGGAGCGGCCTATTTTATCGGTCCTTTTCTTCGGGAAGATCTTCTTCCCAAGCTTCCGGATCCCATCCGGCTCTTTGAGGGCCAAATCCGTATTCCGGACCTCTACCCCTCCTTGTCATAAATCGTCTCATATAAGGTCCTATTCCTCTTCCCGGTCCGAATCCTCTGGGGCCTCTACCTCTTCTTGGCGTAGTTTCTCTCATGCACGGCCCCATACCTCTGCCGGTTCCGGGTCCGAAGCCTCTTGGACCTCTTCCGTCAAATCCTGGCATAATTTTTTTTAGTTACTTTTAAATTTTAGATCGACCTTTATGAAGACCCATGGGAGATATCTTCAGTTATGAGTATATACCCAAAACAATTCTGTGTCAAGAAAATTTTTCCTTTTGGTCTTTTCAAAAAGAAAGCGCTGATGTTTTCCCATCAGCGCTTTTGATCATTGACCATTCTCATTTTCGGGGACATCCGCGTTGTAATGGATCCCGTCAAACAATTCGCTTAAAAGGTCCCAATTTTCCTCTGTCATAGTATTTCTCCTTGAAAGGTTTTGGGTTTTTATCTTTTCTTAATATATCTAAAATGGTTTTGATGAAAAACATCAAAGAACATAAATGATATCTCTTCTTTACTCGTCGGACTATATCTGTTTATAGTTTCTTTAATTCTTGGGAGTAAGTCAATGGTGGATAAGGTCATATGGGTTGCGGTATAGACCTTTCTTTGGAAATACTCGCTTATTTTTTAATTGAGAGATCCTCTCCCTCGGCGTTTATAGACCATTTAATAGGATCGTCTTCTTCATCCAGAGAGTCGGTCTTAAAGTGTATTTCATTATCTTCCCATTTTACATCTCTAAAGCGGGGCATAAATTCCTTTTTGTCATCCTCGTCTTCCTGGTCTTTTATCTTTTCTATTAGATCGTCATCTTCTAAGGTAGTAACCTTTTCCATAGAGTCTGTATCGTCAACCGATAACATATCTCCGTGAGCTCTGGCGGTGTTTAATGTGTAAGCTGCGAGTTTTGAGTCCGGCGACCAAAGGAACTCTTCAATTGAGCCTCTTGTCGGTTCTTTTACCATATCCAGATCGCCGGAATTAATATCAGCTATTATTATAAATGAAAGTGTACTGGCGGCGGCGTAGTCGTGGACCGAAAATGCTAGTTTCTTTTGGTCCGGTGATATCGTGGCCGAGCGGTCAAAGAAGTCAAAGCCGTCCGGTTCTACTTCCCTCATAGCGACCATAGGTGGTTCTTCAAAAATATCCCAGTTTTCTTTTGTCCATTGATTCAGGTCATCTATATTAAGGGAGAAAACTTCTTCGCCGTTCTCTTTTAACACTTTTATTTCTTTTCTTTGAGTGTCCTCTCCGATATATTCTATTTCTAATTCTGCCTCTTCTTCTGCTCTCTTTTCTTCTTC
>JBKHAI010000048.1:0-4856 GCA_046542915.1 Minisyncoccota bacterium | reverse complement strand
CCTATCATTTTGTTGAAAATTTTTATCGGTTTTGACTGATTTATTTGAGTATATCAGAGCCAATGGCTTTTTCGGCCAGTTTTCTTATCTTTTCGACACTGGAGGTATCGTCAGTTTCAATTAAAGGAATTGATGTGATGGTCGGTAAGTTCATTCCGGTTATTTTTTCGTAGGTTCTGTTATCAAGACCTTTTAAGAACTGCTCCGGTACAAAAATTATTGCGTAATTTTTTTCCGGTCTTTCCGTAAGCTCTTTTATCTTTTCAAGAGCTTCTTCTTGGCTGTTGACTCTAAAACAGTCTATATTAAAGGCCTTAAAAAGGGAGATCGTGTCATAGGGCCCTATTATTGCCAGACTATATTTTTGTGAATCGGTTTCTTTATCCATAGCGTTGTCTTATTGTTTTTCTAAGCTCGTATTCAGGAAGTTCGGACCTTTTGCCGACAAGAATTGTTCTTATAATGTGAACGTTGTTATTCACGGCTCTGAAGTAGGCGAATAAAGAAGCGATGGAAAATATTTCCATACTTTTTTCTCTTACGAAAGAGTTGATGCGGTTATCAAAAGCGGTTTCTATCATCGCGTATGACCCGGTCTCTTTATAGTCCTTTACGGCTTCCTCCCAAAGATGGGTAGAACCTAGCTTGCTTATTGAAGCAAGTAATGTTTCTTTGTTGTCGGTGGCTGATCGAGGAACCGTTCCTCCGCGGACATAGACAGGTCGAGGTGTCTCGGTGATCTGACCATAAGACAGAGCTCTTAAATTAGCCTGAATATTGAAGAAGTCGATCAAGAGTTTTACATAGTCATTTAAAAAATCATTGTCGCTTTCGGTTGCTATACGCTTAGCCGTTTTAAGATAGGTAATGTTCATTATTCTGTCTATGTCCGAGATCTCATTAGCTGAAGCGGCTTCATCGGCACCTTTTTTGAACATAAACTCCATTCTTCCCAGAGTTTTGTTCTGGTAGGCCTCTGTTATCTCTGATGGAGAATAGTTTCCGATAATGAAACAGCGACCCTTTAGGTCTTCGATGCCTAGTCCCATTCGGAAACCTTTTATTATGGCCGCCAAGTTATAAAAATCATATTTTAACCACAATATTTTAAGGAACTCTGGCTCGGGTGCTATCGAGACGATCATTTTTTTTGTATCGGCTATGATCATCTCCAGAATATAAGGAAGGGGTTCTTCTCGGTTTTGTGCCAGATAAGGTCCGACAAAGGTGTCGTGCAGGTTCTGTAGGGCCTCGTCGTAGCTTTTAGCACTTAAGAGCATATCCACTTGGTTGTGGGTTAAAAGATGCTTCTCAAGGGCCTTTATCTTGGTTCCTGCGTAGATATAATCTGACATAGAGATCTTTTTACGATCCTGCTAGGATGCTTCGGATCTTTTCTTCCTCCTTAGTTTGAATGGAAGAGATGAAGGTTTCGAATGAGAGGTCGTGATATTCGTCTTCGTTTTCCAAAATGAGACCGCCTTGTATTGATGTTTCCGATTCTTTTAAGTTACAATCCAGATCCAAGACCTTGCTGACTTCCGAAAGTGCTTTTTCTGTCTCCTTGATCCTTTCCTTGGGAGCTGAGCAGAGTCCTTTGAATTTTTTTGGACCTTGAGTTAAAAGTATCTGTTTAATTGTTTCAGTGTATTGTTTCGGTCCTTCGGAGATCAAAGAATCGTATTTGTTCTTGAAGATGATATCAACTTTTTCTCTGATAATACTTTCTTTTTCAAGATATGACCTCTGTTTGACCTTTGATATTACTCTGTTCTTCCAACCCTCAATTTCTTTTTCTAACTTCTTCTCATATGCTTCTCGCATTTTTTGCATCTCTTTTTCTTTTTCTTTTTCCAATGCTTCAATACTCCTGGATACTCTTTTTCTTATATCCTCACACTCTGTTTCTGAGTCTTTCAGTATTTTTTCCTCTATATCTTCGATGGGCATATTTACCAGTTAAAGTGATTAAATAGCAGTTAAGATAATGAAACTGATGAGTAAACCGAATATTGCCCAAGTTTCCACCATAGCCGAAAGGATTATAGCTCTGGCAACCAGACTTTCGTCTTTGGCTATCATTGATATACCGGAAGCTGACACTTTGCCTTGGAACATTCCCGAAAAGAAACCGGCTACTCCCAAAGGTATACCGGCGACCAGAAATCTCAGTCCTTCCATTACGGTAATAGCTTCAACCTCTCCGCCTAAGATACCGGCAAAGTTCAAAATAAGGAAAGCTCCGACAAATCCGTAAATACCCTGAGAACCCGGAAGGGCTTGCATTAACAGAACTCGTCCAAAAAGTTCCGGTCTTTCACCGGTTACTCCGGCACCGGCTTGTCCGGCATATCCCATACCCATAGCTGATCCTGCAAAACCTAAACCGGCGGCGATAGCCGCTCCGGCAAAAACCATTCCTATTCCAAAAGTTATCTCCATATATATAAATTAATCTTTTAATAAATAAAATAACGCTACCCCTCGGCTTTTTCACGAATGATCACGTGGTTACTTTTTCGTGAAAAAGGGTTAAAGGCGCGTCCCGTGCCAATGATGAATTTACCAAAGAACTCTACGAATTGCAAACGAGCGGTATGGATAAACGCTCCTAACAGGTTAACAACAAAGTTAAAGAAATGACCGACTACCAGTATTAGTATCAAGATCAGCCAACCGACGTAAGGGATATTATCATAAGCCATCATAGCTATAAGATTGACGGAAAAGGCCAGAGCGCTGGTAGCTAGTCCGATGGCCAAAAGCCTTGAGTAAGAGAGAATGTCGGACAGATAGTTGACACTTTCATAAAGGCCGGCAAGACCCATAAAAAGCTTGGCAAATGGGTTTTTTTGCTTTCGTCCGGCGGTTAGGATTATGGCCGCCACCGAGGCCAAAGATGCGAATACCCAAATATTCTCGGTGTTCTCCGGAAGGTAACCGAAAAGTGAAGCGATCCAAGTACCCAGAAAGATGAAAAGTGATAGCCATGGCCCATTGTTAAGGATACCTTCTTTTAAGATCCCGTTGCGGGCATCTCTTACGATGGCCAGAACCATACCCGTCAGTAATTGTATTATCCCCAATATGAGTGAGAGCATAAAGATCGGAAGAGGGTTCTCTAGAGGATTGAACATGTTTATTTTTTGGAGCCATTCCGGCAACATAGAAGTTTCTATGCCAACGTAACCGCCGAATATCATTCCCCCCAGAAGAGAAGCTATTCCGCTTAAAAGAAATAGCTTAAGAAATAGGTCCATATCTCTGGGTACGTTGTATTTAAATAAAGCTATGCCGGTGATCAGAGCCAAAAGTATTCCGTAGCCGACATCCGAAAGACAAAATCCGAAAAAGATAAAAAAGAAACCGGCCAGATAAGGAGTAGGGTCAAGGTCCTTGGAGGTTGGTACTCCGTAAAGGTAGGTTATAGGTTCAAAGGGTCTCATTAGACGAGTGTTTCTAATACAGGTCGGTGGTTCTTCTTCGGTCGGAACATTCGTCACTTCGTTTAGGTTGCTGACCTCGTTCAGGGAGTTCCTTAATCCTTCAATATTGTCTTTTGGACACCATCCTTCAAGAAGTATGATCGAATCCGTGCCATAAACTTCATGGGTTAAGTCGTATCGATCTTTTCTCCAGCGGATATGATCACTAATGATCCTGAGTTGCGGTAAGTGTTTGGCAAGATGCTTCGCTTCTTTTTTCAGGATCTCTATTTTCTTACGGGTTTTTTTCTCTGCTCTTCCTATACGTTCCAGCTCCTCGGCCGGCGTCCCTCTTCTGTATGGGAGGTTGGTATTATCCAGTTCATATTCCTGTATCATCGATAAGGCTTCTTCTTCATGATCTTTGATGTACAACATGACGAAAGCGTTCTCTGATATTTTCTCTATGGCAAAATTTTCATTTTTTTCTACCTTTTCTTCCAATGCTTTCAGTTTATCCGGTTCACCATTCAAAAAAAGTGATTTGGTATATTTTGTCTCTCGTGACGCCGAAAGCGGTATTGATAACCATTCCCAGGGGGTCAAGGTCTCTTTTTCCTTGGAAAGTTCTATCAGTTTATTTTCGTTAATGTTTATTTTCTCTGTTATACCGAAAGCGGAATCAATAATATCTTTATAGTAGAAATTACCGGCGACTTTTTCTATTTCTTCCTGTGTAGTTTCAATGGTGTTTCCTTCAAAAACCGAACTGAAGATCCCTTTCTTTTCAAATTTTGAGAGGAACGAAATGGCAAAGTCCAGTCTGCTGGAGACATAATTCAACTGAAAATTCTTTTTTTCAAATTTATCCAGTTTTTCTTTCTCAGAAACGTCGGTGATCTCCAAGACACCGGCCTTTTGGAGAACCTTGGCGCAATCCACCGAAGCTTCTTTATGAATCGCGACACTTATTTTTTCCATCTTAAGAATTGCCATGGAGTTCTTTTTTTACGACATCTTCTACATACTGCTCTGCTTGTTTCTGGTGAGATTCGATCCTTGAAAGCACCTCTTTTTTTTCTTTTTCTAATTTTTCAGATTCTTCTTTTTCTATTCTTTTTATATCTTTTTCTTCCTCTTTCATTTTCTCATCTCTTTGTAGATCCAGATCTTTCCTGAATTTCTCCAAGTCTTTTTCTTTTTTGATCTTAGCCTTAGTTACGGCGTCTTTTCCTTCTTCTTCCGCTTTTCGGATATTCTCTTGAGCTTTACTTTCGACCTCTTTTACTTTATCTATTATGGACATATTATTTTTATGAGATTTAAATAAATTACGATGAAGCATTTTAGCAGTAAAAAGAGGCTTCGGCAAGTTGATGTATTAGTCCACCCTACTTGGGAATCTTGTACTTGTAATGTACTGATAATATA
>JBKHAI010000047.1:0-4997 GCA_046542915.1 Minisyncoccota bacterium | reverse complement strand
GACCAGAACCTAGCGTCCTGCCGTTAGACGACCGGGCAAATTTCAGGATCACAGACACAAACTAAATCCAGCATCAACTATCATATTACAAACCCGTTAATTTTCAAAGCAAAAGATAAACTTTTACTTACCCTCCTTCCTCTTTTGAGTGGCTTTAATGAAAGCGGTAAAGAGTGGGTGTGGTGTAAGCGGGCGAGCTTGGAATTCCGGATGGAACTGAGTTCCTAAAAAGAAGGGATGTTCACTCTCGGGTAGTTCGGCTATCTCCATCAATCTGCCGTCAGGCGACCTTCCGGAAAAGACCAATCCACCAGACTCTAGTTTTTCAATATATTCCGGATTGACTTCGTAGCGGTGGCGATGACGTTCCGATATTTCCTCCTTTTTATAAGCTTTATGAGCAACGGTTCCTTTAGATATCTTGGCCGGATAGGCACCCAGTCGCATCGTGTTTCCGTAATTGCCTTCCTGAATTAGTTTTTTCTGCTCCGGCATTACGTCCACCACAGTGTGCTCAGCCTCAGGGTCCATTTCCGCCGTAGTGGCATCTTTTATTCCCAAAACATTGCGAGCATACTCTATAACAGCTATCTGCATACCGTAACAGAGACCGAAATAAGGAATGCTGTTGACTCGAGCAAAGTTGACGGCGTTGATCTTGCCCTCAATACCTCGGGTTCCGAATCCTCCGGGTATCAAAATGCCGTCATATTTGGAAAGTTTCTTTAGTTTGGCCTTCCCTTGAGGACCTTCAAAGTCCTCTGAGCTTATATAATCTATCTTCGGCACTAGATTCTGATGATAAGAAGAGATCTTGATCGCCTCTAAAACCGATATATAGACATCCGCCAAGACAAAATCACCGGAACCGAAGTACTTACCCACCACGGCGATAGAAACTTCTTTTTTAGCTCTTTTGGGTTTGGCGGCAAAGTTCTGCCAAGCGCGAAGGTTGGTCTTTGATTCTATCCTGTTCAGGCCAAGTTTTTCGGAGACGATCCTTCCCAGATCCCCTCTTTCAAAATTGATCGGGACCTCATATATATTATCAACATCCGGTGCCGAGATGACCTCGCTTTTTTTAACATTACAAAAAGTCGCTATCTTCTCCTTACGCTTGGCATCCAGCGGAGCTTCGGAACGGGCAATAATAACGTCGGCTTGAATGCCGACGCCGTTTAAAGTTCTGGAGGCATACTGGGTGGGTTTTGTTTTCATCTCCCCCACTTTGGAGGGAATGGGTAGATAGCTTACCATAACGAACATCACGTCATCGGGATCAGCGGTCTTCATCATTCGAGCGGCCTCCAGGAAGATTATGTTCTGATACTCCCCGATAGTGCCTCCAACCTCTACGACCGTAACGTCGGCTTCGGCGTTTTGGGTGGCTTTTTTGATACGTCTGATAACTTCTTTGGGGATATCGGGTACCACTTCAACATTCTTACCTCCGTAATGCAGATTTCTTTCTTTTCGAATAACCTCCTGATAAACGCGACCGGTGGTCATATAGTTGATCCGGGAAAGATCAATGTTCAAGAACCTCTCATAATTTCCCATATCCTGATCACATTCATCGCCGTCATTTAAAACAAAAACCTCACCGTGTTCGGTGGGGTTCATGGTTCCCGCATCAACATTGATATAGGGATCTATTTTCAATGCCGTTACTTCAAAACCTCGTGCTTTCATTATTGTCCCAATGGAAGAGGAGGCCACCCCTTTGCCCACTCCGGACATAACACCACCAACTACAAATATATATTTCGGGTTCTTTTTCTTTTTTTCCATACTTAATTTATTCCCTTAAACCTTTAGATAGCGCCTCACGGCCATATAGCTGGAAACGCCACCAATAAAGATACCAGAAAAAACAGTAATAAGGAATATCTGGAGGAAATTATCAAGATAGTAGTAAAAGATATTAAGGCTAATAAAGAAATCTTCGGTTATCTCTCCCAACCAGAAAGTTAAGGGATAAAAGATAGCCAATGTTATTAAAGCAGCAACCAAGCCATATAGAACACCACTTATCACAAAGGGTCCTCTGATATAGCTGGTACTGGCACCAACCAGACGCATTACCGCGATCTCGTCCCGTGCGGTGTATATTATCAATCTAATAGTGTTAAAAGTGATCAAAACCGAAACAAAAGCCAGGGTTACCGTCAGGATAAGGCCGAACCTTTCCACGTTATCTATAAGATAAGAAAGTCTTTTAATGGCAAGTTCATTATCACGGAAATTTATCCTATAAATTATGTCCTCATCACCTCCCAAGGCCGGTTCCGACTCCAATGATGCCGCAATATCCTGATAACTATCCGGGTCATGTGCCTGAATAGTAAGGTTGGCTCCCAGCGGATTATCCTCTAATTCCTCAACCGTTTGTAGGATTATGTTGTCACCGGCGTGACGTTCTTTAAAGTCCTCCAAGACCTCCTCTCTGGAAGTATACTCGGTATTGGAAACATCCGATCTTGCTTCCAACTCTGCTTTAAGATCCATTATCTTTTCCTCTTCGGCATCCGGAACAAATGTCACGGAAAGATCAACTTGGGAACGTACTCCGTCCAAAGACGCATTCAGCAAAGCACTTGAAAAGATTATAGCCCCGATAAAGAAGAGCGTTATGACCATTACCAAGATAGAGGTGGTTGAGATAAAGGCGTTTCTCCAAAAATTTAGAAATCCGCCCCGAATTATTCTTTTTAGAACTGTAAAAACCATACTTAGATTTTACGCTTAGAGGATTTATCATCCTGAACCACTCTTCCCGACTCTAAAACAAGTGTTCTGTTATCCAATGACTCTATGACACCGGTATTATGAGTAGCAATTATAACAGTAGTTTCCAGATCATTGATCCTTTTCAGGATCTGAACGATCTCGTAGGTATTTTCCGGATCAAGGTTACCGGTCGGCTCGTCAGCAATAACTATCTCCGGTTGATTAACAATAGCTCTGGCAATGGCCACTCTCTGTTTCTCACCGCCGGAGAGTTCGTTGGGAAAATTCCACATCTTGTTACCGATACCAACCAGATCAAGTGCATAAGGAACATCGGAGTGTATCTCTTCATCACTCCTGCCGGCAACCTCCATAGCAAAAGCGACATTCTCATAAACCGTCTTATAAGGCAGCAGGCGGAAATCTTGAAAGATTATACCCACTCTTCTTCTTAGTTGATTTATTTGCTCGCCTTTAAGTTTATGAACCTCCTGAGAGGAAACCATCACTGAACCCTTAGTGGGACACTCTTCCGCGATCAACATTTTTAAAAGAGTCGTTTTTCCGGCACCGGAGTGACCTACAATGGATATGAACTCATTCGGTTCAATGGAAAAAGTAACTTCATCAAGAGCCCATGACTCATCGGGATAAACCTTTGAAACCTCTTCAAAATAGATCATAAAAATAAATTAAAAAACGACTTCGAAACTTTTATTGACCGAAAACATTCATACACCACCCTTATAGTATATACCATCTGGCTATGAAAACAAAAAAGGCAATTTAACCCTTTAGCTTGGCTTCCGCGTCAATAAATTCCTGAATATCCCCATCTAAGACCCTGTCGGGATCTTTGATCTCCACACCGGTTCGGTGGTCCTTCACCATTTTATAAGGGTGAAGGACATAAGAGCGGATTTGATTGCCCCACTCTATCTGGGTCACCTTTCCAATTTGCAAACTTTCTTTCTCCTCTTTTTTTTGCTCTTCCAAGAGTTTGTACAACTTACCATAAAGGATCTGCATCGCTTTTTCTTTGTTTTGAGCCTGGCTTCTTTCGGTATCAACATGAGCGGAAACACCGGTTGGAGTGTGTATTACTCTTACCGCGGTCTCTCTTTTGTTAACATTCTGGCCACCGGGACCGCCCGATTTGGAAAGCTCTATCTCCAGGTCATCATCTTTTATCTCGACATCTCCGATCTCTTCAAAACGAGGTATTACCTCTACCAAAGCGAAAGAAGTGTGTCTTTGTTGTTTGGCGTTAAAAGGAGAGATCCTGACCAGACGATGGACACCGGATTCATTTTTTAGAAACCCGTAAGCGTTCTTGATATCCACCTCAATGGTAATATTCCTGAAACCGCCGTGGTCATTCTCGTTCTTATGCAAAAGCTCACAAGGCCAGCCCTTTGATTCCAAATACTTGAAATACATATTAAAAAGCATAGCGGCAAAATCCTCGGCATCACTTCCACCGGCACCGGCTAAAATTGAAAGCACCGCTCCTTTCTTATCATATTTTCCAACCCCTTCTAGCTCGCTTTTAAGGTCATTATACTCTTGTATTATATTTTGCGCCCTCTCCTTGTTCTGCCAAAAAGAAGGATCGTTCATCTCCGCTTCCACCTCTTCTATTCTTTTCTTGATGTCTTCTTCTTTCATAAAGATCTTTCTCTTTGAGCCGCCTCCCGGATTCGAACCGGGGACCTACGCTTTACGAGTGCGTTGCTCTACCTGCTGAGCTAAGGCGGCCTTTTCGGACACAAAAAAAGGATACCATATCCTTATGGAAAACATAAGCCCGGCGGAGTTTCAAGGTCTTTTTAAAAGTTATAGCAAAACTAAAGTTCCTCTTCAGACATCACCGGATGTATATCAATAGGAACCTCTTCGTAAGGATGTGCTTCTTTTATGGCCTTAATTGCTTCTTTCACTTTTTCCGCGCTACAAGCAACTTCTATTCTCTCCTCCTCAACTTCCGAGAGTTCCCCTACTTCTCCGTTATGTGGATGAGTTCCCTCGGCGGGAAGAAAACGGCCGACACCCTTTACCGAAAAAGAGCAATGAGTATATTCCCCTATTTTCCCGGCACCAACACCGCAAAGCGCCTTACGGACAGCGTCGGCATGAGATTCGGGTACGAATGTTACCAGTTTGAAATTTTTGGTCATATAAAAAAATTTGAAAATAAGAAAAGATCGGGGTACGCCTTTCTCGTCCAAAGATCGTAAACTGCTTTACGATCTTTCCGTTGCGAAGCA
>JBKHAI010000046.1:0-5019 GCA_046542915.1 Minisyncoccota bacterium | reverse complement strand
CTATAATTTGCCGATATCTAAATAATATAGTATACTCCCGCAAATTATTAACAATGATCTGCAGTAACCCCGAGTTTTTACGGAACCGATCATGCAAAAAAGACCCTGCCCAGACTGCTTTAATTCGGACCTGCACATCAATCCTTTATATGATAACAAAAGAAGAAGATCAAAAAGAAGAAGACTTACAAGAACAAAAAAGTGACCTGACAAAAACGGACACTAAAGAACTTGAAATAAAGAATCCTATCAAAACACCGGAAAACAAATCCGTCCAAAAGCAGCTTTACGTCAAGGAAAAGAAGGATTCTATAATGGCGAAACTCCTTGAAGAAACCCCGGAACCTCCCGAAGAAGGAGACATCGTGGAAGGTCCGGTCATCGGCATAGATACTCATGCTGTTTATGTTGATCTGTCCCCTTTCGGAACCGGCGTCATCTACGGCAAAGAGCTGATCCACGCCCGTGATGTCGTCCGCCGTCTCAATCTGGGAGATAACGTCTCCGGTAAGGTCATCGACACCAAAAACGAGAACGGTTACGTGGAAATATCGCTAAAAGAAGCGCGACAGGTAATAATATGGGAAGAAGCAGAAGAAGCCGCAGAGAAGAAAACGCCGTTTGAACTAACTGTAGAAGAGGCCAATAAAGGGGGGCTCATAATGAGTTGGCAAGGCATACAAGGATTTTTACCCGCCTCCCAACTCAATGCTGAACACTACCCCAATGTTGAAGACGGAGATAAGGATCGCATCCTTGAAGAATTAAGGCGATTGGTCGGAGAAAAACTGACCGTTTATATCATCACTGCCTCCCCTAGCGAAGGAAAACTTATATTCTCGGAGAAAAGTGATTCCGAAGAAGAAAAAGAAAACGTTTTGGAGAAATATTCCGTAGGTGATGTCTTGGAAAGAGAGATAACCGGCATTGTTGATTTCGGGGTTTTTGTAAAACTTGAAGAAGGACTGGAAGGATTGGTTCACATATCCGAACTGGATTGGGGATTAGTAGAAAATCCCCGAGACCTTTTCTCTGTGGGAATGAAGGTCAAGGTCAAGGTCATTGAGATCAAAGACGAAAGGATATCTCTTTCCATAAAGGCTCTGAAGGAAAATCCTTGGCAAGAAGCTGCCAAAAAATACGAAAAAGGAAGTCAAGTGGAAGGTGTTATCATTAAATTCAACAAACACGGCGCCTTGGCAAGTATTGAAGAAGGAGTTGCCGGATTAGTCCACGTTTCTGAGTTCGGTAATGAAGAAAAACTAAGAGAAACTCTTGAACTGGGCAAGACCTACTCATTCACCATAACTTACTTTGACCCGACGGAACAGAAAATGACCCTTTCTTACGGCAATACCGAAAAGGAAAAAACGGAAACCGAAAATTAGCCCTAAATTTTAAGATCAAAACCCGTGTAACCAAATTACACGGGTTTTTTGTATATAAAAAAGCTCTTAACCCTTGCAGGAACTAATGGCTTTTTCAACTCCTTCGGTTACAAAGGTCCTAAGATATTCCCGACCCCGAACGGCAACTTGATGAACCGCCTTCATTTCTTCTTCTGTAAATCTTTCCAGAACAAAACTGTCTGTTGCCCTTTGTGGCTTTCGAGGTTCACCATCCTCACTAACCGGCGCTATTCCAAAACGAAGCCTTAAAAAATTCTTGGTACCTAAATGCTCTATAACCGAGCTGACACCCTTATGACCACCCGGACCTTTGCCCACTACAAATTTCAGAGTACCCAACGGCAGATCCAGATCATCGTGAACAAGAGCGAACCTTTCCACATCCATACCTTCCTTTTTTAATTTTCTAATGACTCTACCCGAAAGATTCATAAAAGTATCAGGCATTACCAAAGTAACGGGGTCACTATTCAGTTCTCCTTTTGAGGTAAAAGAACTGATATTCTTTTGAAAACTCCAATCTTCAAAACCCCAGTCATTTCTCAAAACCTCCAAGACCATAAAGCCGGCATTATGCCGGGTAAAAGCGTATTTTTCCCCTTTATTCCCCAATCCTACGATATAGTGCATTCTTTTAGATTAACATAATAGCTTTTAATTTAAACAGTCACATCCCTCACTTATATTAACGAGTCTTGCCCGACCGGAGGCGATCTTGAAGAATTAAGATACACTTTTGCTGCTGTGCCGAAGGTATCTATAAATATCCTCCGCGGCAATAGCTCCCTCGGCGGCGGCGGTAATGATCTGTCGGAAACCATTGGACCCGTCAGTGATGTCCCCGGCGGCCCATAGTCCCTCCACATTGGTACGTTGGTCTGTCCCGACTTTTATGTACCCCTTATCATCTAGTTCCAATTCCAGAGAGGTAAAAAGGGAGGCATCCGGCTTGGAACCGATCTCAATGAACACACCTTCTATCTCCAAATTTTCCGGTGTCCCTACTTCCAGACTCTCTATGTTAAGACCTTCAACTTTTTTCTCACCGACGATACTTGAGACCACTTTGTTGTAATGTATCGTAATATTTTCATTATTTTGCACCTCCTCTATCCAGACACCGTCGCCACGCAAGGAATCGCCTCTGTATATCAAATGTACATGTTTTGCTACATCAGCTAAATACAGTGCCGCCGTAAGTGCCGCGTCACTGCCGCCAATAACCGCGACTTTTCTATCACGGTAAAACATTCCGTCACAAGTCGCACAGTATGAGACACCTCGCCCAAAAAGTTCGGCTTCACCGGGTACGCCGAGGTTACGACGTTTAGTACCGACGGCCGCAAGCACGGCCTTTGATCTGTATTTGTCACCATTAACTGTTTCCAGAATAAAGACATCATCGACCTTTGTAATATGTGAGACCGTATCCATGACCACCTCGGCCCCGTGATGTGTTGCCGCAGAATACATTTTTTGCCCGATCTCCGGACCGGTTATCTCTACTTCCGTAGGGAAGTTACAGATCTTATGAGCCTCTCCGGCCGTACCTCCCGGCATCTGCCCTATAACAAGCGTACTCAAACGATACCGCACCGCATAAAGAGCGGCACTAAAACCCGCAGGACCGGCACCGACTGTTATGAGGTCATAAATATTGGAATTTTCTCTGTCCATATTAATATTTCTTATGTTACTTTAGCGTCGCCTGCCTCGCAAATAAGCCGCCTGAGTGATCCTTTGCAGAGCTTCCGCGTAAGCGTGAACACGCAAAGTATTTTCAGAACTTTTCAGATAACGATCATAAACCCGACTCCAAGTATCTTTCATGATCTTCGCAAAAAGTCCATTAAGGTGATCTTCATCAAATATATTACCACTTTTATTACTCGCCCATTCTAGATAGCTCGCCATCACACCTCCGGCGTTCATTAAAACATCTGGTAGGATCAAGACACCACGGTCAATAAGTTTCCGCTCAGCTTCTTCGGTGATCGGTCCGTTAGCAAGTTCCAGAATATATTTGGTATCCATCTGGTCAACATTATCAACCCGCACATGCTCACTAAGTGCCGCAAGCACCGTCAGGTCAACCGATATGGCCAATGGATCTCCATCGGCTTGCCTGTCAGGAAACGCTTCCACTAAGGACATACCCGATCGCTTGGCGGATATTAACGCCCTGACATCAAACCCCTTAGCGTCATATATAGCTCCGGCACTGTCACTCGCTAAAACGATCTTGTGTCCTTCTTCTTTGAACATACCGGCTATATGTGTGCCAGCATTGCCAAATCCGTGAATAGCAACTTCTAACTTACGGGAGTTATCACCAAGGGCTGCCAGGGCTTCTTTAAATAGAAGATACCCGCCACGAGATGTCGCCGAGTCGCGAATACTACAACCGCCAAGCACAACCGGCTTGCCGGTAAATGCAGCCGGTTCAAATACTCCGGTGATACTCTCATATTCATCAAGCATCCAAGCCATTACCTGTTCATCGGTATAGACATCCGGAGCCGGAATGTCCAGATCCGCCCCGAGATGAGGATAGAGACCGCGAACGTATGCTCGACTTATATATTCACGGTCTTCGATCGAAAGAAGCTTTGGATCCACAGAAACTCCTCCTTTGGCACCCCCATATGGCAGGTTAAATAATGCCGTTTTAATGGTCATCCAAAAAGCCAAAGAAGCGGTTTCTTGCTCACTTACTCCCGGATGAAACCGTATTCCCCCTTTACCGGGCCCTAGATCACTATTATGCACTATCCGCCAAGCCTTCAGGTCATTTCCGTTAAACGGAATGGAGAAATGACTAACCCGAGCCGGCACTGAGAGTCTCTCTACAATATACTCCGGTGTCTCGGATAAGATCGCCGCACGTTCAAGGCGTGCCTGATTTTCAGAATGTAGTTGTGTATTTACCATATAATGAATAGACCTGAATAAAAAAAACGGTTGCTGTGAGCAAGGATCTGAAAAAAATGAACTTTATTATGCCAATTCTTTCTCAATTTCCTGCTTCAGGACCTCTTTAGGACGCAACCCTACGAACTCTTTGATGATCTCCCCATTCTTAAAGAGCTTCATATTGGGGATCCCTTGTATCTCGTATTTAGCGGCGATCTCCTGATTTTCCGGCTCGTCCACGTTCAGTTTGGTTATCTTTACGGAATCCTTTATCTCCTCGGCAAGCTGATCCAGTATCGGCGCCATCATAAGGCAGGGCTGACACCACGGTGCCCAAAAATCAACTAAGACAGGCAGATCTGAATCGATCACCTCTTCCTGAAAAGAATCGTTTTTAAGTTCTATTGCTTTTGCCATAATAAAATATGTTATTATCGTTTAATAATAAACGCACTGGTAATATTTCTTATCTCGTTACGAGTTTTTTTATCCGCTTTTTCAAGACAAGAATTAAGATGCTGACTCAAGTAGATATCCACCGCACTCTTAAGCGCGCCGTCTGCGGCATTGAACTGTTCAACGATCTTTTTGCATTCCGCATCAGACTCGATAAGACGAATTAAACCGTCTATCTGACCGCGTACTCGCTTTAATCGATTTACTACCTGTGATCGCATATGAAGTCAATATATACCCC
>JBKHAI010000045.1:0-5028 GCA_046542915.1 Minisyncoccota bacterium | reverse complement strand
TGTTTCACGAAACCAATATTGAAATGTTTAAATATTTATCATGGTTATTTTTTGCTATATTAAATATTATTATTGTTCTATTGCTAACAAAAACAACTATAGCTATTTTAAAAAGAGAGATATGCGTTGAAGAAGAATAAGGAGTCTTGAAAAAAGGGCGCTTGCTTGTTGCGCTTCTTTCTCCTGTTTAGCTTCGTTTGTAGTGGCTGGTGGGCGGTATAGGACTCGAACCTATGACCTCATCCACGTCAAGGATGCGCTCTAGCCAACTGAGCTAACCGCCCATTTATTTTCTCTCAGAGATTATACCTTTTTGGTTAATTTTGAGCAACATTTTTTAGGGTAGGGGTGCTTTGTTAGCATTGACAAATATTTATATATAGTTTTTAATAATGATAGAAATATGTAAATTTGAGAATGTCAAAGAAAGGAGGGCGAGATGGCGGATATAGAAGTTATTGCTGTTGATGAAGAAAGAAAGAGTGTGGATATCAGAGTAGGGAATGTCTTATTTACGTTCTGGAGGAGTGGTAAAAGTATGGCGTTTTCCAAAAGATCATTTGAGGTCAGAAGAGGCGGGGAGCTTTGGGTTCCGAGACCGCTTTTTTCTAAAGCCCTAAAAAGGGCGGCAAAGATATTGCGGGATAGGGAAGAAAGAAACCTAAGACTCCAGAAAGGAAAAGATGAAAGGCAAATCTGTCTACCCGGGCTTTAAATAAAAAACCCCGGATATGGTGTAACCATATCCGGGATTTTATGTCTTCAAACCAAAGGAGTTATTATAGGTTCATATAGATGTTTTCTACGGCTTTCGCACCGTCACCGGCGGCGATAATGTTTTGTTTATATAATGAATCGGTACAGTCACCAGCGGCCCAAATTCCTTTTAGTGATGTTTGTTGATTACGGTGGTCCACTTTGATATAGCCCCTACTATCCGTTTCCAGTAGGCCTTGAATGAGTTCAATTGCCGGTTCCATACCGATCTCGACAAAAACACCGCTAACATTTAGTTTCTTTTCCTCTTCGTTCTTTCTGTCTTTGTAGAATAGGGCGGTTACCATTTTATCGCCTTCAACTTTTGTTACTTCGGCATTTTTTATTACTTTTGCTTTTTCGCTTTTGAGAAATTCTTCTATTCTTATAGAATCGGCGGCAAGTTGTTCTTGGTATTCAAGGACGGTTACACTTTGAGCGTACTTTAAAAGTTGTAATGCCGCCCCTAAGCCGGCATTTCCGCCACCAATGACGGCAACATCACGATCCGAGAACATAGGGGCATCACAAGTGGCGCAGTAGGTGATACCTTTGTGTTCAAATTCCTTGGCTCCGGGTACGTTGAGTTTTTTTCTTTTTCCACCTGTTGCAACAAGTACTGCTTGTCCGACGAACACACCTCCATTTTTGGTCTTTATGGTGAATTTATTATCGTCTTCTTTGTTTATTTCTGTCACGTATTCGTCTTCTTTCAGATCTAGTGTTCCTTGAGTGTATGATCCCACGTGTTCCCTGATCATTTTACTGAATTCACCACCGCTGATGGATCTTATTCCAAGCCAGTTCTGTATCTCAGCGGCGTCGGTGCTTTGACCTCCGATGTCTTTTGTTAATATGAGAGTTCCTATTTTTTTTCTGGCGGCGTAGATAGCTGCGGATGCACCGGCCGGACCGCCGCCTACTATTATTAATTCATATTTATCACTAAACTCTTCCATGTTCTTAGGATAGAAAATTTATTTTAAAATAGCTCTTTTAAAAGAGCTATTTGAGGATTATTTTAGTTTTGAGCGTCTTAAAAAGGCCGGAACCGCTCCCCAGTCACTGTCGTCATCGTCATAATCATTGCTTAGATCTTTCTCACTATTTTCTGCAGGGGTGGCCTTTTTTTCTTTTTCTTCGTGAGGGAGACTGTTGTGGATACTTTTATTTTCTTCTTTTTTTGTTGGTGCCGGTTCTTCTTCTTTTTCTCTTTTTTTGGGGATATTGACCTTATGTAAGGCATTGGCTTTAACGGCTTCTTCCGAAAAACCGGAAGCTATAACCGTTATTTTCAACTCTCCTTTCTTGAGTTTATCATCTTTAACGGTACCAAATATTATTTTGGCTTCTTTATCCACTGATTCGGTAATAACCTGTGCCGCGTCTTGGATCTCGTGCATAGTTAGATCGTCTCCTCCGGCTATGGAGAAAAGAACGCCTTGAGCGCCGTCTATGGAAAGCTCCAAAAGAGGTGAGTTAATAGCTGACTTGGCGGCTTCTTCGGCGCGTTTTTCTCCGTTCGCTATACCAATTCCCATAAGAGCCGTACCGGTGTTTTCCATAACTGCTCTTATATCGGCAAAATCGGTATTTATTGTTCCCGGTGTGGTTATTAGGTCGGAAATTCCTTCAACGGCTTGCTTTAAAACATCATCGCACATAGCAAAGGCGTTTTTGGCGGTGGTCTCTTTTTCAACTGTTGAGAGTAGTCGATCGTTAGGTATGACTATGATCGCGTCCACGGAGGATTTTAATTCCTCGATACCTGTTTCGGCGTATTTCATTCTCTGAGGTCCTTCAAAGAAGAATGGTTTGGTAATAACAGCTACAGTTAAAACACCGAGCTCTTTGGCAGTTCTTGCTATAACGGGAGTGGCGCCGGTGCCGGTTCCTCCTCCCATTCCACCTGCCAAGAAAAGCATATCGGCACCTTTAACGGCTTCTTGGATCTCCTCTTTATTTTCCTCTACTGCCTTTTTACCCAATTCAGGGTTCATTCCGGTCCCTAAACCTCGGGTAAGGTTTTTACCTATATGTATCTTCTTTTTGGATTGAGCATGATGAAGGTCTTGGGCATCCGTGTTTATAGCTACAAATTCCACTCCTTTAACTTTGGAGTCGATCATATGATTAATGGCATTCCCTCCGGATCCTCCGACTCCGAATACTTTTATGCGAGCAAAAGCTTCAACCTCTGGTTTTACTTGGGGCATATATATTATTTAAATTATTTTTTTATATTATCAGAAAATGAGTAATAAACAAAGAGTTTTCAGGATCTTTAAGGTAAAAATTGCTTTATCCAAGATATAAGTCCGCGGCGGGTGTTTTGGAATATGGAAGTCAAGCCCAAGTTTTTGCTTTCTTCTTCGTTTAATCCTATTATACAAAGCCCGTAAGCTACGGACCATCTTGAGTCTGATAAGGGGGAATCACGTCTTCCGATGGAGCTTAAAGAGGTTACGGAAGAGGGAAGGTTTAACTTATCCTTGGCTTTTTCTTCTATGGCAAATATTCCCGAACTGCCACCGGTTATTATTATACCGGCAGGGAGGAGTTCGTGGCGGTTTATATTTTTTAAATGAGAGATGATTATTTCAAAAATATCCGTTAATCTGGCGGAAATTATATCTTCAAGTTTCTGCTCTGAAACCGGAGCGTTGGAGACACTTCCCAGCTTTATTTTTTCCGCTTCTTCCAGGGGGATCTTTAGCCCCAGAGCGATATCATTGGTTATGTCGGTGCCACCGATGGGAAAGACTTCTAAAGATATGGGTATGTTGTTCTCAAATACCACGATAGAGACTGTTTCCGCTCCTATGTCGGCAAGAACGCATCCGGCTATTTTTTGCGGCTTGGTCAGACTAACAAAACTGGAGGCAATGGGTGCGGCTATGGTGTCTATAACTTCAATACCGATGCTCTCAACAGCCTCCACCAGATCATTAAGGTGGTGCTCAAGGCAGGTTATAAAGAAGGTCTTTACCTCCAAGGAATTTCCTTTCAATCCCAAAGGATTACCGAGCACATCCTGACCGTCAAGTTTATACTCCAGAGGTATGGCGTGGATGACTTTTCTATTAAATGAGGCCGAGGAAGGGATCTGGGTCTCTGAGGCCTCTTGAGCGGCTTTCATATCGTTTTCTTTTACTTCTATATCGGCACTGGAAACGACGGTTTTTCCAACAGAAGTTACCCCCTGAAGCCCGATACCGCTTATTGATATGAAAGCTTTTGTTATATTCAAACCGGAAGTTTTTTCAGCCTGTCGAACAGCTTCTTTTATACTTTTTTGTGTCTCGGCTACGTTGACTATATAGCCATGCCGCATTCCTCGTGATTCCGCTACTCCTGTTGCTAATATCTTGGGAAAATATTTTTTTTTAACCTTAGCTTTTTCGGCTACAATAACCTTAATGTAATAAGTTCCTACGTCTATTCCTACTGTGGCGTTGTTGTTGTTATTCATAGATAAATTTCCCCGCGCTTGGAAAGATGTCGCCGTCTTGGTCTTCATGGTCAATTGATTTAATGCATATAATAACTGAAAAGGCGCTTTTCCTCTTTTTCCATTGTACCGCTATGTTGCATTCCTTTCAAATGCAGGATTCCGTGGATAAAAAGGTATAGAACAAATTCTCGGAAAGACATTTGAAAATCAGGGGCGGTGTCTCTAGCTTTTCTCAGGTTTATAAATATCTCTCCTTCGTCGGGTGATAAAGGAAAGCTTAAGATATTGGCCGGGCTAGCTTTTCCTCGGTAAGTTTCATTGAGATATCGGGATCTTTTGTCTCCTATAAAGACGAGGCTTAAACAGTAATCAGCTCCCAGAATATCTTCTTTGATCTGTTTAAAAGAAGATCGCGGATAGTCTATCCGCGATCTTTTTATTATTGTGAAATTTTCCTCCTTTTCCATAGTTTACTTGCCAAACATACCGGCAAACCGGTTAAGGTAAAAGGGTATCTGATCAACGCGATGAATTTGAATAGGGACGTTCTTGAATTTTTCCGAGTTTTATCATTCTTTCTCTCTCTTTCATTTTTTGTAAGCGCTTGAGAGCCTGTTGTTTCTTTTTGGTTTCCGAAACGGGTCTGTTTCTAAACCTTATTGACTTTACTCTCGGCAGAATTCCTGATCCTTGGACCCGCTTTGTAAAACGGCGAATAAGGGTCGTGTTGTTTTCACCTCCTTGTTTTTCAACTTTTACGTTTCTTGCCACCATATATCAAGCTATGCTATCACAGACGCTTTTTTTCTTCAAGTTTT
>JBKHAI010000005.1:0-25320 GCA_046542915.1 Minisyncoccota bacterium | reverse complement strand
TTTCAAAAAGCATACGAAGAACATCAAAAAAGATCCAGAAGCTCGGGCGGCGGTAGATTCAAAGGAGGGTTAGCCGGTGAAGGTGAAATGGAAACCAAATACCATACCGCTACTCATCTTTTAAACGCCGCCTTAAAAGAAGTCCTCGGAGAACATGTTGAACAAAAAGGCAGTAACATCAACACCGAAAGAGCCAGATTTGATTTTTCCCATGGACAGAAGCTGACGGAAGAAGAAAAAGCGGAAGTGGAAAGATTGGTAAATGAAAAGATCTCTCTGGATCTGCCGGTTTATTGCCAGGAAATGACCCTGGAAGAAGCATACCAAAGCGGAGCCGGCGGTGTCTTTGGTGATCGCTATTCCGAAAAAGTTAAGGTTTACAGTATCGGCGATGAAGAAACCGGTCTTTTCAGTAAAGAGTTATGCGGCGGGCCTCACGTAGAAAGAACCGGAATTTTAGGTAAATTTAGGATCAAGAAGGAGGAATCGGTCGCCGATGGAGTACGAAGAATAAAAGCTGTTTTAGAGTAAGTATGGGAAGTTTTTTAAAGAACAACCTTGAGCTCACGGCTTTAGTGGATATAAACGAAAGGGGTGTAACAGGTGCTCTGGTACAACCTAACCCTAAAGGCAGGGACTTGCTTCGTTACGTGACCAAAACAAGAACAGGCGGCGAGGCCTCAGCCGTTAAATCCGTAGAAGGCCTCACAATGGCGGCCGGCGAAGTTATAACCGAGTTGACCACGGAAAAGAACTCAAAGAAACAGGAAACCAAGAAGGCCAAAAACCCTCCAAAGAATTTCATATTCATAATAAGTTCTCCGTTTCAATATTCCTATATGACCGATATCACCCGAGAATGGCAAAGGTCGGTTAAAGTCGACGACGGCGTCATAAACGATCTACTAAATGAAAAAGAGCCAAATTATGACGACGCTTATAAAATAATAAGGTCCGATAAAAGAAATGATCTGGAATTTATTAAAAAAGAGATACACAGCATAAATCTGAACGGCTATCCCGCCAAAGAAATAAAGGATAAGCAAGCCCGATCAATTAGTATCCGATTGCTTTGCTCACTGGCACCTCAAGGAGTGGTCAAGGCTTTAGACTCCCGAGTAAAAACGGAGACGAGATCAGCGGAAGCCAAGTTCGCACCAAAGAGCGATATTATTTTGGAGTTTTTAAATTCATTTCCGAATAACGGAACATACAGTTACGTTGATGTTGGTCTTTCGGGAACTTTGGTAGTTACCGTCGCAGACAAGCTACCCACTAAGTTCAGTTATATAACATACGGTAGCCATGATCTAACGAGCGCCATCGCTACGGAATTTCAGGTCTCCATGGCCGTAGCGTCATCATATGCCGCACTTTACTTTTCCGGACAGGGAGAAGAGAAATTCATGAAGAGAATAGAAGAGATCATCGATCCGCTACTTACTAAATGGGAACGTGAGTATGAGAATAATATGTACAGTCAAGTTATACCACAAAACGTTTATTTCACTTCTGATCATTTTTTAAAAGAAAAGATAGGAAGTATTTTAGAGAAAAAACACCCGGACGCAGAGGTCAGGTCCTTAGACAGAGTTTACACTGAAGCTACCGGTCATGAAGTCCGTGATGAAATACTGAACTTTGCGATCAGTACCTATCTTCTCAAAAAAACAAAGAAGGGATAGTTTTTCCTATACTCAAAATCAAAAGTATGAGTTATAATTTAATATAAGTTAAGATCTATTTTAAAAAGATCAAAGTATCCATTTTTAAGAGTAATTCAGTAAAAATATGAGAGATATATTTCCACCAAATAACAAACGCTCCATTAGGAACGTTACCCTTTCCAAGGAGGAAGATAAAAAAAGCCCAAAAGAATTCAACATTTCTTCCGAAAGTGGTAGAAAGGTAAAAGACTTTAAAGTTAAGAGTAAAGATCAAAAAAACAGAACGAAACATACCAGTAGTAGTTTTGAGAAAAAAGGAAATGATGGCGACGGTTCGGACGGAGGAAAGCACCTCTCCGAAGTTCCCGGAAACGGTGGCAGAAAAAAAATGTATCTAGCGGGAGGGGCTTTAGGAGTTTTTGCTTTATTAGTTGTCGGCTTTGGGGTTTCGTCCCAATTTGCCGTAGCTGATATAGATGTGGAACCCATTGCCACGGAAAGGGACATAAATGAAACTTTAAACGCCAAAAAAGAGCCTTCTTCGGACGAGCTAGGTTATCAGCTGATGAGCGTTAATTTGGAAAACCCTCTGGAAAAAGTCGTGGAAACCGAAGGATCTGAAGAGGTGGAAGAAAAGGCCACGGGAGAAATAACTATTTACAACGAACACGACCGATCGGAACAAAGATTGGTAGAGAATACCCGCTTTGAAAGCCCCGACGGCTTGATATTCCGCATCCAAGAAAGTGTTACAGTACCGGGCATGCAGGACTCGGAACCCGGAAAATTAAAGGTCAATGTTGTCGCCGATGAAGCCGGAGAGGAATACAACATCGAACCGACCACCTTCACGATACCGGGATTTCAAGGTTCCGCCAGATTTGACGGCTTTTACGCCGAATCGTCATCGGAGATGCAAGGTGGCATTAAAGGAGAGGTGCCGGTAATGGAGGATGAAAAAAAGGAAGAGATAAAGGAGGAACTTAAAAATAAGGCCGTAGGAGAATTGAAAGAAATGGTATCCGATGATGTACCGGAGGGATTTATTCTTTTTGACAGCGCCTATTACATAAAAGACGACCTTAATGAAGAGTTGGAAGAAGATAAGGTTAAGTTCTCTTTGGATGCCGAACTTTTAACCGTGATCTTAAAAGAACAGGATCTGGCAAACCATCTTTATGAGAGGATCTCCGACAATGAAGAAAAAACAGAAGTGGAGGTCAAAAACTGGGATGGTCTAGAACTTAGTTTAGACAATGAAGAAGACTTAAGCGAAAAAGAGGAATTGTCTCTTACATTTCAAGGCAATATCCGCTTTTTTGAAAAAATAGATACAGATGCTCTGGCCTCGGAGCTCACCGGAGTATCCAAGAACGATAAAGATTCGGTCAACAAGATAATGGAAAAATATCCGGTCAACCGCGCCGAGGTGTCAATAAACCCACCATGGGTCTTTTCTTTCCCACAAAATACAGAAAATATTAACGTTAATATCAATTATTAGAACATTCGGATCTCAAAAATTTGACTTTTAAGCCATATTTGCTAGCATCTAATACTCAAAGACGAATAAACAGAAGATACAAAGAAAAAATGAGCGAAAAAAAAGATACTAAACAAGTTACGGGAACTGTTGTAGAGGCATACCCCGATACTCGTTTCAAGATAGAACTGGACGACGGTTCAGAGATGCAGGCTTATTTAGCCGGAAAAATGAGAAAATTCAGAATTAAGGTACTTTTAGGTGACAGGGTCGTGGTTGAACTGGATCCTTACGGCGGGAGGGGTAGAATAGTAAGAAGACTTTAAATTTAAAACTAATAACAGATCAAAATGAAAGTCAGATCATCAGTAAAAAAAATATGCCCGAGATGCAAGGTCGTTCGTCGTAACGGTCGTGTTTATGTTATCTGTAAAGCTAATCCACGACATAAACAACGACAGGGATAATTAATACTTGCATTGTAGGGTTATAAAGTGTAAATTTAAATGCGAAATTAAATAATATGCGTATAGCAGGAATCACAATACCAGATAATAAGCGACTTGAGGTTGGTTTAACAAAAGTTTACGGCATCGGGTTAGCCGAGTCTAAAAAGATCCTGAAGGATCTCTCTATTGATAAAGCCAAAAAACCAAAAGACGTGACCGAAAAGGAAGAGGCGGAAATAAGGAAGTATATAGAATCTAATTATTTAATAGAAGGAGATCTCAGAAGACAAGTTTCTTCCAATATAAAGCGTCAGATGGACATCAGATCTTACCGCGGGACAAGGCACTCTAAAAAACTTCCTTGTCGCGGCCAAAGAACCAAGACCAACTCACGAACCAGAAGAGGTAACACCAGAAAAACGATGGGTACAGGTAGACGAAAGACAGAGAAAAAATAGTATAGTTACTTTACGTAACTTCCTCAATATGGTATATATAGAGGGGTTTAATTTATTTATATAACAATGGGTAAAAAGCGAATTGTAAAAAAAGCAGGTGGAGAAAATGAAGGTAAGAAAAAAACCGGAAAACGACCGGTTAAGAAAAGACTAGATACGGGAGTTCTTTACGTTCACTCCACTTATAACAATACCAAGGTCGCGTTTGCGGACACAAAAGGTAATGTTGTAGCTTGGTCCTCATCGGGATCACTCGGGTTTAAAGGCGCCAAAAAAGGTACACCTTTCGCGGCCGCCAAGGTCGGAGAAGTGGTCGGAGATCAGGTTTATCAGATGGGTGCCCGTGAAGTTAAGGTTTCGGTCAAAGGCGTCGGTGCCGGTAGAGAATCATCCATAAGAGGTTTTACATCGAAAGGTATTTCCATATCCGAAATTGAGGATGTTACCCCGGTACCACATAACGGACCGCGACCACCCAAGCCCCGAAGAGTCTAGTTGATCTTATATATAATTATATAATCCCAAAAGTATAAAAAATTTTTAAATTTTATGAAGATAGGACCCAAATATAAAATCGCCAGAAGTCTGGGAGCACCGGTATTTGAAAAAACACAGACACAAAAATTCGCACTTGCGGAGTCGCGAAAGATGCAAAAAGGCAGAAAAAGGAGGAAGCAAATAACCGATTACGGTATTAGACTTAAAGAAAAACAAAAAGGCAGGTACTCCTACGCGCTCTCCGAAAAGGTTTTCGGCCGAACCGTCAGAGAAGCCATGAAACAAAAGAAGAAAAGCACTTCAGATGCTTTGCTCGAAAGTCTGGAGAGTCGCTTGGATAGTGTGGTTACCCGAGCGGGATTCGGTCCAACACGATTCTTCTGTAGACAACTGATCTCACACGGGCATATATTGGTAAACGACAGAAAGATAGACGTTCCATCATACAGGGTCAAGAAAGGAGACGTCATAAAAGTTAAACCTTCCAGCATGCAAAAGGGACTTTTTAAAAAAGAAGATGAGGAGGCCCCGAGCCCCTCGGATGTCTCTTGGTTAAAAGTGGATCAAAAACAAAAGATCATAACCGTCACCGGTACACCGGTAAAAGACGAAGTTGATCTATTTTTTGATGTAGATATGGTCCTAGAATTTTATAGCCGTTAAACATTAACAACGATCTATTATGATGAAAAAACAAGATCTCGAAATAGTAAAACCTTCCCAACCCACGGTCATTGACGAAGACGATAAGAAGGGAACCTATGAAATAGAAGGATTATATCCGGGTTATGGCCATACCTTGGGTAATTCACTAAGACGCATTATTCTCTCCTCACTTTCCGGAAGCGCGGTTACCGCCGTAAAAATAGAAGGAGTTAATCATGAATTCTCTACCTTAGAGGGGGTAAAAGAAGATGTCATAACCATCCTTTTGAATATTCGAAAGATGCGAATGAAGATACACGACGAAGAACCACAAAAACTGTCGGTTTCCAAGAACGGAGAAGGGGTACTGACAGCCGGTGAGATGGCCACCTCCAACAGCGCCGTGGAGATCGTTAATCCGGATCAACATATTGCCACCTTGACCGACAAAAAAGCTTCTATCAACATTGAAGTGGACGTCGAGAAAGGACTGGGCTTTGTTACCAAAGATGAACTAAAGAAGGACAAGGTTGACATCGGAAACATCGCGGTAGATGCCGCATTCACTCCTATCAGAAGAGTTACTTATGAAGTTGAAAATATGCGTGTCGGAGACAGGACCGATTTCAACAAGTTACGGATCTTTATTGAAACCGACGGCACTATCACCCCCAGAGAAGCAATGGAGAGATCAATAAACATAATGATAGAACAATTACAGGCAATAGTCGGTTTTCGCGACAGCGCTGACGAAAGCGAGTTATATGATGTTGAAGAAGTTGCCGAAACAGAAACCGAAGGCGCTCAAGAGAAAAAAGACGAAGACTTTCTTAAAACATCTATAGAAAATATCGGACTTTCTTCCCGTACCAGTAAAGCATTATCCGGAGCCAGTATCAGAACCGTTAGCGGTCTCATTAAAAAGAGCGAAGACGACCTTCTGGAAATAGATGGCCTGGGTGAAAAAGGTGTTCAAGAAATAAAGGACCTGCTAAATGAACAAAGTCTTTCCTTAAAAGAAAAATAAGATAGATAAATAAGGATATGAAGCATCACAAAAAAATACGCAGTTTCAATAGACCGTCCAGTCAGAGGAAAGCACTGATGAGGTCTTTAGCACGAGCTCTGATAAAAGAGGAACGTATTAAAACCACTGAAATGAAAGCCAAAGAGCTAAGACCTTATGTAGAAAGATTGATAACTTACGGTAAGAGGGGAGATCTGGCTAACCGAAGGCGCGTTAGTGCTTTGGTCGGGAAAGACGCCTCTTTTAAAGTTTTCAGCGAGCTGACACCTCGCTTTGAAAAACGCTCCGGCGGTTACACTCGGGTCATAAAGCTATCGCCTCGGAAAGGAGACGCCAGCCCCATGGCCTATATTGAATTTGTTGATCAAATTGACATTTAGACCGAGCAAGTCTAGAATAATCTGAGCATATGAATACCAAAGCAGAAACAAACAAAAACCAAACCGAGAACGAAGAAAGGATCATTGATGCTTCGGGGAGGCCGTTCGGAAGGATCGCCACTGAAGCAGCTAACGCTCTTCGTGGGAAGGATTCACCTAGTTTTGAAAAAAATAGGATAATGGGCCAACCGGTTAATATTATAAACGCTTCTCAAATATCCGTTAGTACTAGCGCCAAGTTCTTAAACAAGGTTTATGTTAGATACTCCGGTTATCCGGGCGGTAAAAAAGAAGAAAGTTTAAAGAAGATCATTGAACGTAAAGGTTATAGTGAGGCCTTAAGAAGATCAATATATGGAATGTTACCAAATAACAAGCTTAGGCCGAGATTAATGAAGCGTTTGAAAATATCCGAATAATTATGAAAGAAGATAAAAACGAACAAAAATATATCGAAGCCATTGGCAGAAGAAAAACGTCGGTAGCCAGAGTAAGACTCTTCGAGGACAAAAAAACATCTTTTACCGTTAATGAAAGAAGCTTGGAAGAGTATTTTCCTAGAGAGGAGCTACAACAGCTGGTAAAGAAAGTTTTCACCGAAAGCGGTGTAAACAAAGATTTTTATGTTTCAGCCAAGATCTACGGAGGAGGGTCTAACGGTCAAACCGAAGCACTTTGCCACGGAATTGCCAGAGTTTTAACGGAAATAGAGCCCGATTGCAGGCACCACTTAAAAAAAGCCGGTTTCTTAAAGAGAGACCCTCGCCACAAAGAAAGGAAAAAATTCGGTTTGAAGAAAGCCCGCAAGTCCCCACAGTGGTCCAAGAGATAAGATCCCGAGCGAAGTATTCTATTTTCTTCTATTTCAATGACACCTCTTGGAAGTTAAGGTGTTTTACTTTCGTAGAGCCGTATTTATTCATTATTTGCAAAATATCAAGATCATGAAAAAAGAGGACAACACAAACTACGAAGAAAACGAAGATCTGGTTTTTGATAATGACCAGGAAGGTGAAAGTAAACTGGATAAAAAATTAAAGAAAACAAAAAAGAAACTCAAAGAATGCGAAGGTGAAAAAGCCAAATATCTGGATGAGTTATATAGAGCTAAAAGTGATCTGATAAATTTCAGAAAAAGAATGGAGTCCAAGGCGGAAGAGAATAAACGGCTTTCTGAGAAGAGTTTTGCCCAAAAGCTTTTACCGGTCTTGGACAGCTTTTCCATGGCCGTGACGGATCAAGAAAACTGGGAAGAACTTCCTGAAGAGTGGCGAAAGGGAATGGAAAACGTCCACAACCAATTACTTAAGGTCTTACGGGATTATGGGGTTTCTTCATTTTCACCTAAAGGTGAGCATTTTGAACCCAGTTTTCATGAAGCAGTGGCAGTGGTGGATGTGGAAGAACCTGACCAAGACAACATCATAACGGAGGTTATTCAAGACGGCTATGTTATGGATGAAGAAGTACTGAGATGCGCCAAGGTAAAAGTAGGTCATTATAATCCCGAGGAAGAGCAAAACGAATTAACAGAAGATTAAAAATTATCAGTTATAAGAATAAAAAAAGACTATGGCAAAAATAATCGGTATAGATCTAGGAACAACAAATTCGGCAATCGCCGCAATGGAAGGCCAAGAGCCACAAATAATAGAAAACGCGGAAGGTAACCGAACGACTCCTTCGGTTGTCGCTTTGTCCAAGAAAAACGAGCGTTTGGTAGGTCTTTTAGCTAAGCGACAGGCCGTCACTAATCCGGCCAACACCATTTACGGAATGAAGCGACTCATCGGGCACGACTTTGAAGATCAATCAGTACAAAAAGAAAAAGAAAACGTCTCCTATGAGATACGTAAATCTGATAAAGGCGGAGTGGAAGTAAAGATAGGAGATAAGTGGCACCGACCGGAAGAGGTCTCCAGCATGGTGATACAAAAACTAAAGAACGATGCCGAAAGTAAACTAAAGGAAGAAGTTAAGGAAGCCGTAATAACGGTACCCGCTTACTTTAACGACGACCAGAGAAAAGCCACTCAAGCCGCCGGAAAGATCGCCGGACTGGATGTCAAAAGAATAATAAACGAACCGACCGCAGCGGCTTTGGCTTATGGTTTTAACAAAAAGAAGAACGAAAAGATAGTTGTTTATGATTTCGGAGGAGGAACTTTTGATATCTCTGTACTGGAAGTGGGAGATGAAGAAGACGAATCAACAGTAGAGGTCAAATCCACCGACGGAGACAGTTATATGGGCGGAAGAGACATTGACCAAAAGATCATTAACTGGATAGCTGAAGAATATAAAAAGGAATCCGGAATTGACGTCCGCAAAGATCCCTTGGCATTACAAAGACTTGATGAGGCCGCCGAAAAAGCCAAGCATGAGTTATCAACCACAACCGAAAGTGAAATAAATATTCCTTTCATCACTTCCGACGACGAAGGACCGAAACATCTCTTGGTCACTTTAACCCGAGCCACTTTGGAAAGTCTGGCCCAAGAGTATGTTGATAAATCAATGGAAATAACCAAAAGAGCCGTTGAGGCCTCACCTTTTTCCAAGGACGAGATCGACGAGATCATTCTGGTCGGCGGACAAACCCGAATGCCGATGATACAGGAAAAAGTTAAAGAGTTCTTTGGCAAAGAAGCCAATAAAAGCATAAACCCGGACGAAGTGGTAGCATTAGGTGCCGCTATCCAAGGAGGTGTGCTTTCCGGAGACGTTAAAGATGTTCTGTTATTGGATGTTATTCCACTTTCTTTGGGAATTGAGACAATGGGTGGAGTAGCCACCAAACTCATAGAAAAGAACACAGCTATTCCGGCATCACAGTCACAGATATTCTCAACCGCTACTGACAACCAAAACTCCGTGGAGATAAACGTCCTACAAGGAGAAAGACCGATGGCGACCGATAATAAGAGTCTGGGAAGGTTCATCTTAGACGGAATTGAGCCGGCACCGAGAGGAGTTCCGCAAATTGAGGTTACTTTTGACGTTAACAAGGACGGCATCTTAAACGTAACCGCTAAAGACAAAAAGACCGGAAAAGAGCAGTCCATAAGAATAGAAGCTAATACGGGACTTTCCGAGGAAGAGATAGAACAGATGAGAAAAGAGGCCGAAGAACACAAAAAAGAAGACGAGAAGAAAAAACAATTGGCGGAAGCCCGTAACTTGGCCGATCAGGCTATTTATCAAACCGAAAAGACCCTTAAAGATAACGAAGCTTCCGTTCCGGCCGATGTTAAGGAAAGTGTGCAGAGTAAAATAGACGATCTCAAGCAGAAAAAAGACACCGATGATCTGGGAGAAATAGAAAAAGCAACCAAGACCTTAACGGAAGAAATGCAAAAACTCGGTCAATACGCTTCAAGTTCCGACCAAGAGGGAAGTTCTGCCACTCAAGAAGGACAGGAAGGTACCAAGACCGACACTGCCGGCGAACAAAAAGAAGAGCAAGAAGTTCATGATGCCGATTACGAAGAGAAAAAGGACGAAGGGGAAGATAACAACAAATCGGAAAAATAAGAACAAAGAGCAACTCATTACTCCGGTTGATTATAAGATATAACAGTTATATACTTGCATCTATATGAAAGATTACTATCAGATCCTGGGAGTTGATAAAAAAGCCAGCAAAGAAGATATTAAAAAAGCTTTCAGAAAGCTGGCACACAAGTATCACCCCGATAAAAAGACCGGAGACGAACAAAAATTCAAAGAAGTTAACGAGGCCTATCAGGTCCTTTCCAACGATCAGAAGCGTTCGGAATATGATGCTTATGGTCGCGTGTTTTCCGGCAACGGAGGAGCTCAGGGTGCCGGCCAGTCTTCGGGGTTTGAAGGATTTGATTTTTCCGATTTCAGCGGTTTCCAAGGAGCACAAGGATTTGAGGACTTTGATATCGGCGACATCTTTGGGGAGTTCTTCGGAGGCCGAAGGGGAGAGCGAAATACCCGTGGCAGAGATATCGCTATAGATGTAGAACTTAATTTTGAAGAGTCGGTATTTGGAACCAAAAGATCCATACTCCTTCAGAAGAACTCCACCTGTGATCACTGCAACGGCACCGGCGCCGAAAAAGGCAGCGAGATGAAAACTTGTCCGACCTGTAACGGGCACGGGAAGGTCAGAGAAGCAAGACGATCGCTACTGGGTACGATCACGACAGAAAAACAATGTGGAGAATGTTTCGGGAGAGGTAAAGTTCCCGATAAAAAATGTAGTCAATGCCAAGGAACCGGAGTTTACAGAAAAGAAGAAGAGATAAATATTTCAATTCCCGCCGGCGTAGAAGACGGAGAGATGATAAGACTGGCCGGTATGGGAGAAGCGATACCAGGCGGATCACCGGGAGACCTCTATGCCAAAGTGCATGTTAAAAAACATGACGTCTTCCAAAGAGATGGCAATGACCTAAGAATGGACCTGAACATCAAACTGACCGACGCTTTACTGGGTTCCACCTACACGGTAGAGACCCTTGACGGCAAGATAGATCTTAAAGTTCCGCCGGGTATCGGTTTCAACGAGGTCTTAAGAGTCAGAGGTAAAGGTGTCCCTTATTCGGGATCTAACAAAAGAGGAGACCTTTTGGTCAAAGTCAAGATCACTATGCCGAAAAAGCTATCCCGAAAAGCCAAGGAGATGGTAGAAGAGTTAAAAAAAGAAGGAATATAAAGAAAGACAAAAAAGAGATGAAAAGGCGGAATAAATTTTCCGCCTTTTTGTCGCTTATGATCAATATTTATGATAATATTTATGAATAATTATGACGGAAAAGAGAACAAAGCCGATACTTATATCCGGAATGAAACCGACCGGAAGGATACATCTAGGTAATTATCTCGGTGCCATCAAGCAAGTAATAGACCTTAAAGATAAGTACGATACCACTTTTTTTATAGCCGACTTACACGCCTTAACCAGTGTTCACAACTCTAAAGATCTCCGTCAAAATACTCGTCAATTAGCACTGGACTGCCTAGGTGCCGGAATTGACACCGAAACAATGGGATTTTACAAGCAATCCGACCTACCGGAAGTAACCGAGCTCTGTTGGATCTTTAACTGTTTATTGAATGTCTCATATTTAATGAGGGCCCACGCTTATAAAGATGCCGTCGCCAAAGGAGAGGAAGCCAATGCCGGACTATTTAGTTATCCGGTACTAATGGCAGCTGATATACTGATCCACAAAAGTAAGGTCGTACCGGTAGGCGAAGACCAAAGACAGCACTTGGAGTACGCCCGAGATTTGGCTGACAAATTCAATAAGACGTATAAAAAGGTCTTTCCATTACCTAAAGGAATTATTCCGGAATCGGTTGGAATTATACCGGGAACCGACGGCAGGAAGATGAGTAAAAGCTACAACAACACCATCTCCTTGTTCGCCGAACGGGAAGAAATAAAAAAAGAAGTAATGAAGATCCCGACTGACTCCAAAAGTATTGAAGAGGCCAAAGATCCTGATACTTGCAACGTCTTCAGAATATATTCTTTAGTTGCACCCAAGAAAGACACTCAGGTCCTGAGAAAGAGATATACAGAAGGAGGTGTCGGGTATAAAGAGGCCAAAGACATTTTAATAGATGCTCTTGACGAATACTTAAGACCTTTTAGAGAAAGGCGTAAAAAATATGAAAAAGATCCCGAAAAACTGGAAAAAGCCCTCGGGAAAGGTTCTAAGAAAGCAAGAGCTAATACCTTAAAGACCATGGAAGAGGTCAGAAGAGCCGTTGGTATATTACCGGTTAAATAAAATTATGGAGATAAAATATAATAAAAAAGAAATAGAGAGTGCACCCGAACACATTACGGTCCTAAGATTCAAAGAAGAGACCGGGACCTATTTAAGAAAAACGGAGGGCGGTTTAAATGAACTTTTTATTGAAAAACCCAAAGCAGACAACCTTGATCTGCAACGCGCCATCGCCACCATTAGACAAGCAGTCAGAACCGCCAAGAAATTAGAGATCTTGAACCTGGGGATCTCATTTAAAAGCATAAAAAAGGTTATAGATAACAGCGAGATGTCGGAAGAAGATGGCGGGAAATTATTCGCCTTAAATTCTCAGATGGCCAATTTTTCTTCCGATAAGAAAAAGAGCGACGAGAGATCACGTGAGAAGAGCATCAAAACCCTGACCGTCTTTGACGACCCTAGTAATTCCTTTAAAAAAGGTGTTCAAGAAGGTGTAGTTATCGCTGAGGAGGTGAACAAAAGCCGTGATCTTTGTAATACTCCCGGCAGTGAACTGCGACCTGAAGAGTTAGTCCGGAAAGCCAAAGAGGCCGCCAAAAACAAAAATATCGAGGTATCGGTGCTAAATAAAAAGAAAATTGAAGAACTGGGGATGGGAGGAATACTCGGTGTTGCCAGTGGCTCGGATAACGGTCCTTACGTGATAATTCTGAGTTACAAAGGCGCCTCAAAGAGTAAAAACCCTATAGCTTTAGCCGGTAAAGGCATAACCTTTGACACCGGAGGTCTTAACATAAAACCGGGTAATTCTTTAGCGGGGATGCATATGGATATGTCCGGAGCCGCGGCGGTCATTCATACCGTAACTACGGCAGCACGGTTGAAATTAAAAATAAATCTTGTTGCTGTCGTTGCGGCAGTTGAGAACGTTATTGCTACGAAAAGCTATAAGCCGGGCGACATAATAACCACCATGAGTGGTAAAACAGTTGAGATCGCTAACACCGACGCCGAAGGCCGATTACTACTAGCCGACACATTGACCTATCTGGAGAAGTATAAACCGGAAAAAGTCATAGACGTAGCGACTCTGACGGGGGCTTCTGTCGTAGCACTGGGCGATAAATACTCGGCCTTGTTCTGTCAAGACGAAAAGTTAAGAAAAGATCTCCTAAGAGCCGGAGAGATGACCGGGGAAAGACTCTGGCATATGCCGATGGGATATGAGTATGAAAATGAAATGAAAGGGGTTTACGCCGATCTCACCAACGCCAACCTGAAAGTCTCCGGAGGAGGCGCTTCAACAGCTGCCGCTTTTCTTGGAAGTTTTGTCAACTACACCGGATCTTGGGCCCATATTGATATTGCTCCGCGCATGGAAGCCGGTGAACATGATCAGCTCGCCAAAGGATCCCTCGGATCTCCGATCTCCACTTTGGTTGAATATCTAAAAAATAGCTAAATAAATTATGGAAAGAACACCAATAAAAGATCTACAAGATCATATCGATCAAACCGTTAAGATACAAGGATGGGTTGACACACGCCGTGACCACGGCAAGCTGATATTTCTTGACATCAGAGACACCTCCGGAAAAGTTCAGGTAGTGGTTCTACCCAAACCTGAAGACGAGCATAAAAAAGCCGACAGACTCAGACCGGAATGGGTCGTCTCAATTGAGGGAGTAATAAACCAAAGGCCGGAAAAGATGATAAACCCCGATGAAGCTATGGGTAATATAGAGATGCAACTTCAGTCATTAGAGATAATTTCAGAGGCCGAGACGCCGCCTTTTGAACTTTCAACCGACGGTTTCGAGGTAAAAGAAGAATTAAGAATGGAATACCGGTATCTGGACCTTCGCCGCAAGCGCCTTCAAAAGAACATCAAGAGAAGAAGTAAGGTCAATAACTTTTTAAGGAATTTTCTTAACGAAAGGGATTTTACGGAAGTTGAAACACCGATATTAACACGATCAACTCCCGAGGGGGCCAGGGACTATGTGGTACCATCCCGCGTATCCAAAGGTTCCTTTTACGCGCTCCCGCAATCACCTCAGCAGTACAAGCAACTTTTAATGATAGCCGGACTGGAGAGGTATTTTCAACTGGCTCGCTGTATGAGAGATGAGGACACCAGAGGAGATAGACAACCGGAGTTCACACAACTGGATATTGAGTGCTCATTCACCGACAGAGAAAAGATCATGGAACTGACCGAAGAAATGTTCACAAAGATGGTCAAAGAGATCTTTCCGGAGAAACATATAACAAAAACACCTTGGCCGCGATTAACTCATAAAGAATGTCTCAAAAAATACCAGACCGACCGTCCCGATATCCGGAATGATAAAAACGATGACTCGGAACTGGGTTTTGTATGGATCATTGATTTTCCGCTTTTTGAATCAGAGAAAACCGAGAAAGGGTTTTTCCAGCCGGAGCACCATATGTTCACGGCCCCTCAGGATCCGGATGTCGAGAACTTAAAAAGATCTCCGGAGAATGCTCTGTCCGATCAAGTAGATGTCGCGCTTAACGGCTTTGAAGTTATGGGGGGCAGTATCCGTATTCACGATGCCGAGATGCAAAAGACCATCTTTGACCTGATCGGTTTTTCCGAAAAACAAAAAGAGGAATTCTCCCATATGTTAACGGCTTTCCGATACGGAGTTCCGCCTCATGGCGGTATAGCCGCCGGTATGGACCGGTTACTTTCCATTCTGGAAGGGGAGACCAACATTCGCGAAGTTATAGCATTTCCCAAGACCGGTGAAGGACGTGATCTTATGATGAAGACACCTTCAACTTTGGAAAAAGAGCAACTGGATGAGTTAGGTATAGATATAAAGAAAAACAAAGATAACTAAATATGGACCCTTTAATAGTCTGGTTAACTATCTTTATATTGTCCTTGATCGCTCTAATAAAAGGAGCCGATTGGTTACTTAAAAGTTCCGAAAAGATCGGATTGGCCATCGGACTATCTCCTTTTGTTATCGGAGTTTTGATGGTCAGTCTGGGAACTTCTTTTCCGGAACTGATCGCGGCCGCTTTTGCCGCTTTTAAGGGAATAACGGAGTTCGCTCCGGCAAATGCCATCGGCTCCAATCTGGCTAATATATTGTTAGTAGTAGGTTTTTCGGCGATCGTTGCCGGCCGTTTAGTAACTACCAAAAGTTTGATAAATACCGAACTTCCACTCTTGGCCATAGGAACCGCCATATTTTTAGCAGTCGCCTGGGATGGAAGTATAAGTATCTTTGAAGGGGTCATAATGCTTTTAGCTTATGGGATATATGTATTCTATACAGCAAAAGATAAAAGAGACGAAGTTGAAGATAACGTAGAGATAAAGCTACCTTCCCGCGTGGAAAGAAGAGAACATTCCAGCCATTCCGTGGATACTATTTCCAAGCCATCGGAAAAACCTAGTTTAAAAATACTTGATGTGGTTTTTTTCCTGATCGGTGCTTTATTACTGACCTTAGGTTCAAAGTACTTAATTGACTCGGTAACATCTCTTTCTATGATCCTGAATACCGGGGTCGGTATCATAACCATTACCGCGGTGGCTATTGGAACATCCTTACCGGAACTTTTGGTATCCGTAAAAGCGGCTCTTAAAAAAAGCTACGATGTCGCTTTGGGCAACATCTTCGGATCAAACGCTTTTAATATGATGGTAGTAGTTGGCTTACCGGCGATCTTCTTTCCAGTAGAACTGGACGCTCAATCATTTACTATCGGCTTACCCTTTTTGGCCGTTACCACACTTCTTTTTGTTATCTCCGGTATCTCAAAGGCCATAAATTCCTGGGAAGGAGCTTTCTATATCTGCCTTTATATAATATTCATTTCCACACTTTTAGGTTTTTCTTAAAGATCCGTCAAAATAAATGACCGGAGATTTTACTTCTAGGCAAAAATGTGATAAAAATTTAGAGGCTGTAAAAAAGATCATTAGACAAAAAAGAGAGAGGTTAATAATGAAAAACACTCCGAATGTTATCAGTGCCGAATCTTTTATTGAAAAAGTTAATAACGGGCAAAGGAACTTTGAAAATATCACAGTTGAAGGTGTAGTTGATCTGGACCTGATCAACTGCGGTCCGGAAGTATCATTGACCGCGAGTTTCATAAGAGTATATAAATACGAACCAAACAAACACATTGGAGTTAAAGCTTGTGTTTTCCTGGAAATGCAACGCTCCCGAATTCCTTATTGATCTTTAACCCGCCAGCACTAGTTGTTGGCGGGTTTGTTTTATAAAAACAAAAACCCCGCGAGGCGGGATCTTTGTTTGGGGGACCTTTTTGAAGTTATTCTTTGAATCTTTTTTTGCGCTTTTTTTCACGCTTTACTTGATGATGGTTCCCTTGGTTTCTGAACGGCTTTCCCCGTAGGTACTAACCTTCATCCTTCGCGCGCTTTTTTTATAAGGATATATCATTACCTCGGTACCTTTTTTGTTTTGCTTTCCCCGTAGGTACTCACTTTATCAAGTTTTGATTCAAAGAACTGAACCTTTTTTAGTTCTTACTTCTCAAAGGTCCCTTAAAAAAATTATACATCTTTAAGACTGATAACCAAATAAGTTATCCACAGTTTCTTTATCACAAGAAACTGATTTGAACTGCATTGTTTTTCAGGTTATATTAAGTATAATGGCAGAGGGCAAGGAGACTTTCGGTGGCACAAAAATATATCACATCAAAACTGATATTTTCAATGGACCTTTTGATGTCTTGCTGGAACTCATTGAAAAGAGAAAGCTGTTTATAAATGATATCGCCCTAGCTCAAGTAACAGATGACTTCATAGAATACATCCGCAACCAAGGAGGTTTTCCGATGCAAGAAGGCGCCCATTTCATTTTGGTAGCTTCAACTCTGATCCTTATAAAATCAAGATCACTGCTTCCGACAATGGATCTGACAGAGGAAGAAGAAAAAAGTATAGAAGATCTGGAGAAAAGGTTGGAGATCTATAAAGAAGTGAAGGAGGAATCTTTACGCTTGAAAGAAATATGGGGTACCCAGAGACTTTTCTTTGGTCACGGCGAAGAGAGTACACAAGAAATATCCTTCGTGCCGGACGAGGCCATAACTAAAGATGCTCTGTATCTGACAGCCCATGAAATAATTGACCGGACGCCAAAAGAGGAAGTGATGACCAAAGTCAAAGTTGAGGAGGTGGTAAAACTTGAAACCGTCATTGATTCACTCATAAAAAGAGTAAATCGAGAAATGAAAACCAGCTTTAATAACTTTTCCGGAATAGGGGAGACAGAGACCGGCTTGAACAAAGAAAAAAGATATAAGGTCATAGTAAGTTTTATAGCGGTACTGGAACTTGTCAAGCAAGGACTGCTTACCGCGCATCAAGACGAGGATGATAACGACATTTATATAGAAAACAGCGAAGTCGGGATCCCTCACTATATATAAAAAAATGAAGAAAACCAGTTACATTGAGGCATTACTTTTTGCAAAAGGTGAACCCATGAAATTGAAAGAGATCTCAAAGACACTTTCAGTGAACACCGATGATCTGGAGGATCTGATAAATGAATTGGAAGTTGAGCTTTCTGAGCGCGGCATTCGTTTGATGCGAAAAGATGATTCTTTACTTTTAACCACCGCACCGGAAGCTTCCGAGATACTGCAAGGTTTTGCTCAGGAAGACCTGAACAAAGAAATAGGAAAAGCCGGAATGGAAGTACTTACTATAATTCTTTATGCTTCTCCGATAAACCGAAGATACATTGATTACATAAGAGGAGTTAACTCAAGTTCCGTTCTTAGAAGTCTGGTCCTAAAAGGAATGGTGGAAAGGAGAAGGGCAAAAAGCGGCCAAAGTTTTGAATACACCCCCACGGCCGATCTTCTGGCTTTTCTGGGATTGAGTAAACTAGAGGATCTCGTTAATTATTATGAGATCAGAAGTAAATTTATAGAGTTACTTGAGTCAAGTGAAGAAGGGTCGGCAAAAATTGAATAGATATGCTGGAAGATCTTAAGAAAGAAGTACTTAAAACAAAGGTTACTATCGGAGTCTATCTCCTGATAACGGGATCTGTTATCTCTATCCTTTTAGTCATCTCTCTTACTTATTATACTCAAGCTATGGTCATAAGTGATCATGAAGAGACCGACGTTCAGGAAACCGAAGAAGAACCACCGAAAGATCTAACTGTTACCACGGAAGATAAGGTGGAAGAAAAAGATCAAAGCACCGAGGGTACAAAGAAGGAAGCTAAAGAGATGAAAAACTCTCACGACGACCCGTTCTCAGATATAGAACTGAAAGCTAGCTCGGCTATGGTCTGGGACATAAATAAGGATAAAGAGATCTTCGCGAAAGATGCTGACAGAGTTTTACCTTTTGCATCCATCACAAAACTAATGACCGCCATTGTGGCTTTAGAAAAAGTGGATCCGGAGTTACCGGTCTTAATAGAAAAGGACTTTTTAAAACAATACGGAAACAGTGGCCTTTTTCCCAATGAGAAGTGGCTCTTGAATGACCTCTCGAAAATAAGTGTCTTAACGTCAGCAAATGATGCTTCTTACGCTATCGCCGCCTCAGTAGGATCTATATTAACGAACAGCACTCACGAGGAAGGAGTTGATCACTTTATTTCGGAAATGAACAAAAAAGCCAAAGAGATAGGGATGGAGAAAACTTATTTCCATAACGCCACGGGTTTGGATATGGAAGAAGATGCCGGAGCTTATGGTTCTGCTCGAGATATGGTCAAGATGGTTCTTTATGCCTTATCGGAACATTCAGACATTCTTTATGCTACACGCCATAAAGAAAGAGAAATGACATCTCTGAGTGATCTACACCACAACTTTCAGAACACCAACCCCGCCGTCTCGGAAATGAATGGCATATTGGCTTCAAAGACAGGTTATACGGACTTGGCCGGTGGTAATTTAGTGGTTGTAATAAACGCCGATCTGAATTATCCTGTTATTATTGCGGTTATGGGTTCCAGTTTTAAAGGGCGCTTTGAAGATACCAAAAAATTAATAACGGCAACTAAAGATCACCTGAATCGCCATGATAATTGATTTTATAAAAATAATCATACCGGCCGTTTTGGCTTTCGGAACCGGAGTTATTATGACTCCTTTTTTAACCTCATATCTCTACCATTACAAGGCCTGGAAAAAGAAACCCGGAAAGAACGGTTTAGACGGGGAAAAAGCCGCCATATTCAACGAACTCCACAAGGAAAAAGAGGTTGGCACCCCCCGAATGGGAGGTATTATAATATGGTTGAGTACTACTGTGGTAATACTGTCACTTTGGCTATTGGCACTCATTTTTCCACAAAATGAGATCTTGGTAAAACTAGGTTTTTTGAGCCGTGACCAAACTTGGATACCTTTTGCCGCTATGCTCTTTGGGGCACTTATTGGTCTTGTAGATGACATTCTGGAAGTTACCGGAACCGGTAAATACATGGCCGGAGGACTGTCTTTTAAAAAAAGAATAACAGCGGTCATCCTTCTGGGTTTAGGATGTGGAATATGGTTTCATACCCAACTTGATGTATCATCCCTGGGGATGCCCAGTGTAGTGGGGGATATCGAGATCGGATGGCTGATAATCCCTTTATTTGTAATAATGATGATCGCGGTTTACTCAAGCGGAGTAATAGACGGTATTGACGGTCTGGCCGGTGGGGTCTTTGCGACCATCTTCACGAGTTACAGCATAATTGCTTTTTACCTGGACCAGATCAATTTGGCGGCTTTTTGTGCTTCAGTTACAGGGGCTATTTTGGCATTTTTGTGGTTCAACATACCTCCTGCCAGATTCTATATGTCAGAGACCGGAACCATGGCCTTAACGGTCGTACTGGTCATAGTGGCCTTTATGACAGACTCTTTGGGAGGCGGTTACGGCGTGATCGTCTTACCGATCATAGCTTTGCCTTTAGTGATCACCTCTCTTTCTGTCATAGTTCAGCTTCTTTATAAGAAAACACGAGGAAAAAAGCTGTTTAAAGTGGCACCGATCCATCACCACTTTGAAGCTATCGGCTGGCCTTCTTACAAAGTTGTAATGCGTTTTTGGGTGATCAGCGTGGTCTCTGCTATGCTGGGTATAATCCTGGGAGTAGCAGGGATCTAGAACATCAAAATGAAAGCTCTCCAGAAAAAGAAAATGGACCCTTATTTTTTGGCAATAGTCTTGGTATTGTCGATCGGAGGTTTTCTAATATTTCTTTCTTCTTCCACGTCTTTTTTGTTGCATGAAAATGTCAGTTACACCCGAATTGTTACGTCACAAGCGACCGCGCTCATCTTGGGGCTACTGGCTCTTTATATTCTCTCCCATATTCATTATCGCTTCTTTAGAAAATACGCTTTTATTGTGATGATAACGGTTTTGCTTTTATCCCTCTTGGTTTTCGTTCCGGGCTTGGGGGTATCACACGGTGGAGCAGTCAGATGGGTCTCATTAGGTTTTTTAAATATCCAACCTGCCACCTTTTTACAACTGGGCGTCGTTATATATGGCGCCGCGTGGTTGTCCGGAATAACTTCCAAAATAAACAAGTTCTCTTATGGTCTGTTACCATTAATTTTAATATTATTGGTAATTGCTTTGATACTCTTCTCTCAGCCAGACACCGGTACTTTGGTCGTTATTTTCGGTGCAATTTTTTCAATGTTCTTTGTCGCTGGAGCCAGATGGAGAGACATCTTAATAGTTATCACCACGAGTATTTTGGGATTGATCTGGCTTAGCTTTAAAAGAGAATATGTGAAAGTTCGTTTTGTATCTCTCTACCATTCCTTATTCCAGCCGGAAAAACTGGAAATTCTGGGTTCCGGCTATCAATGGAACCAATCACTTATAGCCATAGGGTCAGGGGAGGTCTTCGGGCGCGGATACGGGCAAAGCGTGCAAAAATTCAAGTTCTTACCGGAAGCTTCTACAGATTCCGTCTTTGCGGTCGCGGCAGAGGAGTTGGGTTTTATCGGAGCTTCTCTTATATTGACCGCTTTTTTATTACTGGCTTGGCGAGGAATACAGTTGGCTCTTAGGACAGAAGACACTTTTGCTAGACTGTTAGTGGTCGGAATTGTTATAATGATAACCACCCAAGCATTTGTACATATCGCAGGAATGTTAGGTATTTTTCCTTTGTCCGGAATTCCACTTCCTTTTATGAGCCTTGGCGGTACGTCTTTGCTTGTAACTTTAGCAGCGACCGGAATAGTCTTGAACATATCACGGTATAATAAGATCAGTAAATAAAATGAAAATATTTCTAACAGGATCGGGAACCGGGGGTCACTTTTATCCCAACATTGCCATAGCGGAGCAGTTAAGGAAGATACAGAAAGAAGAGGGGATACTAGAGATGGATCTTTATTTCGTTTCCAGGGAATCCTATGACAAAACTGAATTGGAGCGATTGGGTATCACCCATAAATTCATAAACAGCGGAAAGCTAAGGACTTACGCTTCCATTCATACTTTTTTTGACATCTTCCGAACCATTTCGGGTATATTCAAAGCGTTTTTTTTAATGTTCTATATCTTTCCCGATGTCGTTTTTAGTAAAGGGGGATATACCAGTTTTCCCGTCATATTGGCAGCCAGAGTGCTTCGCATTCCGGTGTTTATACATGAATCGGACAGTGTCCCCGGTAGAGTTAATAAATGGGCCGGTAAATTCGCACAAAAGGTCTTTGTATCCTTCCCTGAGGCAACTTCTCATTTCCCGGAAGAAAAAAGCGTTCTCTCCGGCAGGCCGATGTTAGAAAAGATATCTAATATAGAAGATACCCGAGGGGCGAGAGAGTTTCTCCACATCCACGAAGATGATGTCCCCGTCCTGTTCATCCTCGGCGGCTCTCAAGGAGCGGAGTCCATAAATTCCACAATAATAAATAATCTTTTAAATTTCGCGAAAGAATACTATATAATACATCAAACCGGCAAAGCTCATATTGATGTTGCTAAAATGGCCGGTATGAACCTTCTGAAAAATACCGGTTTTGAGCACCGGTATAAACCTTATGATTTTCTAAATACCAAAGGAATGAGAAGAGCGGCAACCTTGGCGGACGTTGTTGTATCCCGAGCCGGTTCCACATTATTTGAAATAGCCGCGTGGGGTAAGGCCAGTATCTTGATTCCTTACGAATACGCTCATGGTCAACACCAGCACCACAACGCTTTCGCCTACGCCCGAGCCGGAGCCTGCCACGTGATAGAGGAGGGGAATCTTTCCGCCCAGGTGCTTCTTATGGAAATCGAGAGTATCCTTACCGACCCCGATAAGAAAAAGACCATGGAAAAGGCCGCCAAAGATTTCCATAAACCGGAGGCGGCCAAAATGATCGCCAAAGAATTAACAGAGATAGGATTATCTCACGAATGATAAAAAAACTATGAACGAGGAAAACAAAGTAGTAACCAGATTCGCTCCTTCGCCCACAGGGGTCTTGCATATCGGAGGAGCTCGGACGGCTCTTTTTAATTATCTTTTTGCCAAAAAATACAACGGCCAGTTCATTCTGAGGATAGAAGATACTGACAAAGAAAGATCCAAACCGGAGTTTGAGTCGGAGATACAGGAATCACTTTCATGGCTTTCTTTGGAATGGGACGCTTACTACAAACAGTCCGACCGAACCGATGTTTATAAAAAGGCCATTGTGGAACTTTTGGAAAAAGAAAAGGCCTACGTATCCAAAGAAGAAAAAGAAGATGGCCGAGATCAAGTAATAAGGTTTAAAAACCCTAACAAAGATATCACTTTTCAGGACAGGATCAGAGGAGAGATAAATTTTAACACATCGGATCTGGGAGATTTTGTTATTGCCAAAACTGAAGCGGAGCCACTCTATCACTTAACAGTGGTAGTTGACGACCAAGATATGGGAATAAGCGACGTTATTCGTGCCGAGGAACACATATCAAACACACCGAGACAGATATTGATACTGGAGGCACTCGGTTACAAAAGGCCTAATTATGCCCATATACCTTTGATCTTGGCCCCTGACAGGTCAAAACTATCCAAGAGGCATGGTGCTGTATCCGTTATGGAATACCAAGAAAAGGGATACCTGCCGGAAGCGTTAGTAAACTACTTAGCACTTCTGGGCTGGAACCCCGGTAACGATCAAGAAATATTCAAAATGACCGAGTTGATACAAGCGTTTAGTCTAGAGAATGTTCAAAAAGGAGGATCAATTTTTGACGAAGAAAAACTCCGCTTTATAAACAAAACTCATTTAAAAAAATTTACACCCCAAGAACAAAAACTGAGCGAATTTAAAAAAAGGATCAGCCGGTCTAAAAGATATCAAGAACGCGGCTGGCAGGTATCGGAAGAGTACCTCCGGGCCCTGTGGGAGATATTCAATGAAAGAGTCAGTGTTTATGAGGATATTGACGCTATGTTGGAAGAAGGAGAATTTGATCATTTCTTTGAAAGGCCGGAGTATAAAGAGCCGGAAAAATTGCTATGGAAAGGACAACAAGAAGAAGAAGCTCGAGAGCACTTGGAAACCGTTATAAAAAAACTACGCCTAATAGATGACAGCAGTTGGCATCGTGACAATATAAAAGAAGCCGTGTGGGACTACGCCGAAGAAAAAGGTAGAGGTAACGTCCTCTGGCCGATGCGATACTCCTTATCCGGCAGAGATCGATCTCCCGATCCTATTGAACTGGCTTCTACGCTTGGTAAAACAGAGACCCTAAAGCGCCTAGAGACGGCACATGAAAGTCTTACTTCATCATCATAAAAGCTTATTATTGATAAAATTCAAGATCAAAAAAAAGAAGAGGGTTTCATCGATATAAGGAGCATCATCCTGATAGTAATTTTATTGATCATTCTTAAATTATTCTGGGGAGTAGATATCAAAGAGTTACTGTATGAAGGTCTGGACAAAGCCAGTGATATGATAAAAGAAGGCACTGAGGCTGCCAAAGACATCTCTGAGTTCCTATATCAAAAAGCAGTTGGGCTGTACGAGAGGATCAGATCTTAAATATAGCTTAAAAATTAATTTAGTGTCGTAAAAGATATATTGTGCGACATTATATAATCAGATCACACTAGACCTTGATCTATCTCCCCGACCGATCCAACCTTAATTCACAATAAAGACAGAAAACAAAAAAACACGCATATAATAATATTATATGCGTGTTTTAGTATTTCAGTTACCCTCTTTCAGAGGACTTTCAGTTTTCTTTACTGTTGAGCAAGTTCTTGCCTGGAACTCCAACAGTGCTCGGAGGCACTCCATGGAGACAGTCCTTGATCTTCGTACAAGTATCTGGCATATTCCAGGTTTCCTTCCCTGCTATAGATATCTATCCCCATCTCAGAAGCTTTCTGGCCGTGATACTCTTTATTGATCTGCATCACTCCGACGTCAGATCCGTTCATCACTCCTTTAAGGACCGATCCATCCTTGTCAAAGTGGCGAAAATGAGATTCACAGCGGGCCACATCCACCATAGCCGGAACATCGGAAAAGTAATCTCTAACGTGCTCTTCAGTTGTCAAAGCTCTTTTGTTTTCCTTGTACTCTTTATCTTCTACTGCTTCTTCCGCTACCTTTTTTTTAGATCTTGAATTGTCCTCTTCAGAAGCGATGCTGTCCTGATAAGACGATGCGTAAGCCAATTGTTTCTCTTGCAATAGCTCACCCTCATATTTCAGAACATGACCGTCAACGTTTTCTGAAGGAACACCGATAGCGGTATTTATAAAGAAGCCAACAATTACGGACGTTAAAATAAGCCTGTATTTAGCTGGTAATGTCCACGATCTTGTCAACTTTATATGCAAGACATACGTGAACGGTTTTCGTCTCACCTGTTACTTTTTACTTGATTCGACCTAAAAATTTAATTCTTAGTTAAAAAAAGTAACGGTGACGAAATCGTCCATACCGTTAGAAAAATACTAGCACCAATGACATCTTAAGTCAATAGAA
>JBKHAI010000044.1:0-5085 GCA_046542915.1 Minisyncoccota bacterium | reverse complement strand
GTGGAGATGGCGGGAATTGAACCCGCGTGCAGGATGGGTGAACTTATGCTTCTACGTGGTCTATTCTTTCTTTTTTTGCACGTACGGATAAAAGAAAGACAGAAAGTTCCGTACGCTTTTCCTCTTTTTCTCACGGAAGTGGCGAGGAGAACACTTCTGCCAGCTCAAAGGTTATTGCACTTTACTGCGGTATTGAGCATCGCGCAGTAAAGCGTCGCTTTGCTATTTAAGCGTGAGCGAAAGCAAAGTTGCCCTCAAAGTAAGGAGAGACAATGCTCTTTGCTTTTTGTGCTGTTTTGTTTGCACTTATTTTTTTCCGGAAGATTTAGGAGGTTCCGGAGTACTCCACCACGCACATAAGAGCGGCCTCATCCTGTCGAAGCCGATCATCCCCATTTTATATTTTCAAAGTTCCTTTTTACTTTAACCTCGCTTTCAGCTCTCGATTAATATCACGCTGGACATCTTTTTTCTTGATGTCCTCTCGTTTGTCCTTTTTCTTTTTTCCTCTTGCTACGGCAATTTCCGCCTTTATTAGTTTTCCCTTAGTGTACAACGATAAAGGTATAACTGTCAACGACTTTTCTTTTTCTTTGCCAATGAGAAGATCTATTTCTTTTTTGGAAAGCAAAAGCTTACGCGGGCGGTAGGGGTCATGATCATCGGGTGCGTTGGCCGGTTGATAGGGAGGAATATAGGCGTTTACTAAAAAGGCCTCTTTGTTACCGATCGTTATGTAAGAGCCGTTGAGGGACCCGTGTTTCGCTCTTAATGTTTTCACCTCAAAACCCGACAGTTCTATACCGGCTTCCATTTTTTCCAGTATTTCATAATTCAGGTGTGCTTTTTTGTGGCTTAAAAGTTTCATCGTGGGTTAATAATAACAGAGAATGGCTGTAATAGAATAGCTAAGGTTTTTAATAAAACAGGAATAATGTGATTTCTTTATTATTTTCTTATTTTAAGTTATTATAATTGCTGACATATTTATTTTCATGAAGGAAAAAAACAACAACAAAAAAAACGACCCTCAAAATAAAAACGGCGATAAAGCAGGGGGAAATAAGGAGAATAAAAAAAAGAGCAGGTGGGAAGAGCAAAAGAATAAGATACCTCTTAATGATTATATGGGCAAGTTGCCTCCGCGAAAATCTTCCTTTTGGAACAATCTCTCCACCGCACTTTTGATATTTCTGGGACTTCTTTTGGTCTATTCGCTGTTTTTTGAGCACCAAGAAGAAATAGAAGAGATCTCTCTATCCCGCTTGGCGATGGATATAAACGAAGGTGAAGTTGAAAGAATAGTGGTCAGAGGCCATGATGTTGAGGTCTATTATGACGGTGATGTTGAAAAGGAGACCAGAATAGAAGACAGAGCCACTCTGACTGAAACTTTGGTGGGTTACGGTTTGACCCCCGAAGAAATGAAAGCTGTGGAAATAGAGGTCAAAAGACAAGACGGTTTTTCCTATTGGATGATGACTCTGGGTCCTTTTCTTCTGCCCCTGATACTGATCTTCATTATTCTTTGGTTTATGTTAAGGCAAGCCAAAGGAGCCGGAATGCAGGCCTTCTCTTTCGGCCAATCCAAGGCCAGAATGATCTCTCCTCACGATAAGACCCAAAGGGTTACTTTTGAGGATGTGGCCGGTGCCAAAGAGGCCAAAGAGGAATTAATGGAAATAGTTGATTTTCTTAAAAACCCCAAAAAATTCATAAACATAGGCGCTAGGATCCCTAAAGGGATCATCCTTATGGGCGCACCCGGTACCGGTAAATGTGTTGTAGGGGAGACGATGATCCTTACAAATAAGGGTACAATGGAGATAAAGGATATTCCTACCTATTACGCGGTTGATGATAAGGACAGGGTTCATGGAGCGGTACTGCCGACGATCGATGTCGAAAAGACGACTAATGCAAAAGCTCCAGCTTCGCATTGGTATGATCTTGGTGTTCAGGATACATACCGAATACAGTTGAAAAACGGAATAGAACTTGAAGGGACACCCGAACACCCTGTCCTGGTAATGAATGAACAAGGCGAGCTTGTATTCAAGGAGATATCTCAATTACAAGAAGGAGAATATGCGGCTGTTTCTTTTAAAAATGAAGCTTTTGGGAATTGTAAAAAGATCGACGAGAAAACGTCTTATATGATGGGACTCTTAACCGGCGACGGTAATATGAGTCACTCAGGTAGAATCGGTTTCACGACCACGGATAAGGAGTTGGAAAAGGTCTTTACTTCTTTTGTTGAAACTTACGATGAAACTTTGAAGGTTCAAAGGGGTAGCGATGGAATAACTCATATTGTTAGTTCTTGGAAGCTTAAAAAACATCTTTACGAGATGGGGATGTCTTACCTTCTTTCGTACGACAAAGTAATTCCTCCTTCCGTTTTACAAGCTCCCCGAGAGGTTGTCGTTAATTTCCTGAAGGGCTTGTTCGATAGCGACGGATCTTTTGAACGTTATGCTGTAACTTATTCCACTGTTAGCTTAAAACTAGCTGACCAGATCTCAGCCCTCTTGCTTAATTTTGGCATCGTTCCAAAAAGGAGAGTCAAAACTCCGACAGGTCAAGTAACCCCTCGTCCGGTTTATGAGATCTCTATTACCGGAGTGTCTCTCGAGGTCTTTCGAGAGAAGATCGGTTTTGGTCTTCAGCGTAAACAAGATAAACTTGAGGAGTATTTGAAAGACCGTAGCATGGAAAATACTAATGTTGATATTTTCCCTTATGTTAGCGAAAAGGTTGAAGCTTGCTGGAGAGTGATGAGCAAAGAAGGTAAAAGCAAAGAAGGACTTTGTAAACTTATGCATAAAGTTCGTTTCAGAAAAAGGATCTCTCGCAGGTCGCTTAAAATGTTCGTCAAAGCCTTTGAAGAAAGCGGATGTCACCATCCTGATTTTGAGTATCTTAAGAAACTCTCAGAAGCCAATATCTTCTTCTCTCCGGTCAAGGGTGTTCGAAAAAGTCGCAATAGGGTTTATGATTTCACCGTTCCCGGAGTACACTCTTTTATTTCCAATGGCCTGGTTTCACATAATACTTTACTTGCAAAGGCAGTGGCCGGAGAAGCCCGGGTTTCTTTTTTCTCTATTTCCGGTTCAGAGTTTGTGGAGATGTTCGTCGGTGTCGGCGCTTCCAGAACTAGAGACCTTTTCAAGATGGCCAAACAGGCCGCGCCGGCCATTATCTTTATTGACGAGATAGATGCTATCGGAAGAGTCAGAGGAACCGGTGTCGGAGGAGGGAATGATGAAAGAGAACAGACCCTCAATCAGATATTGGTCGAAATGGACGGTTTTGAGCCCAATGAGAAAGTGATAATAATGGCGGCAACTAATAGGCCTGATGTCTTGGATCCGGCGCTTTTAAGACCGGGAAGATTTGACAGAAGGGTTGTTATTGATCTTCCGGATAGAAAGGATAGGGAGGCGATACTTAAGGTTCACTCACGTAAAAAACCTCTGGCGGAGGATGTTGATTTTCGGGTCATCTCCGAGCGGACTCCGGGATTTTCCGGCGCCGATCTTTACTCTTTAGTAAACGAGGCCGCTATTTTGGCAGCTAGAGAAGAAAGAAAGACAGTAACTCAATTTGATATGGTCCGTTCCATAGAAAAAGTAATGCTTGGTCCGGAAAGGAGAAGCCACGTACTCTCCGAACACGAAAAGAAGATAACTGCTTACCATGAAGCTGGACACGCTCTGACGGCTTCTGTGCTTCCTTTCGCCGATCCGGTTCATAAAATATCCATCATATCTCGTGGACGTGCCGCCGGATATACTTTGAAATTACCGACCGAAGACAGACGCCTGCACTCCAAGAAAGAGTTTTTAGATGACATTGCGGTGTCCTTGGGGGGATATGCTACCGAACTTATGATATTTGACGATCTGACAACCGGTGCTTCCAATGACCTGCAGGTGGCAACTTCTTTGGCCCGAAGTATGGTTACAAGATATGGAATGTCGGAAAAGCTGGGTCCTATCGCTATGGAAAAATCTGACAGTGCTTTAGCTCAGGAAGGAGGTTACTCTTCCCGATCGGAACACTCTCAAGAAACACTTTCTTTGATCGACGAGGAAGTTTCTAAATTAATGACCGATCAGCGAGAGCGTGTCGAAAAGATGATCACCGAAAACAGGGAGGCTCTTGAAGCGATAGCCGGTAAGTTGATGGAGGTTGAAACTCTGGAGCGAGAAGCTTACGAGGAGATCTTAAGAGAGTATGGAATTGAGCCGGAAAAGAAAGAACCCTGGCACTCTGATGATAGTGAGAGCAAAGATAAAAAAGAAAGCGAAGAAAATAAGTAAATTTTAAGTTTGATCCTTTTTAAAAAGATCTATTAGCTCGGGAAACTTCTCTTGATTAAAATGTTTGCGATCTTCAAAGATCAAGATCTCTGCTTTCGGTAATTTTTCCTGATATTTTCTCAAGTGATCAAAAGGGACAACCGGATCGTCTTTGCTGTGAAGGAGGTATATCTTACCGGCCTGTTCTTCGAAATTTTTAAGAGAAGAAGTGGGAGTGAAATTTCCCAGATATTCTTCTCGGTCTACTCTGTCAAAAGGAGCCGCTATTAGAACAGCTTTCTCGATCGTTGTCTTGATAGAATTTTCGGAAAGGTACTTGGCAATAAATATCCCACCGAGAGAGTGTCCGACGAGAATGAGTGGAGATCTGCAATGATCTACTATTCTTTGGAACCAAATTGACCAATCCTCGTATTCGGCTCTTTCCTTACAAGGCATTTTGGGCATCAGTACGTCATAAGATCCTTTCAGCTCATAAGCCATATTTGCTTTCCAGTCGTTACCGATTCTGAACTTGTCCAGGTCCACACTTTTATTTTTAAGAAGATCAAGATAACCTTCTTTGGTCTCAAAGCAGGTCCCGCCGTGGATGATAAGTATCTGTTTCATAATAAGATCATTATTGCTTTGTAGTTAACGAATCTTTATATTACTATGTAATTATAGTGTTATCAAAGGTTCGCTTATGGCTCGAAGAGTTGATAAAGAAAAAGCAATTAAACTTCGCAAGAAAGGTTACAGTTACTCACAAATAAAAGAG
>JBKHAI010000043.1:0-5178 GCA_046542915.1 Minisyncoccota bacterium | reverse complement strand
TCGATCTTACCCCATATCTATATGCTTTATTTTGTTCGTCTCAGTGTTATAGATCCCGAAAGACGGCGGATGTTTTATGCCGCAAAGGTTTCCGGGATTAGCTAAAAGAGTCTCTCCAATGTATTCTTGATATCTCTTATGGTCATGCCCATAAAAGACGACATCATAAGCGCCACTTTCAGCTAGACGAAGTGATATCTCGGGATAGTGTTGAAAAGCTATTCTTTTACCACCAAGTTCCAGCGAACCGAGATCCTCGCTATAAAAATGAATGGAAGGATCTTCCTTACCTTTTTGAAGCATTGTAAATTTGTCTCCATCGACATTACCGAAAGAGTAATGTATATCACCCTCCCAAAGATCTGAGATATGAAATAAAGCGGCCGGAGAACAAACATCTCCACAATGTATTAAAACCTCGGCCTTTTCTTTTTTGGCCTTTTCTATTGCCTTCTCTATTAATTGAAAATTATCGTGAGTGTCGGAAAAAACAGCCACTTTCATAAATTTATTCAATGAATTTAAAAGACTGGAGTATCTCTTTCTGGACAAGAACATCAAAAGGATCAACCGAACCTTTGTGCTTTATCTGATGACCCAAGATCGGATCACACTCCTCTTTGCTGATCTCTTCTTCATCGTCAAAACAAAGCGTCTCATGATCAACTATCGGCATTCTGGACCAAATAAATCCGTGTTCACTCCAACCCTCCGGTTCATCGGAGAGATCGGCCATAATACCCCAAACTTCTCCGTTTACAAGATAGTACTCTTCAGCTTCATTTGTTTCTTCGGAAAAAGAAACAGAAGTATCTCTTGATTGGCTAAAAATACCTTCAGTTGGATACCCTTCCGGAAAAACCGAAACATTAGCAAGATCAGAGTGGTGCGTTAATCCTTCCGAGACCTCACCTTCGTCCACCTCCGGTGGCAAAAAATGGAACGAAGGAACCAAAGGATGATCAGTGACTTCCACTACCTGCCAGTCCGGCGGGTACTCCAGAGAAAAAGAAAATTCCTCATTTTCATAAACCTTCCAGTCTTCCCTGTCTTCAATGACCAAAGACTCATCATCCTCTTCCGGATCCAAAAGAAAGACCGGCAATATGACCGCTAACAACAGCAGGAAAAAAAAGAGGGTCATTAGTATTAATTTCTTGTTTATTTTTGCTTCTTTCATATTTTAATTATAACAAAGATCTTATTCAGAAAAAACTAAAACTTTTCCTGGCATTCTCGAAACTTCTCAGCTTGTCCATTGTACTCTTCCACGAGTTCCGCGGTCTCCTCAGCAAGTTGATTATGATCTTCTACCAAAAGATCATAAGCATCTACTAGATCATTATATTCGTCCCGTCCCGAATACTCTTCATTCTCTAAGAGCTCCAAAATACTTCGCATCTCTGTTTGCAGGCCTTTAAGCACTTCCTCATTTTCTTCCACTTCCTCCTTTAACCCCTCGTCCGGTGACGGGCATTCGGAAACAGGAGTTCCGAATATCTGAACAGCCATCCAAACTTCCCTGTCTTGATAAACTCCTTTCTTCGCCGCAACACCTATTTCCGTATATCCTTTTTTCATTATGTTCATCCTATGTCCGGGGCTATCCATCCACGCTCCAACAACATCCTGATCGTCTTTAAAATCCCCCATAGCCAGATTCTCTCCGATCAGTATGTAATCGTAATCTACCATCTCGGCCAGCCGAGAAGCTCCCATTCCACCTTCGGGATCGTTATGTGCAAAATATTGTCTTTGGAACATATCTTGGAGTTTTTTCTCGGCCGCTGATGTCAACTTGGCATTAAAAGACAGATCAGCTAGTTCTTCTTTTCGTCTTTCCTCGTTAGAAAAATGAATGATACCCAAGGCGGTAAGTTCACTCTCAGGACCGGAATAAGACCGATTTACCTCCAGGGGTTCTGAAACTGAAACCTCACCTTCTTCTTTTTTGATCTCTTCTTCCGGAGATCTTATATCATCAGAGACATCTTCAACGCCTTCATCCTCTTCTATATCCCGAGTGGTATCTTCTTCCTGATCTAGCTCCTCTTCTGTATCCGAAGAAGTAACATTAACACCACTATCCTCCCAAGAGATATCCAAATAAAATATTACTATCAAAAGGCACGCCCCTACAACGGCGGCAGACAAGATAAAAATGGATAAATTTGATCCGAAATTTTTTCCCATAAGACTAATATAGCAGTGCTTTTGCCAATTGCAGCTCTTCAAAACTGAACTTGCCTTTCAGTTTCCTAAATGCCGGTTTCAGGAAAACGGTCTCTCCTTCGGAGGTAAAGGCACCATGAACCTTTTCCAGATCCTTTTCCGACCTTCCTAAAGACGTCCAGAACTTTAGAATATCTTCCTTTTCTATTTTCTTCTCCGCCAGTAACTGCTCTAAATGCCTCAATATGGTTGAGACCGTAAGATCTCTTTTTTGAGCCAACTCTTTCAAACTGTTAGCTTCCGCTACCAAAGCAGCGGTTTTATCATAAGTACTTTCTTTTTTAGTTTTCGCCGTGAAGGTCTTTTCATCATCTCCCCCTAGTGATCTCAAAAAATTGATCCTCATTTTTTCCGTCTTACCTTTTTCTATAGAAAGAAACTTCTTTCTGACCGCGTCACTGTGCCTTCTGAACTTCCTATCCATTCCGGCGATCTCCGGATGTACTTGCAAGGCACGGTCGTTTAATCCCAGGCAAAAAAGGCCGTCTAAGGTCCTCACTCTGGAAAGAGCCACATAACCCTGCCCGTACTCAAAAGAACGAGACAGATCAACGACAGCCGAATCCAAACTAACCCCCTGGCTTTTGTGGACCGTAATGGCCCAAGCCAGCCTTAAAGGTATCTGAGTAACCTTGGCCAGAACCTTTCCGTCCTCTTCTATCTGCCAGTCCATCTCAGGAATTGAGATGGTTCTCCCTTTATCCGTCTCTATCACCGGATAACGGGTTCGTCTTTCAAAATACTTAACTACCCCTAAAGTTCCGTTGACGAAACCCTTTTCAAAATTATTCTTCGTGCACATCACAACCGCCCCTTCTTTCAAGACCAACCTCTCCGGTGAAAGGCATCCTTTCTTTATCTTCTCCACCAAAGCAGATCTCCCCTTGGACTCCATATCAAAGATCTCCTCCTTACCGGATAGTTTATCCAACTCCTCTTTATTTATTCGGTCAACATCGGCATTATGCGAGTACATTTTAGTCGCGGTCGCGGGCAGTTCCTCACAACTATTACAGATCCTGGTATTCAATAGCTGGATATGCTCATCTTCTATAAACCCACTTCGTAGTGCTTTCAAGACATTACGCATATCATTGTCGGTCTGCCGGTATTGCTCTTCAATATAGCAAGTTAAAGGCTTGAGCTCCCGCCAAGCCGGGGAACCGAAGGCAAACCTGGCTTCGCCGTCTGAAGATATCGGCGGCAACTGAAAAAAATCACCGGAGAAAACGACCTGCATTCCTCCAAAGGGTTCCGGTTTCCTTCTCAAGGATCTCAAGACCCGATCCACACTATTAAGAGCCACTCCATCAAGCATAGAGATCTCATCAATGATCAAAACTCCGGTACCATTAACTCTTTTGACCAACTGCTTCTTTTCATGCAACGACTCCAGTTCATATGGAGAAAGTTCATTCTTGATACCTATACCACTCCAAGAATGAATGGTATGCCCTTCAATATGAGTTGCGGCAATTCCGGTAGAAGCGGTTACCGCCGGCTCCACCCCCTTCTTTTTGAGATAAGAGACATAGCTTTTAATGGTATGGGTCTTACCGGAGCCGGGCTCACCGGTTAGAAAGACGTTTTTACCGGTTTTTAATATTTCCAGTGCTTCGTTTTGTTTCATAATAAGATAAGATAACTCTACACAAACCAATGAGTTCTTAACTGACGCCCGCCAGTTTTTTGATCCGGTCAATGTTTTCTTTATCGGGCCCCCTGCCGTCAAAGCCGGGAGCCTCGGTTATAAAAGGAAGACCGGCGGTCTTTTCATTTTTCAATAAAAGAGAAAAGACACTTTCCGGAATATTTCCTTCGCCGATATTTTCATGCCGATCACGCAAGGAACCCAACTCATCACGGCTATCGTTTATGTGAACCACCTCAAGTAATGAAAGGCCGATCAACTCATCAAAACGCTTTAAAAATTCATTCAAGTTCTCTTCAGTAGAAAGATCATAACCGGCGGCATGGAGATGACAAGTGTCCAAACAAACTCTGACTCTTTTGTCGTTTAAATTCTCGACAATATAACCGATCTCTTCCAGACTCAGACCGATCTTTCTCGTTCCCATATTCTCTATTATAAAAAAGGTCTCTTTCGGGGTATCCTTTAGTATCTCTTTAATATTGGTAAAAAGTTCATTATAAGAAAAAGCTTCGTTATCATCAAAAGAAAAGGACCGATCTTCAACTCTTTTATTCTTATTCTTGAAAGAACCTAAATGAATAATACTACCGCTTATTCCCAGATCTCCGGCAGTCTGAAGTTCGGCTTTAAGAGCCGTTACTGATCTTTTCTGTATCTCTTCGGAGCCGGCAAGATTGATAAGATAAGTTGCGTGGAAATAATTCGGAAAGACGGAATACTCTTCTACCACTTCTTTGAATTTCAACTTCTCTTCTTGATCGGGATCGGCCGGTTTCCAGCCTCTGGGGGAAGTGGAAAATATTTGCATACAGTTGCCACCCATATTGGCAATTCTTTTGACCGCCTCGGAATATCCTCCGGCAATTGACACATGAGCGCCTATCTTCATATGATGATTTTAACACAAAGTGCCCTAAATTTCAGGGATCGTAATTTACCGCTCTTTTTATTTCTTTTGACGATCTAAATCGTTGACAAATTATCAAATTCTTTGTAGTATTTATTAAGATACGAACTTTTAAATTTAAAAAGAGAGGAGGTTTTTATGAATAAGCTGACTATATTAACCATTTTAGTGGTAGGTTTTTTTGTAAGTGGTTGTGCCAACCACGCCCAGCATAGCGCCTTCCAAGGCGCTGCTCTCGGAGCAGTCGCCGGAAAGGCCTGGGGCGACTCCGACCGCGATGCGGTAACTGGTGCTCTCATTGGAGGCACCATGGGCTACATGCTCGGCAACGAGCATGATAAAGCCTACAGCAGTAGATATCATCGCGACGATCACCATCGCGATG
>JBKHAI010000004.1:0-26075 GCA_046542915.1 Minisyncoccota bacterium | reverse complement strand
TAGTGAGCTGACACCGAGTCCCTGCCGGGCAGCAAAAATTAGCGCAGCGGTTTTTGATCTTGCCATATGCTTCTATTTTACTAGAGGCGATGCAATTATTTCTTGAACTCAGGTTGTGCACGTTTCTTTTCGGTCTTCTTTAGTGATAATATAAAGGAGTTTGAGTTCTTAGAATGTGTTAAGTAGTAAAAATTTAAGGTGGCAGGTTATATATGGATTTCAAAAAAAAGAAAAGACTGATATTTCTTTTGTCCTACGTTCTTTTTGCTTGCGGATTGGTCTGGTGGTTTGAATTCCAGTATATCTTTACGATCATTATTGTTCTGGTGCCTCCCGCGGTGGTGAACTTTTGGTGGCTTAAAAGATCACGTTTAAAGATATTCCTGTTTTCTATTTTTGCGACTTTCTTATTCGCTCCTCCGGTTGAGCTATCTGCCAGGTTGGCGGATGTTTGGGAGGTGCAGACGATCTTTCCGGAAATACTGGGATTTATTCCCATAGAGAATATGCTTTTCGCTTTTTTAAATTTTTTCTGGGTGCTTTCCTTCTATGAGTATTTTGTTGACCGTGATACCAGTCCAAAGATATCACCGAGATTCAAATACCTCATCGGTTTTCTTTGCTTGATCTCTATTGTTGTTTACAGTTTGTATGCCTATGATAAGCAACTGATCGCTCTTAACTATTTCGAACTTGCTTTCTTTATTTTGATCATTCCGGCGGTGACGATCTTCACTAAGAAACCATCGCTTTTAAAGAAGTCCATACTGACGACGCTTTTCTTCGCGGTGGTGTTCTTTACGTACGAACTTGTAGCTTTAAAGATAGGGAACTGGTGGTGGCCGGGGGAGTACTGGTTGACATTTACCGTATGGGGAGAGGTTTTTCCTTTTGATGACATAATAATCTGGTACTTTCTGTCCACTCCGGTCTTGATAGGCGGTTACGAGTTCTTTATTGATGACTGGAAATAGGGTTAGAGTAGCTAAAGACCAAACAGAGTATGGTTGATCTGTCTACAAAGATAAAACTATCTTTCGTTCCCGGCCTGGAGGAGGTTGTCTTGGCGGAACTGAAGGATAAAGTTAACGGTGATATATACAAGAAAAAAAGCGGGAGTATCTACTTGGATCAAGTAGATAACCTCGTAACTTTAAAGGGTTTAAGAAGTGTCTCCAGAGTCTATGTCGTTTTGGAAGGGGAGAAACTGAATCCTTACTATATCTCCAAACACAAATCGGTCTTGGGGAACTTAATAGAAAAGGTGCTTAGAGAAAGTGGTGAGGGTTTTAAAACTTTTAAGATCACTTGTGCCGGCTCGGACTCTTCCGAGGTTCGGGCGATAGCTGATTATGTGGAGAGAACCTTTGGGTTAAGCGAGGAGGATGATGCCGATATGAAGGTTCAGATCATAAAGGTCGGAGAGGTGTGGGAGGTCGGAGTTCAGATAACTCCAAGACCTCTGTCAGTTAGGGATTACAAGGTGAGGAATATGGAAGGTGCCATGGATCCGACGGTTGCTTATGCCCTAAATTCGTTGGTTCTTTCGGACAGTGTCGGATCATATCTGAATGTTTTCTCCGGCAGCGCCACACTGCTTATTGAGGCCGGTCTTTGTTTTCCGAATATTGAGAATTTGATCGGTTTTGACAACAAGAAAGAACACATCTCTTTAGCCATACAGAACATTAAGAAAGCGGGTCTTATAAAAAGGGTGGAGTTGAAGGAAAAAGATATCTTTGATAGACCCGACCTGGGAAAGTTTGACGTTATTACTTCCGATCTTCCTTTTGGAATGTATATCTCAAAGAACGAAGATCTTAAAGAGTTGTACAGATCTTTCGTGGATCACTCTCAAGCGTCATTAAATGCCAGTGGGGAAATGGCGGTTTACACCAGTAAAGGGGATATTTTCACGGAAGCGCTTTCCGGATCCGGTTTTAGTGTGGTTAAAAAAATGAAACTGAAGATGGTAACGTCGGTTGACGCGTATATGAGTCCCGAGATCTTCGTTTGCGAGTTGATCTAGTTTTTAGGGTCGGAGAATAAGGTTAAAGGCGAGATAAAAAAGCTTCTAACTTTGAAGTTATGCACAAAAGCTTTTTGTTTTTGTGGTAGCATTATTTTAATGCAGAAGATACGGAAAGCTATTATGCCGGTTGCCGGATTCGGTACCAGATTTTTACCGGCCACCAAAGCGCAACCCAAGGAGATGTTGCCGATAGTGGATAAGCCGGTGGTCCAGTTTCTGGTTGAAGAAGCAGTGGCGTCCGGAATAGAGGAGATAATATTTGTTACCGGAAGCGGAAAGCGAGCTATTGAGGATCATTTTGACTCAATGCCACTACTTGAAGAAACCTTAAACAAAAAAGGGAAAGAGAAGGAGTTGAAGTTGGTTCAAGAAGTTTCAGACATAGCTAAGGTCAGCTATGTCAGGCAAAAAGAACCCCGCGGTGATGGTGATGCTATTCGCTCGGCCTTGCATTTGGTGGGAGATGAGCCGGTGGCTGTTCTTTTTGGTGATGACCTTGTCTTTTCGGAAAAGCCCTGCCTTTCTCAGATGATGGATATTTATGAAAAAAGAAAGGCACCGGTCATTGCTCTGGAGAAGGTGTCAAAGAATATGGTCTCTTCTTACGGAATTGTTGACGGCAAAAAGACTGATGCCGGAGAGTTCCGGATAAGTTCTTTTGTGGAAAAACCCTCACCCGAGGAGGCGCCGACTCGATTGGGTGTTATCGGTAAGTATATTGTTACTCCGGAGTTACTTCATATTTTGAGATCTCTTCCTTATCCTAAAAAAGGTGAACTGCGTCTAGCCGACGCTTTCACTGAGTCTCTAAAGAAAGGAAATGAAGTCAACGGCCTTATCTTTAGCGGGGAGCGTTATGACTGCGGTTCCAAGTTGGGTTTTGTGCAAGCGACGATAGCTTACGGACTTAAGCATCCCGAGATCGCGAAGGACCTCAAGAAATATTTACGTAGTAATTTTTAAATATGTATAAACATTTCTTCTTTGATGTCGATAAGACATTAACTCGCAGCAGAAGTGAAGTGGAGCCGGATATGATCAAGGTCTTGGAGGAGCTTGTTTCTAAAGGTGATGTTGTAGCTGTCTCCGGTGCTGAGGAGTCACAGATATGGAAGCAGTTAACATCGCGATTCAAGGACAGTATTTATATCCTGGCTCAAAACGGCAACTACGCTCGACTGCCGGGAGATGAAGAGACCTTATGGGCAGAAGAGTTGACCGAGAATATGCGGGAGGATATAGAAAGACATATTAAAAAAGTGAAGGCCAATTTTCCGGAACTCTTTGAGAAGGTAGATGAGAATGATCTGATCCAAGACAGAGGCTGCCAGATCGGCTTCAGTCTTTACGGTCACAATGCGCCGGTTGAGGAAAAAGAGCAGTTTGATCCGGACCTGGCCTTACGAAAGCACATCCTTTTGGAGGTACCTTTTGATTCCGATGAAGTAGAGGTTAAGATCGGCGGGACGACGACCTTTGATTATTTTAAAAAAGGAAGCACCAAAGGAGCCAACGTAGACCGTTTTATTAAAGAGATGGACTGGGAACATCAAGATTGCGTTTACGTGGGAGACGGATTGATCACCGGTGGTAATGACGAGTCGGTGATCGGTGTTTGCGATACCGTACCGGTCAAGGATCATAAAGAAACCTTGGTCTTGATCAAGAACAGTTTCTTGGGAGAGGGGTAGTGTTTGACTTTTAAAAATGTTGTTTTAATTAAAATAAATGACAAAGAATAACAAACTCCTAATTTATTTACTGATCATCTCTTCAATCATAGTGGGTTCATATCCTGTTTTGGGTATAAAGTTTCCATCCTGGCCGTTGGTTATTGCCGATATGATAAATTTTTTGTGGTTTATCGTAATTTTATGGCCGTGGCTTTATCTATTGCTGAAGGATGGGGTTGGGTGTAAATCAAAGATCATATTTCTTGGTACCGTATCCCAAGTACTGTTAGTAGCGTTTATTTATTTATTTTTATCATCGATGGGTAATAATCTTGAATCCTTTCATTATTATCTAACGATGGTAAAAATAATACTAATAATTATAGTTTTAGAAATAACATATCTGGCTTTTTGTCCTGTATATGGCCACCTCCTATCTTTAATTAAGTCTTTAAGAGGTTTTTTGGCATTGTTGTCTGTCTTTTTGTTTGGTCTTTTGTTTGTGTTTTCATTACCTTTGCCTTCTCAACATCCCCCTCCTCAGTCGTTATCTTCAGATGATCAACGACCTGTTACTGATATAACTGAGGCTACTGATACGCAGTCAGTGTCCAAAGAAACCGGTTTTATGGAATCAGTAGCTGATCATTTTCAGTTTCCGGAAATGGTTTACGGTTTTTTTATTTATCTTTTTACTCTGTCTCTGCTTCTTTGGCCATGGATCCACATCAAGTTTAAAAGAGGGTCCAAGAATAGGTTTTCGATGATTACTTTAGCGATCATTATTCAGTTCTTTGCTTTCCTAGGGATTTTTGCTTTAGGTGGTAACTGGCCTGCACCTGATTGGTATAATTACCTTACTATTGTATCCGGTATTTTATTTATAGGTATCATCTTGGAAATCTTAATATTGATATTTTATTTCCTACCGACCTGGCTCTTTGGTTCATACAAAAAAATTCATCATCTTGCTCGGTTGCTAACTCTCTTTGTAATAGGTATCTTTTTTTTAATTTTGATCCTTTATATTTTTATCTAGATCTGTTTAATTAATCCAGGGAAATATAGCAACTCTTTGTTTATTGTTTCATTTATTATTCGATAAACGGTTTAAGAATAAAGTAAGATTGGTGTTTTCGGGATCTTTTTGTTTTCTTTTGTTGAGTTTAGTAAAAGGGTAATATTTTAAGATATTGATAGGAATATTGAAAAAGTATTCAAAACTTACGAAAGCACATCCTTTTGGAGGTACCTTTTGATTCCGATGAAGTAGAGGTTAAGATCGGCGGGACGACGACCTTTGATTATTTTAAAAAAGGAAGCACCAAAGGAGCCAACGTAGACCGTTTTATTAAAGAGATGGACTGGGAACATCAAGATTGCGTTTACGTGGGAGACGGATTGATCACCGGTGGTAATGACGAGTCGGTGATCGGTGTTTGCGATACCGTACCGGTCAAGGATCATAAAGAAACCTTGGTCTTGATCAAGAACAGTTTCTTGGGAGAGGGGTAGTGTTTGACTTTTAGTCATTTTTTGCTTAAATACTGACCGGTTGAGTTCTTTTAATTAAACTGTTAAAGATAGGAGGTCGTTTATGGAAACTGGACGTAAACCTGAATCCGGAGTATTTAGTTTGTGTGGAGGAGGGCATTGTTGCCCAACTGTTGATTTTACTGACCCGAATTACGTTATTCTGGAAGACGATTTCGGTGGTCAGGTGAAGATCACCTGGGATCAATGGAGCGAGCTCAAACGCAGTTTTTTTAGTTAAATATATCTTACAACCCGGCGGTTCTTTTTACCGCCGGTTTTTTTGTGTGATCAATTAAAGACCTAAATGCTAACCTGAATATACGCCAAAACAGCATTCTTTTGCTAATTTTATAAAAAGTTAGACAAACTGAAATAGTAAAGGGGCAGAAAGATCCTGCCCCTTTTAGTTATAAAGTTAGGATTTTATTTTCCCGTGAAAAATTTCTTCCTGCCGAAACCGGCAAGGGCGAGTAGCCCTGTTCCGAAAAGCATCATCGTTGCCGGCTCTGGAACCGGAGCCGAAGCTGGGTCTCCCTCTCCGTGGATCATTACGTCTGATCCTTCACCGTCCAACCCGGTTTGTTGAACACGGGCCAGAAAAGGTACCGGGGTGCCTTGGTGTTTGATGTCGGACAACTCCGACAGGAAGCTGTCCGTGTTCAAGCCCTCAAAGTCCGGCCCTTTGAATTTAAAATTGAAATCAAAGGTTTCATCTACGGGAATACCCTTTTGAGGATTTCCTCCTTCAAGGCCTGATGCTCCGGTCATGCCGGCTACGTCGAAAAAGCCGTACTGTTCCGGTGTACTAATTGAATTACGATGGAAAACTCCAAACCAGCCACTAGGTCCACTGAACCCGTTTATATAGTACACCTCGTTCGGAACGTTAAAGCCAAACCCGGTAATTACCGGATCATACTGACCGGTATTCGTAATTGAAATTTTGACCTCCCCGTAATCAGTTAGATCACGACGTTCATTGAAGTTATAATCAAACTCCACTGTCGCCGTATTGTAATTATCGTTAACTCCGGCTAAATTAAACAACGCGGCATTTGCTGTACCTCCTATTAAAAAGGTTGATAAAAACAGAAACAAACAGAAACAAACAAATCCTTTCTTTCTCATCGCAAAAACCTCCTAACTAAATGTTGTTAAAGAGCACTCTGAAAACCAGAGAAAAGCTGTGTCTTGAGACACAACTTCAACTTTCTTAAATGTACTTAAAATTCTTTAAATTGTCAACAGAATTGATGGGATCTGAGCGAAAGTGGAAGAGGTTTTTATATTAAATGTCTTTTTATGCTATAATCAAAGAAGGCATATTTACTTATTCTAATTTTTAAAAATATATGAAATATCTATTAATTTTTGTAGGAGGTATTGCGTTTGCCGCAGTGGTCTTTTTTATCTTCCAAAGCGGCCCTTTGGTATTTATGGATAATGACACCGATACAGATACTCCGGATGTAGAGGATGAAGAAGATAGTGACGAAGACGAAGAAGAGCCGTCTGAAGAAGATGACAGCGAGGAAAAGGTCTCTAAAGATGAGGAGGTCATCGGCAGATCCGCCGGTGGGTTGGAAATAAAGGCGTATCATTATGGAAGTGGTGATGATGAGATAATTTTTGTTGGTGGCATTCACGGCGGCTATTCTTGGAACACCGCTTTGCTTGCGTATGAGATCATAGATCATCTGGATGATGATCCCGATATTATTCCGGAAGATCTAACGGTTACAGTTATACCGGTACTTAATCCTGATGGTTTAGAAAAGAATGTCGGTACTACAGGGCGTTTTGAACCCTCTGATGTTTATGGTGATACGGTCTTGGGTCGGTTCAATGATAATGAGGTTGATCTGAATCGTAATTTTGATTGTAACTGGAAATCGCACGGGACTTGGCAGGATATCGGAGTTGATGGCGGAAGCGAACCGTTCTCAGAACCGGAAGCTCAGGCCTTCCGTGATTATGTGGAAGAAAATGAACCTGAGTCAGTGGTGGTCTATTTTGCTGTGGCCGGAGGAGTTTATGCTTCCGGTTGCGATGGTGAGGCGTTGCCGGAAACCGAAGAGTTAATGGAAACTTACGCTGAAGCTTCCGGCTATCCGGCCGAAGGGGTCTTTGAGTCTTATGAGGTTAGCGGTGACGTAACCGATTGGCTTTCCAAGATAGATATTCCGGCCATTAGCGTTATTTTAAGCACTCGTGATTCCACGGAGTGGAGTAAGAACCGTCGGGGAGTAGAGGCGGTCATTAACGCCTACGGTCAATAAGGTAGCGAATTATGGGAAAAAAGAAGATAGCGATCATTATTATTTCTTTTGTTTTGCTTTTTTCCTTGGTCTTGGTCATCTTCATCGGAGAAGGAACAGAAGAACCGGAGGACGAGGTTTTAGAAGATGAACCTGAACCGGAAGAGGTAGCTGAGTGGCCTGCAAAGCAAGTCATCGGTCATTCGGTTGAAGGGCGAGAGATAGAGGAGTATAGGTTTGTTTCGGAAGAAGAAGAGGCGCTTGTTGTGTTTGTGGGTGGGATACATGGCGGTTATGAATGGAACTCGGTTCTGTTAGCTTACCAGTTCATTGATCATCTTGAAGCAGATCCGGAAACGGTCCCTGAAGGAGTTTCTGTAAGTATTATTCCTTCTCTTAACCCTGATGGTGTTGTTTCGGTTATCGGGAAAGAGGGTAGATTCACTAAGGAAGATGTACCAATAAATGGAAATACGAAAGTAGGTAGAATGAATGCCAACGGGGTTGATCTGAATCGTAATTTTGATTGTAACTGGCAACCGGAAAGTAGCTGGCGTGGAGAAGCGGTCAGCGCCGGTTCCGAGGTCTTTTCCGAGCCGGAGGCTCAGGCGGTACGCGATCTAGTGGAGGAGAATGACCCTGACGCGGTGATATTCTGGCACAGTGCGGCCGGGGCGGTCTATGGATCGGAATGCAACAACGGCATTTTACAAGGCACGATCGATATTATGAATGCCTATGCCGAAGCTTCCGGTTATTCGGCTGTTGAGTCTTTTGATCATTATGAGATAACCGGAGATGCCGAAGGATGGTTGGCGTCAGTGGGGATACCTTCTGTCACCGTGGAACTTAGCACTCATAATGATCTGGAGTGGGAAAGGAACTTGGCCGGTGTGAGGAGTGTCTTGGATCATTTCAAGTAAGTTATCAATATTAAAAAAGGCCGTCTCAGACGGCCTTTATCCTTTTGGAGATCTCATTATCTGTTGTATATGGCACTTCTGGTTATCTCCGCCGCTTCTTCAAAATTGATACTCATATAATAACAAACCGGTTCTTGTCTTTCTTGGTAAAATTGATGATAGAGGGTCATACCTTTCTCTTTGTAGAAACTCGGTTTCATTAATTTCCAGTTAGCTCTTTTGTAGAACACGGAGCAGATAAGAAAACAAGTGTTAGCACCTTCCTTTAGATATTCAGGTTTTCCGGTTTGCGAGTATTTGATCTCGTAATCGCTGGTGATCCAAAATTCCGGATCTTCATTGATATGTGATGCCAATACTCTTGAGATGTAATTACCACACAGAAATAATTCCGAAACTATTTTTTTCCTTTTGATTATCTCTTCTGAGATAATACTTTCAAAAAAGATCTGAACCTCTTTTTTGTTTTTAAGAGTCGGTTTTTCCGAATCTTTATTTTTTTTAATTAGTTTATCAGACCTTAAAAGTAATTCATCAAGCTCTTTTCCTTCTGATTTTTTTTGGTTGACACCACCATATTGAAGAAAAGAGATAACTTTTCCCATAAAACCTCCTTTATTTTAAAGAACATTATAGTACTTAATTTTTAGCAATGATCTATTAAATTGTAAAGTTTTTTAACTTTTGAAACAAAAGCACAGTCATTTTTTAAGAGAAAAATTTCCTTCACTATTTTTTTTGATAGTTTGGTATATATGAAAAACATTGACATTTTCGGATCAAGGGAGTATAAAACTTTCAGGGTGAGGGTTCTTTTCATTATATGTTTCCTGATAAAGGAGGACACCAATGAGTAACAGAGACATAGAAAGACTGGCGGATAGGGTGATCAGTAAATACGCCAAGGAGGGCTTCTGGGGAGAAGCTGAAAATCGTTTTGATTTCTTGAGAGAAGTTGGGTTGGATGCCGGAGTAGAGATAGTTGTATTGGGTCTTCCTCCGGAGAAATTGGGAAAAATAATTGCATCAGTTGAGTCTGACCAGAGTCTAACTACCACTGAGGAGATCAAAAAGAACGTGGAGTTCAAAGGAAATGCCGATATGTATCTTGTTGATCTAACGGCTCACTTTGTGGCTTGCGTTATTGCCAAAAGATATCGGTCTGTGCTGTGTAAGACGGTGCGCCTAATTCCTCCCAAGACAAGGGCGTGAGTGATTGATGGTAGACCACCCCGCAGTCCGAGACTGCGGGGTTTTTAAATTAGTAGAGCAAGTATGATATTATTTTTAAAATGTCGGAAACTAAGAAGAAATTGGTAACGATAGGAGGCGGTAGTGGGCAGTACGTGCTTCTTTCGGGAATAAGGGATGTTGCCTCATTTGATATAACGGCGGTTGTCTCTATGGCGGATAGTGGCGGTAGTACCGGTCGCTTACGTGACAAGTATGGGGTTTTGCCTCCGGGGGATATTCTAAAGTGCATCTTGGCTCTTTCTCCTTACCGCGACTCCGCACGAGAGATACTGCAAAAGAGATTTGAAAAGAACCAAAAATTGGCTAAGCACAGTTTGGGTAACATGTTACTGACCATGTTATCAAGATACGTGGATGACTTTGCCGAAGGCGTTGAAGCTCTCGGAGATGTTTTGGAGATACAGGGGGAGGTTTTGCCGGTAACTACTGATAAGGCCACGTTGGTCGCGGAGTTAACCGACGGTAGTTGGCTTTTCGGAGAATCCGCCATAGATGTTCCCCGAGGGGGTCAGAAGGAAAAGATAAAAAGAACCCTTTTGGTGCCACATCACAGTGATTCCATTAAGGTTTATCCTGAAGTACTGGAGAAAATAAAAAGGGCTGACTATATCATATTTGGTCCGGGGGATCTGTATACCAGTATTATTCCCAATCTTTTAGTGGAAGGAGTTAAGGAAGAGATCTCACGAAGCGACGCGGAGCTTATCTATATTGCCAATATTATGACAAAATTTGGAGAGACCGAAGGTTTCGGAGCTCAGGATCTAATTGAAACGCTAGAAGATCATTTACCTCGAAGATTTGATAAGGTTATTCTAAACAACTCAAGCCCCGGTGAAGACATTCTTCAGAAATACAAGGAGCAGAAATCATCCTTTATAGAACCACCTCATGCAGGACTGGGAGAAAGAGAGGTGATAGTTGATGATATTTTAAGTGTTTTAGGCGGAGTGGTTAGGCACGATCCTCAAAAACTGGCTTCGCTTTTAAAGAAGGTGCTGTGAGTTTTTCCACATAATTTTAAGCAGGGAGTTACTTTTGTTGTTAAGATAGAAAGCGTTATTAACAGCTTAATGAGATCAGCAATTTTTCATCAGATCTATTTATGTTCATCACGGACCTTAGGTCTTTAAAAGACCAATTCAAAGAAATTGAAACTCCTATCTTTGGAGCGGGTGTTTACGCTTTTGACAGACTGGGGCTTGAAGATGTCGCCGATCCTTATCGCATCCTGGCTTTAAGATATAGTTTGGATACGGAAATTATTGAAAAGGATATAGAAATGGTCTCTCTGGAAAAAGGAATGGGAGTTAAACATATTGACCGTCCCAGGAACGCCACTACGGTCTTGGGTCATCAAGATACGAAAAAATATCTGGAGAAATTCAAAAAACCTGCCATCTTTGTTTATAAGCCGTCTTCCAAAATGGAGCAAATGGCGAAAGAAAACAACTGGACCTTAATAGCGAATTCCGTTAATTTTGGCAAAAAAACTTTTGAGAATAAAATTGAGTTTCGAAAGATCTTAGAACAGATCAATGTTCCGGCGACTCCCGGTAAAACAATCACTGTAGATGATATCAACTACGATGAATTAGTGGATCAATATGGTCTTCCTTTTGTTATCCAGCACCCCACCAAGGGAGGAGGTAAAGGTACTTTCTTCATCAATCAAAAAAGTGATCTTGATGAGGCCGTAGATAAGATCGATAGCCGATGGGATGATAAAGACGAGAGGGCCATAAAACCCCCCGAAGAAGTAGTGATCAGTAAATATATTGACGGTCCGTCTCCCAGTGTTACCGGCTGTATCACCAAATATGGTATTCTCTCGACCAATCTTCAACACCAGGTCTTGGATATACCGGAACTGTACCATCCCGCTAAAGGATCGGGCTTGTTTTGTGGTCACGACTGGAGTGCCTCCAGGTTTTCTGAAGAGATCAATAGGCAGGCCAACGAATATACGCGGAAAGTCGGCGAATATTTTAAAGAACAGGGCTATAAAGGAATATTCGGACTTGATTTCGTTTTGGACTCAAAGCAGGGACAGCTATACCTTACGGAGTGTAACCCCAGAATGGTGGGAGCTTATCCCGTTTTAAATATGAGCCAACTCTTAAATGATGAGCCACCACTTCTGGCTTTTCATGTTTTGGAGTTCTTAAATGTTGATCATGAGATCGATCTTGATGAGATCAACAGACAGATAAGACAAGAAAAAACGGGAGCTCAAATGATCCTTCATAACTTGACTCAAAAATGGGCAAGAAATCACAATGAGCTTAAAGCCGGCGTCTACAGACTGGAGGGAGAGCGGTTAAGGTATCTACGGCCGGGTTATGACCTGAAACACCTAAAGGATAAAAGAGAGTTCATCTTAGCAGACGGAGTACCTTTAAAAGGGTCTCATTTCAGCCCTAATAGAAGGATCTGTCGGATCTTGACATTAGATCAAGTGTTGGACGATACAAATTACAAACAACTTAATCCTTGGGCTAAAAAAGTGGCTGAAACTGTTTACCAAAATTTTAAGATCAAACCGGTCAAGTTCGTGAAAATTAAAAAATTCTTCAAACCTGATCTTTTGATAAGAGGATAGAAAATATTGTAAAAAGAACATTGTTTTTTAAAATTTAAATATGATCACTTTCTTTGAAGATCCAAGTGAGAATATGGATATCGAACAACTGATCGGCCGCAGGGATCGTTTTTTAATTATCCAAGAGGCACAAAGAAGAAATTATAAGTCTGAATTACTTATCAAAAAAAGAAGAGAAGAGTCCGATCTGCTTTATCTGAGGATCAGTAAAGGGGAGAAGACCAGATGGATCTCTCCTCAAAGGGGCTACTTCAACTCTAAAGCTGCTTGTGATCTGGCTCTTTTTAAGCACTTAACTTATAAAGTTCTAAAATATGACGGTCTGCCGGTGCCTCGCTTTGAACATATTTATAAAAATTCAAACCTTGAAAAAATTAATTATTTTCCGGTGGTTGTTAAGCCGGTGGTCGGAGAGAAGGGGGAAGATGTTGTCGTCAAGATCAACGACATGGGCGATTTAAGAAAGGTGTGCGATCGGCTTTTTCAAAAGTATAACTATATTCTGGTGGAGGAGATGGTCTTTGGTAAGGATCATCGGCTCTTGGTCTTGGATGGTGAAGTTATTGCCGTCTTGGAAAGAAGACCTCCAAAGGTCGTCGGAGATGGAAAAAGAACGATCTTGGAATTAATTGAAAAAAGTAATGAGGGGCGCAAAGAGGAAGGAGATAATATTAGTCCTTTTTTAAAAACATTAAAAATAGATGAAGAAATGAAGAGATACGTCAATGATCAGAGATACAAACTAACTTCCGTGCTTCCGAAGGATGAGGTTATCTATCTTAGAGGTAATGCTAACTTCACTACCGGTGGTGAAGTGGAAGATGTAACTGATAAGGTTTGTGAAGAGAGCAAAAAAATGGCCGTCAAAGCTGTTGAGTCTTTGGGACTTGAGATCGGTGGCGTAGATATTATAACCTCGGATATATCAGCTCCTTTGGATAAGGAAAACGGCAAGATAATGGAGGTAAACAGTACTCCCGGTTTATGGATCCATCACCTGCCTCATTACGGTAAACCCAGAGATCCTGTCGGCAAGATCTTGGACTATTTATTTGAAAACTAAAAAGTTAGTCTGACTCTATAGAAACTTCTTTTAACTAGGCTTTTATAGTGGTTCCCAGTTTTTGACCTTCAAGGGCTTTTTTGAGGTTTCCTTTTTTATAGATATTGAAAACAACCACGTCTAAACCGTTGCTCCGGCATAATTCAATGGCCGATTTGTCCATAATTTTTATATCATCGTTCTTAAAGGCTTCTTCCAGGGTCAGGGTTTCATACTTTTCGGCCTCGGGATTATTCTTGGGATCCTCGGAATAGACTCCGTCAACACCGGTTGCTTTAAAGATGGCTTCGCATTTCAATTCCAGTCCTCTTATGGCGGCGGCGGAGTCGGTGGTAACAAAAGGAAGCCCGGTTCCTCCGCTGGTTATGACCACTCTTCCTTTTTCCAAATGTCTGATAGCTTTCTTTCTGATAAACGGTTCGGCGACCTCTTTCATTTCAAACGCGGTTTGTAGGCGGGAAGGAGTATCGCTTCTGGTTAGAGCGTCCTGCAGGGCCATTCCGTTAAAGACGGTGGCCAGCATACCCATATAATCGGCGGTCGCTCTTTCTATGCCTTGTTTACTGCCGGCAACTCCGCGAAAGATATTTCCACCTCCGACCACTACTACTATCTCGGCACCGGTTTGGTGGGCGTCTTTGATCTCTTCAGCTAGAAAAAAAATAAATTCGGGATCTATTCCGAATTCTTTTTCTCCCATCATTGCTTCACCGGAGAGTTTGATAAGTATTCTGTTGTATTTTATTGCCATTTCTTTTTTTATTTTAGTTATTTTTAACCTTTAGTATTATAGATTTTTTTTAGATAAAGTAAAATCAAGTAATCCACTTACTATTGACATTATACTTATATTTTTTTATTAATAAACCAGTTTTAATAATTGTACATTTAAATAAAGAGAGGTGACGAATGAGCGACGGTCTTTTGAATGAAAAAGAAAGAGATGAGCTTTTGGTTGAAAACAGACTTATTTATTTAACGGGTCGCCTGAATGCTCAGAAGGTTGAAAAGGTCAAGACGATCTCAACCGACCTTGTTTTAAGTTCCAGGGAAACAGTTTTGTGTATTATTGATTCTGAAGATGGTGATCCGGAACATTGTTTGCATCTTTATGATCACATAAAAATGACAGGCCATTCATTACCGATCTATGGACTTGTTATGGGAAAATGCGGAATTCTTGCGACTGCTATATTGCAGGCCTGCCAAAAAAGGTTTGCCACTAAAAACAGCTTCTTTCACCTTAAAAGGCTCCAAGGAAATTTTTGTTTTTCTGTAGAAAATTCATACTTAGAGTTAAAAAGTTGGCTCTGTGAAGATCTAAAATGGACTCAATTATTGGATAAAAAAATAGAAAAGATCATTCTTTCAAGATCCAAAATGAACTCTTATCAGTATCAAGAATTAACAAGAATGAATGGTGGTAAATTGGGGTACACTACTACGGTGGAAGCTTTAAATCTGGGTATCATAGACAAAATAAAGTGAACAAGTTCGTCGTCTCTAAAAGCGCGCTTCGGCGCGCTTTTTCTTTATTAAAATATCCAATGGGTATTTAAGGAACAAAGAAGTGTTTATTTAAACTTTTGAGTGCATAAAAGGACGTTGTAATATATGATATTAAAAGGATAACCTGTCCTTTGGAGGAAGTTTTTAATAATGAAATAATTATGTCTATTGAAAAAACACCGACTCCTCAAAAGAAAGAAGAGGAAACTAAAGAAGAACACAACCGGTCTCTATTGGATGATCTGGAGAAGTATAAAGAGATCAGAAAAAAGGAGGTGAGAGGAGAATTGACGGAAGAAGAGTTTGATGAATTGCTTTCTGCTGAATTCCAAAAGTTTCTTGAACAAGATCTTCCTATTGAGGGAGTTTTTTCTCCGGAGGAAGATATGCAAAAGATCCTTGAACTTCCAAGAGATGAGAAAAAGAAAGCACTTGAGGATCTAAAGGAAAAGATGAATAGGCAACGGAAGGCCTGGGCTATTTGCAGAACATTTATTGAAAGGTCTATTGAATTTAATAACGACATACCGAAAGAGAAACTTTTAGAACTGGTAGAGCGGTTTGGGGAAAACTACGGTTTTACTGATGGGCAAAAAGAAGACGCCGAGTATCTTATGGACATATATTACAAAAAAAGGGAAAGCGCCTTAGATATTCGTGAGAGGTTTTCAGACGATCTTGATCTGGTGGAAGAGTTGACGGGGATTAGATTTAATGACTCCTCGGAGTTTAATGTAAAGGTGGGACCAGCTTCGATAGATATCGAAACCGGTTCCGAGAATGTTGCCTTTATTGAAAAAAAGTTGAGAGAAGAAGAGGGTAACGATAGTAATGATGATGTTGTGGAAGGTTTTTTTAGGGTCTCTAACACGGATCCGCCGGTTTACTATACGGTTGTAAGTGCTGATAAGAGTTCCGTTGATCTTCAAAGAGATCGGGTGCACGAGCGACAACACATAAAGAATAGAATAATCAGTGCGATATTTGAAGAAAGTATTCCCGAACTGGAAAAGGATCATCTTTCTTTTGGTTTAAGTAAGGAAAAGGATCCGGAAGAGCGGAAAGAATTTCTGAGGGCTTTTTTGGAAATAAAGACCAAAGAAGCTCTAGATAAGGCCAAAGACGAAATAACTGCTTTGAATATCTCAGGACATGATCTGGAAAAATATGGTGTTTTTGAAGCGGAAGATGAGATAGTTATTAGAGAAGATCTGCTACGGAGTGAAGAAGAAAGAGAGCTTGTGGAGACCTATCAGAGGAGATATGAAGATCTGGTAAATAAAGGCCGAGGATCTCTCAAGGATCTTAGGAATTTGGGCTACACCAAGGAGGAGGCGGTTTATCTTTTAGCAGATAAAGATCTGTCGGAGTGGCCCAAAACAGTTAAAAGGATCAGGGAGCAAAAAAGCGATTAAAGAGCTTTTGAGATTTTTCTTTTGTGTTGTAAGCTATTGTTATGTCGAATAAAGAGCCTGCCGTTGTAGTTAAAAAAGAAAAAGTGGTAATACCGAGAACGTATGACACCTATATGGCGGTCATCGGGAATTCGGCCGGAGTTGAGATGTTCAGGAATGTCTATGCCGACGTTGACGGTGAGTATACAGACATAACTGATAATGGGGATCTCTCCTGTGCCTTTTTTGTATCTTCCGTTTTGAAAATTTTCGGGTTGATAAAAGAGATACATATTACTGTTAATTCAACGGTAAAAGATATGGAAAGAAACGGATGGGTTGATACTGATGACCCCGAACCGGGTGATGTGGTCGTTTGGAGCGAGGAGCATTCAAATGAGGAAAAACACAGACACATTGGCTTTTTCTTGGGTGAAGACAGAGCTATCAGTAATAGTAAACATAAAAGACACCCCATAGAGCATTCTCTGGAGATGAAAGATAGGGAAGTAGAGAGGTTTTTAAGAAGTGATGTTTTAAGGCAAAGGTAGTTTTTTCATTTTTATCCTGAAGGAAGAGAAGCTTTTTTTCCTCAGGAGTAAGATCTCTGTCTATTTGAATTTTTCTTGGGAGTCTTATGCTTCAGGTTTTATGTTTTTCTTCTTTGTCTTGTAGAAAAAGAAATCTTTCTCGCTCTTCGGGGGTAAACTCCCTATCCATCTGGATCTTCCTGAGATCCCTGAGTTCATTTTCCTCATCTCTGGTAAACTCAATCCCGTCCTTGACTTCTTTCTCTTTTTCTTGCAGGTGGAGAAATTCTTCCATCTCTTCGGGGGTGAACTCTCTATCTATCTGGATCTGCCTTAGCTCGTTAAGTCTTTTCTGATCCTCGGGTGACAGAATCGCATTCTCACTGACGATGTCCTCTGGGAGATCATTTTCATTGTTATTCGGGTTTTTGAAATTTTCCATAATACTGAAATTGTATCAACTGTTAAGATAAATATCAAAGTTTAATTATTTTTTATAAAACAGGAATTTATCTAGAAGATCATAATTATTTTGATCTTTTCCACAGTTTGACGTGTCAAAAAAAAGTGAGGTCTTATATAATAAGAGTATAGCTTTGCTAGTTAATTAATTTATTATGAATGATCAGTCTTTAATATCATATGCGTTCGGTATCACTTGGTCGCTTTTTACAAAGAACTGGGAAATAATAATAGGAACGTTTTTTTTGATAATGATCTTTCCGGGGGTCTTAATGCCGTTAGCGGTGATCTCTTTCCCATTTGTGACTATCTTTATAGGATATGAGGCAACGATAGCGCTGTTATTTGTTCTCGGTATTTTGTTCATATTTTTTACCACATGGCTAAACCTAAGGGTTTACAGAATATATTTGGGAATATTTCGAAATAAGGTCATTAATTTGGAACCTATGCCGAATCAGTTTAAAACGGTTTTTAGTGTTATCTTGGGTGGATTAATTATTGGTATTGCACCGGCTTTGATGTTTCTTTCTTATTATCTCTCTTCTGTTTCTGGTTTTTTAGCTTTTATTTTTGTTTCTATCTTTTTCCTTTTGATGATATTCATATCTTTAAAACTAATGTTTTTTGACATTTCTGTTTTAGACAGAAGGGTGGGTCCAATAGAAGGATTAAAGACATCATGGCGTATAACTAAGGGTAATTGGTGGAGAATATTCTTGCTTCTGATCTTGTTATTTTTCATACACTTGGCCGGCGTTCTCGCTTTGGGCGTCGGAGTTCTGTTTACTGTTCCGTTTAGTTTTTTTGCTCTTAAGATAAGCACTTACCAATTTTTATCTCAACTTGATAGAGAAAAAGGTATAGGTGATCAGGAGATATCTCAAAATTTAGAAGGCAGCTCACAAGAACCTATGAGAGAAGCTCAGCCGTCTGTTCTGTAGTTTCTTTGATCTCTGTGATCTTATGTTGAAGCTTAAGAAAACAACGGTCGTTAAGATATTGATCTTGGCGGTTGTTGTTTTTTTAGTTATTGCTTTTACTCTTTACCGAACAGGCCTCTCTCCGGAAAGGGATACCGGCCTGGATGTACCGTCTATAACAGAGGAGAACTCCGTTCATTTTTCCGAAGCACCGGATAAAGTGGGAGAGGACCTATGGGTGAGAGGAGAGATAGATCATGTCTATATCTCCGATAGCGATAACTACTTCCTGAACTTCTGTCCTGATCACAGGGAATGTCCGTTCAGTGCTCCGATATTTGCCGAAGATACGGATGAATTTGAAGACATTGAAAGTTGGAGCGGGTCAGAGATATACATCTATGGCACGATCAAGACTTACGAGGGAAGGCCGCAGATCATAATAGAAGACCCCAGGCAGATAAGGTTGGGTGAAAAGAACAAGGATCCGTTCAATGACAGAGAAGACGGAAAAGTTGAGGTCATAAGTGTTATAGATGGAGATACTATTAAAGTGTCCCTTAAGGGGGTGGCGCGACCGGTCAGACTGATCGGAATAGATGCTCCGGAGGTTAAAAGTCCTTACTCAGAAGAAGAGTGTTACGGTTTAGAGGCGACTGAGTATTTAGAACACCTTCTATCTGACAGTGAGGTCTTATTAGAGTGGGATGAAGATCTTCCGAAGAAGGACAAGTATGGCCGGATGCTTAATTATGTTTATCTCCCCGAGGGAGAGTTCGTTAACGCCAAAATGATAGAAGAGGGGTATGCTTTCTTTTATAAAAAGGAGTCCTTTGATAAGGAAGAGATGTTCTTGCGGTTGGAGAGTAAGGCCATTAAAGAAAGAAAAGGTCTCTGGGGTGATCAGTGTCAATATTACGATCAAAGACCTGCTGAAGATTTTTGACAGTTCGTGTTATAATGCCACTTTATGGAAGATCCCGTATTCAAACCTAAAAAAAGCAGGACTGGAAGTTCTATGCTTCCGATTCTAAAGGTAATTATGTTGACGTTAATTGCCGGCCTTTCGGCTTTGGCTTTTCTAGAGATATATTCATTGAATGTGGAGATCAAAGAAAGGGCGGTTGATGCTAGGGGTCTGGTTTGGGAGTTGGAATCGGAAATAGAAGGACTTGAGAGAGAAAAGAATGATCTGATCGAGGCCAACGAGAACTTAAGAGAAGATCTCGACGAAGAAATTAAGTATTCTGAGTCTTTGGGGGAAAGACTAGAAGAAGCTACCGGAGAGATAGAGACCATGAGGCGTTTGGAGGAGATAGATCCGGAGCTTTTAAGAAAATATTCCAAAGTTTACTTCCTTAGCGAGAATTATAAACCGGAGAAACTGAGGGATATACCGGAGAGATTTCTGGCTCCTACCAGGGAGGAGGCTCGTTTTCATACTGATGCCTGGCCATTTTTGAAAGAGATGCTGGAAGATGCCGAAGATGCCGGGGTTGACCTCAGGGTTGTATCCGGTTACCGCTCTTTTGAGGAACAGACAGAGTTAAAGAATAAATACAATGTTATTTACGGAAAGGAGGAGGCCGGGCAATTTTCGGCACCTCAAGGTTATTCCGAGCATCAGTTGGGTACGACTGTTGATCTGACCAATGAACATTTGGAAGGTGCACTATCTGGTTTTGAAGCAACTGAAGCTTTTCAGTGGCTTAAAGAAAACGCTCATAAGTACGGTTTCGTGCTTTCTTATCCGGAAGGTAATACTTCTTATATCTTTGAACCATGGCATTGGCGTTTCGTTGGAGTGGAGCTGGCAACCGACCTTCACGCTAAGGACAAATATTTCTATGATATGGATCAACGGGCCATCGATGAGTATCGGATACATATGTTTGAAGATTAGTTTTGTTAAGTGATATCTTTTATTTTAGGTTTTTGAATGATGGACAGAATAAACAGAGGTACGATCGCCGCCGGTGTCTTGGTTGCTTCCACGATCGGCTTGATGCTTTTGGTCTTTAGCATTTTTGAAGAAGCGGTCGGTCATGGTATCGCGATCGCCTCTATGGCGGCGACGGCCACTATTGTTGTTTTTCAGTCTAACTCCAGGGCGGGACAGCCGAAGACGATTGCTGTCGGTTATATTGTCGCCGCCGCCATCGGGGTCGTCTCCGGTTATTTTTTTGAAAGTTCAGCGCTTTTGCAGATCGGTGTCGGAGTTACCACTTTGGTGGTTCTTTTGGCCGGTTTGAATATGATGCATCCGCCGGCGGTGGCTTACCTTTTCGGTTTCATACTGGGGGATTACGGTTTTTTAGAGTTCTTTCTAACCTTGATGGCACTAGCTGCTTTTTTTGTTTCTCTGGCCATAATGGTCTTTTTGTTGGAGCAGATCTTTTTACTTTTCGGATCTACTAAAGTTAAGAAAAAAAGACCCAAACCGAAAAATCACATTGAGTCAATTGAGAGCGCTATCGACAGAACCGTGCCTTTTGCTCTGGTCTTTTTATTTGCTTCCATTCTGTCCCAGTTCCTCTATCCTGAGATATTAGAGGCATACGACTCTTATTTAAATGCCTTGGATAACGTTATAATAATTCTTTTGGTAATTGATCTTTTGTTCAAGTTCCGAAGAGCTAAGAGTGCCGGTTCTTTTCTTCGTTATTACTGGTTGGAGATAATCGCGGTTATTCCTTTCTTTTTTATAATGAGAGCTTTTCAGGGAGTGATGGTTTCGTTGGAGTTTCTTTCCAAAGGTGCTATCAGCGCTTCTTTAATGTCGGGGGCGGTTCTGCGCTTTCTTCGTCCTATGGCACGGTTCCCTCGTTTCCTTAGAATGCTTAATAATCTGGAAACTTTAACAAAGTTGGAAAATAAATAAATTATGGATATAGAAAGACCTGAATCTCCGCAACCTATTCCTGATGATGCCGAATTGGTATTCAAGGGAGAGCTTTTTGGGGTTTATCAATGGAAACAGGAGATGTTTGACGGAAGTTTAGAGATCTTTGAAAAAGTTAAAAGACCGGATACGGTCTCTGTCTTTCCGGTTCTCGCCGACGGCGATGTTCTACTCTCGGAGGAGCAACAGCCCGGAAAAGTTTCTTCCATAAGAAGTATAGGAGGAAGGGTTGATGAGGAAGAAGAGGTTTTAACGGCCGCTAAAAGGGAACTTTTAGAAGAGGCCGGACTTGAAGCTCATGAATTTGTTCTGTGGAGAGCGGAACAACCGGTTTCTAAGGTTGATTGGGCGGTTTTTACTTTCGTTGCTAAAGGTTTGGAAAAAAGACAAGAACAAGATCTGGATCATGGAGAAAGAGTGAAGTTAAAGAAAGTTAGTTTTGATGAGCTTTTGGATCTTGCTTTCGATGAGAGATTCTCCGACCGAGGTGTGGCCTTGGAGTTAATGCAAGCCAAAGCAGACCCCAAGAAAAAAGAGGAACTTAGCCGGCTTTTTGTAGCGGACGATCTTTAATTATTTTATTTTTTGATCTTATGAGTTTTTTGGATAAGTATTTCTCAATTAAAAAACTCAATTATTATTATAAAAGGTATGAGCGTTTTCTCATCCCGGGGGCTTTATTTTTGGGTATTATTACGGATGTTCTGCTTTTTCGTTCTATAAATTTTCAGTTCGCTTTCACTATTTTGTTCATCCATTTTCTGGTTTCCGGTTCGGTCATCTTCTTTATTCGTATTTACGACAGAGGATATTTAAGAAGATGGGGCACCAGGCTCATTAGGGTATTTTCACCACTTATCCTGCAGTACACTTTCGGTGCGCTTTTGTCTGCCTGTTTGATATTTTACTGGTTTTCAAGTTCCTTTTTTGCCAGTTGGCCTTTCATTTTATTGATAATCGCTTTAGTTTTATCTAATGATCTTTTAAAGCGTTATTATCTCCGACTTCAGGTTCAGATCGGGGTATACTTTTTTATTACTTTTTCTTTGTCGGTATTGATACTTCCTTTTTTGGTAGGCAGTCTGGGGGTTCATATATTTTTACTGGCCGGTTTATTAAGTCTTGTTATTATCTTCTTATACCTTAAAGGGCTGTCATACTTTCTGCCGGAGATCCGCCTTGATAAAAAAAAGTTCGCTTCTATGATAGGGGTCATTTTCGTTGTGATAAATGTTTTGTATTTTCTGAACATTATCCCGCCGGTGCCGCTTTCTCTTCGATCGGGAGAAGTTCTTCATTTTGTGGAAAAGGAAACGGACGGGTATCGGGTCAAGGTTGAAGAACAAAGCTTTCTTGACATTCTCCGGCCCGGGGAGAGGGTAAAAGTAACAGATGATGGACGGATCTATTTTTTCTCGGCTGTTTTTGCCCCGGCTCAGTTAGAGGCGAATATAGTTCATAACTGGCAGTATTACCAAAATGGTAAATGGGTGAATAAAAGTCGTATAGAGTTTCCCATTGTCGGCGGCAGAGATGAGGGTTACCGCGGTTATTCTTACACTGATGAGGTTATTCCCGGCAAATGGAGGGTCTCGGTGGAAACCGAAAGAGGTCAAGTTATCGGAAGGGAGACTTTCAGAGTTATCTTATCGGAAGAAACTCCCGAGCTGAAAGAAGAAAAAAGATAGGAAAAAATATGGACAAATGCCAAAGATAAGACTTACTGGAAAATAGCTAAAATGATCACGGTCTCATATTCTAGAATATGAGACCGTTTTATCTTAATTGTCCGTTTTGTGTTTCTTAATTTGTGGTAAAATTATAAATTATGAAGATGGTCTTGTCTTTTATTAAAAAACCGATAGTTTGGATACCGATCTTGATAGTGGTAGCTTTGGTGGGTTGGAGTTTTCTCAACGAGGAAGAATTGGACATTGATGTTGAAGAAGTTGCAAGGAGAGATGTTTTTGAAGAGGTTAGCGGAACAGCCAGAGTGGCGGCGGATGAAGAGATAGACCTCTCTTTTGATGTCTCCGGTACCGTTCAGGAGGTCTTGGTTTCCGAGGGAGAGGAGGTTGAAGAAGGTCAGACTCTCGCCAGGTTGGATACCGATCTTGTAGAAACAGAAGTGCAAAAAGCGGAAGCAGATCTCAAGGCGGCGCAAGCATCCCTGGAAGAGATGCAGGCCGGCTTGACGAGTGAGAGTCGTGATGCGGCGGAATCAAAGCTGAGATCCGCCGAAACCGCTTTACAAAATGCTGAAGAGAATATGGTGGATGTTGAGGAGAATTATGACCAGCAGGTCAAAGATGCTAAAGAAACACTTTTAACAACTGACCTTCAAGCCAGACTGACAAGCGAAGAAAGACCTACTTCTTATAGCTATGAACCACCCTCCATTTCCGGTACTTTTACCGGCTTAGAAGAAGGCGAGTACCGAATAACTCTTTATAGGTCAAGTAATGATAGTGGTTATTCTTTCCGCTATGAGACCGATCTAGAATCTGACGGCACCGGTAAAGTATCTACTATTATTCCTCAACCTCTGGGCAAACAGGGGCTTTATATACTTTTCCCGTCTAATTTTGCAAGACACTGGGGGATAGAGTGGACGGTTGAGATACCCAACAAAGATTCAGTGAAGTATCCGGAATTAAAACAGGCCTATGAGTCAGCTAAAGAAAACCGAGATCGTGCTGTCAGGGAAGCGGAAAGAAGGTTAAAAGAAGCCGAAAGGAATTATGAGACGGCAAGATCAGAGTTTGAAGCAACTACCCAGGAAGCAAGACCGGAGAAAATAGAAGCTCAAGAAGCTCAGGTTGAGCAAGCTAAGGCGGCTTTGCAAGCGGCTAATGTTAAACTACAAAGATCAACTCTTAAGGCTCCGATCTCCGGAGTGGTTCATACCAAGCATATCTCTGTCGGAGAGAACACTTCTCCTGGTAATCCGGTGTTCTCTTTAGCAACGGAAGAAAAGCGTCATTTAAAGATCTGGATCCCGGAGGTTGATGTTGCCAATTTAAGTGTCGGAGATCAGGCTCAAGTTAGTCTGGATGCTTTCCCACGGGAAGAGTTCACTGCCAAAGTGGTCAATATCTCCAAGGTAGCGGTTGATCGTGAAGGTGTTGCCACTTTTAAAACACGTTTAGAGTTTGAAGACCTTGATGAGCGTATAAGAGTGGGAATGAACGCCGATCTTGATATTTTGACCGAAGAAAGAGAGGATGTCTTGACGGTCCCCGGGAGAGCGGTCGTTCAAAGAGACGAGGGTAGCTTTGTTCGGGTTATAAAAGAAGGGGTGTTGGAGTACCGAGAAGTGGAAAGAGGGCTTAGAGGCAGTGACGGCTGGGTGGAGATACTTTCGGGTTTAAAGGAAGGTGAAAAGGTCGTGACCTATGCCGAAGATGCCGATCTTGAAAAACTGCCCGTAAAGGAAGATCAAGAAAGTGATCTCTAATAAATAGTATGCTTATTGAAGTTAGTAATGTTTCTAAATCATTTCAGACCGGCGAGGTGGTAACGGATGTCCTGCACGATATATCTTTTGAAATAGATAAGAAAGAATTTGTTTCGATCAGGGGCCCTTCCGGTTCCGGTAAATCAACTCTTCTGCATATTTTGGGTTTCTTGGCAATGCCCAGCTCGGGTAATTACAGATTTCAAGGGAAGGAGTTCAGCGAATACTCTGAAGAAGAGATAGCGGATATTCGCAATAAAGAGCTGGGTTTTATTTTTCAGTCATTTAATCTACTGGGGCGGTCAACTGTTTTTGAGAATGTGCGCCTACCTCTTTTATACTCCACTCGTCCCGAAAAAGAGTGGGATGAAAGGATCCGTCAAGCGATCAAAAGGGTTGGCTTGGAACATCGCAGTGATTATCAGACCCTGAAACTCTCCGGCGGTGAAAAGCAAAGGGTCGCCATTGCTCGGGCTTTGGTCAATAAGCCCAATTTGATACTTGCTGATGAGCCCACCGGCAATCTGGATTCGGTCTCCGGTGGAGAGGTTATGAATACTTTAAAGAACCTTCATGAAGAATTAGGGCATACCATTGTCCTTATTACCCACGATGAGCACACTGCCAGTTTTGCTAAAAGAGAAATACAGATCGAAGACGGTAGGGTTCGGAGTGATGAAGTACTTGGTTAGATCGGGTTCAGAACTTTATTTACTTTCAAGGATATGAAATTGAAGTTTCTTATATTTTCAGCTTTATCCAATATTGCAGCCCGCAAGGTCCGAACCTTTTTAACCATATTGGGAATAATGATCGGAGTGGCGGCCATAATTGCCGTTATGTCCATCGGTGAGGGTGCTACTGATCTCATAATGGGAGAGATAGACCAAATGGGAGCCAATACCATAGTGGTCAGTCCGGGTGATATGGAAAGTGGCTTTACCGATCTTTTTTTTAGAGAACTTTTGACCTCAGATGATCTAGAGGCCCTTCGAGATAAGTTCAATGTTCCAAATGCGGAAAAGGTTGCTCCGGCCGCCATTGTGCAACAGAAGTTGAGTTATCAAGGGCAGTCATATAAAGACGGGGTCATTATCGGTACTGATGCCGTCTTTTTTACCGAGACTTATGATATGAAGTTGGATAAAGGTATCAACTTTTCGGATCTTGATATTGAAAACAAGGAGAGGTTGGCGGTCATTGGTAGTAGGGTTGAAGAAGAACTTTTTGAATCAAGGGAGGTTTTGGGTAAGAAGATCGATATAAAAGGAAATCGCTTTCGTGTAGTAGGTGTTTATGAACCAAGGGGCAATATTGGTCCGTTGGATATGGACACCGTTATTATCATTCCTTATACGACAGTGCAAACTTATTTAACAGGCAAGGACGAATTTGACGAATTCTATGTCAGAGTGGATAACCCTTCTAACGTTGACCGAGCTGCCTTTGATATCAAAGCGACCTTGCGGGAGACTCGCGGGATAGGTGAAGGAGAAGATGATGATTTTATGGTCATGACCCAAGAAGGAATGATGGATCTGGTTGATAATGTTATGA
>JBKHAI010000042.1:0-5270 GCA_046542915.1 Minisyncoccota bacterium | reverse complement strand
TCGGCGTCCGACTCCATAAGGTCACTTCTGACAAATGTGACAGAAGCTATCACTCCTATAATGGCAACGACCACCAGAAGCTCAAGTAAAGTAAATCCGCCTTGACGCATAGAATAATTTTATCCCTTAAAGCAATAAACAGCAACAGTGTTTATGTTGATTACCAAGCTAAAGAGGTCTTCAACAAAATCAAAGCAGTCCGTGTTAAAATAGCATTTATATGAAAAAGATGACCAAAAAAGAAGCCGAAAAAAGGGTACGGAAACTTAGAAAGGAAATAAGAGAACACGATCATAACTACTATGTGCTTGATGACCCCAAGATCTCAGATGCCGCTTATGACTCTTTAATGAGAGAACTCATAGAACTGGAAGAATATTTTCCGGATCTAAAAACTCCCGACTCCCCCAGCCAGAGGGTCGGAGGGGTTCCGCTTTCGCAGTTTAAAAAGGTTGAGCACACTGTTCCCCAGTGGTCATTCGGCAACGCTTTTACCAAAGAAGAGGTACTAGAGTTCGCCGAAAGAGTTGAACGAAATATCAAAACAAAACCGAGCTACGTCTCAGAACTCAAGATAGACGGTTTTAAGATAGTCTTGAGTTATAAAAAAGGAATATTAGAAAGCGGTGTTACCCGAGGCGACGGTAGGACCGGAGAAGATGTCACGGAAAACATTAAGAAGATCAGGTCCATCCCTTTACTTCTTACCCGAGAAATAGATATCGTGGTTGAAGGAGAGATCTGGATGGGAAAGCGGGAGTTTGAAAGAATAAACTCGGAAAAAAAGAAAAAAGGAGAACCACCCTTTGCTAACCCCAGAAACGCCGCCGCCGGCACCATCAGACAACTGGATCCGAGCATCGTTTCAAAAAGACATCTTGACTCTTTCATATACGACATAGGCCAAACCGAAGAGATCCGCTCCGAGACTCAGTTGGAAGAGTTGGAGAATTTAAAAAGATTGGGGTTTAAGACCAACCCCAATTACGCACTCTGCAACGATATTGAAGAAGCCATAGAGCACTGGGAAAAATGGCGGAAGAGATCGAAAAAAGAAGACTACTTGGTGGACGGGGTTGTCATTAAGGTAAACGAGGTCCACCTACAAAAAAGATTGGGCTACACCTCTAAATCCCCTCGTTTTGCCATCGCCTTCAAATTCCCGGCAGAACAGGCGACAACAGTAATCGAAGACGTTACCTTTCAGGTCGGCAGAACCGGTGTTATCACCCCGGTCGCCAAACTGAAACCGGTAACGGTTGACGGTTCCGTCGTCTCCAGAGCCACCTTGCATAATGAAGACGAAATAAAGAGGCTGGATGTCCGCCTCGGGGACACCGTCATAATCCAAAAAGCCGGAGACGTTATACCGGATATAGTAAAGGTGGTGACAGAATTAAGAGACGGAAAAGAAAGACCCATTACTTTCCCCAAAAAAGTGGAAGGTTGTGGAGGAGACGGCAGTATAGAGAGAATACCCGGTCAAGCCGCTTACAAATGCGCCGAGACCGACTCCGGCGAGGTTGTCAGGCAAAAATTCCACCACTTCGTCTCCCAAAAAGCTTTTAATATAGACGGAATGGGTCCCAAAGTAATAGACAAATTACTGGACGCCGGCCTGATCGCCACTTACGCAGATATCTTTACTTTAAAAAAAGGAGACTTAGAGGAGCTCCCCGGACTGGCGGAAAAGGCGGCGGAAAATCTTCTCTTAGCCATAGATGACTCCCGAGAGATCACCCTTTCGCGGTTTTTGGTCTCTCTTTCAATTCCCCACGTCGGCGAGGAGACCGCCCGTATCATCAGTGACCACTTCCAGACCCTTGAAAAGATAGAAAAAGCCCCCAAGGAGGAACTAGAAGAAATTGAAGGAGTTGGTCCTATCGTGGCATCCGCACTGAAAGAGTGGTTTGACGATGAAAAGAATCAAAGAACCTTAAAAGAACTCCTCAAACAGATCAAGCTCGTAGAAGATAATAGCCCTGCAACGGATCAGAGTCTTGAAGGTAAGACATTTGTCCTGACCGGCACTCTATCAGAGATGTCGCGAGAGAGAGCTAAAGAGTTAATAAGAGCCAAGGGAGGATCAATATCAAGTTCCCTTTCACAAAGGACGGATTTTTTGGTCCTGGGTGATAAACCCGGAAGTAAAGCGGAAAAAGCCGAAAAACTGGGAGTTAAGACGCTCAATGAAGAAGATCTTTTGGAACTTGTAAGCTCCGGCTAGAACTAAAGGTCATAAAATGATAATATTCAACTTATGGAAAGAACGGAGGTAAAAAAGATGGCCCAACTGGCCCGGGTAGAGATATCCCAAAAAGAAGAAAAGGGTCTGGAAAATGATTTCCAGAAGGTGTTAAATTATGTTGGCCAGATCCAAGAGGTCTCCGAATTCATAGACGCTTCCTCGGATACGGCGGCCGGTGAACACCGCAATGTTACCCGCGGTGACGAAAGAGACCCTTCAGATGACAAAGACGGAATAATAAAACAATTCCCTGAAAAACAAAAAGGTTATTTGGCGGTTAAAAGAATACTGGAACAGTAAAATATGATGACCACTACTTTGGAAGAAACAAAAAAAGCGCTTAAGGAGCGGAAGATCAGTGCAGTTGAGCTCTGTGATCTATATTTAGATAAGATAAAAGAGAAGGAGGATGATATCTCGGCCTTCTTGGAGGTCTTTTCAGACGTTAAGAAACAAGCCGAAGATGCCCAAAAGAAAATTGACGCCGGTGGATCATCGCCTTTGACCGGCATTCCTTTGGCGATCAAAGACAATATTCTGATCAAAGGCCGATCGGTTTCCGCCGCTTCCAAGGTCTTGGAAAATTATACGGCCCCTTACGACTCCACCGTCATCAAGAAACTAAAAGAGGAAAAAGCGGTCTTTCTGGGACGCGCCAATATGGACGAGTTTGCCATGGGGGCTTCCACGGAAAAATCGGCTTTTAAAGAGACAAAGAATCCACACGACCTTCAAAGGGTACCGGGAGGATCATCCGGCGGAGCGGCCGCCGCCGTAGCCTCAAAAATGGCTCTGGCAGCCTTGGGCTCCGACACCGGCGGTTCAGTAAGACAACCGGCCTCTTTTTGCGGATGCGTGGGACTCAAGCCAACCTACGGAGCGGTTTCCCGATTCGGCCTGATCGCCATGGGCTCTTCTCTGGATCAGATAGGACCCCTGACAAACACCGTCGTTGACAGTGAAATACTCTTTAACTCTATTAAAGGAAAAGATCCTCTTGATGCCACCACTTACGAAGACGAAAAAAATATAAAAGTCGGTAATAAGAAGGAAGTTATCGGCGTTCCTTGGCACCTTGTTAAAAAAGAAGGAGTGGAAAAGGAAGTGGTGGATAATTTTGAAAAAAATGTAGCCGAACTGGAAAGAAAGGGGTACACCGTAAAACAAATAGAGCTACCCTATTTTGAATACACCTTAAACGCCTATTACGTCCTGGTACAGGCCGAAGTTTCCTCCAATATGGCTCGCTTTGACGGTATGCGCTACGGAGTTAAGATAGAAGGAGAGGATCTTCTGGAAGAGTATATGAAGACACGTTCTCTTTTCGGTAAAGAGGTCAAAAGACGGATCTTGGCGGGAACCTATGTCCTCTCAGCCGGATATTATGATACATACTATAACAAGGCCTATACCGTAAGACGTCTGGCGGTTTCCGACCTGGAAAGGATCTTCTCACAAGAAGATCCGGTTGACGCCGTTGCTTTACCAACAACCCCGACCCCGGCCTTTAAAATAGGAGAAAAAAGCGAAGATCCTTTGCAGATGTATATGGCGGATGTTTTCACGGTACCGGCCAATATAGCCGGAGTACCGGCCATCTCAATACCGGCCGGATATATAAAAAAAGAAGGATCCGAGCTTCCCGCCGGTTTTCAGCTGATAGCGCCTTGGAAAAAAGAAGATACCCTTTTTTCCATCGGAAAGAATTTTGAGAAAAAATCATAAAATTTCATAAAAACTCTTATGCCCGACCAAGAGAAAAAACCAACACCTACTCCGGTCACCCCTTTGGCCGAGATGGCATATTATCTTCTGCCCTTACTGCTTTTGGTCTTCTTCTTTTCTTTTCTATCAGCCAACATCGATATTTGGCGACTGGAGTCATTTTTCTACTCTTTTTTGGAGAACTTGGTCTATCCGGTATCAATTTTAATGTTTATGTTAGTCGTCTCCATCTTCTTTTATAGCTATTACAGCTACAAGATCAACATTCTTTTGCAACGTGAACAAGAAAATTCAGCACAAAGACAGATCTCTTTCACAGAACCTCAAAAGAACGAACGCTGGAACAGGATCCTGGACCACATCCGATCGGAACATCCCAATGATTGGAGGATAGCCATCTTGGAAGCCGACACCATTTTGGACGAACTCTTGGATAAAATGGGATATACCGCCGAGACCGTAGCCGGAAAACTAAAACAAGTGGAGAAAAGCGACTTTTCCACCTTAGAAAACGCCTGGAAGGCCCATAAACTCAGGAATCGTATAGCACATGACTCAGACTTTGTTTTGAGTAAAAGAGAAGCCGAAAGAGTTGTTGACCTTTATCGCTCGGTTTTTGAAGAGTTCAAGTTCATATAAAAGCAAGGGCAAGCACAATAATTTTCCACTCTCGTAAATTTTTTATTTGCTAAAACTCCATTTTTTGTGTAAAATAGCGAACAGCGGAGTGGAGGAGTGGTACCTCGGGAGGCTCATAACCTCCAGGCGTCGGTTCGAATCCGGCCTCCGCAACAAGTAAAAAGAACACCTTGAAAAAGGTGTTCTTTTGCTTAAAGAGGCCGATCAGTCGGGAAAACGCTCGCTTTCCCGCAAACAAAGGTCGTAACTTGAGACCTTGCTTTAGATCACGTCGAAAACCTAGGGTTTCCGAAAAGAGTTTAACCTTCGCAACAAAGCTATAGCTGAAAATCGAAAAAATAAGGATCTTTTCCAAAATTTTTGGACAAGATAAGATTTTCTGCTACAATCTATCAAGATCATAAATGCCGGTGTAGCTCAGGTGGTTAGAGCGGGAGACTCATAAGCTCCAGGTCGCAGGTTCAAGTCCTGCCGCCGGCACAAGGAAATTTTTTTCCTTACAGGGTATTGAAAATAAAATGATTTTTATTTAAAATACTCAGTTATGCGGGCGTGGTCCAGCCAGGTTACGACGCCTCCCTGTCACGGAGGAGATCGCCGGTTCAAATCCGGTCGCCCGCGCACTAAAGATCCCCGCTTAAGCGGGGGTTTTTAATTT
>JBKHAI010000041.1:0-5279 GCA_046542915.1 Minisyncoccota bacterium | reverse complement strand
CTTCAGGTTTCGGTGGAGCTGCATCTTCTTGCGCTTCAGGTTTCGGTGGAGCTGTATCGGGAGGAGCTTCAACTTCGGCGGCCGGAGCATCCTTACCAGAGAGATCTTCTTCAGATGTTGTTTCTTCACCCTCCGGTTTGAAGACAACTGTCTTTGATTGAGGAGGAATAGTACTTTCTTCTTTTCTGTGGACACTCTCTTGGATCTTATCAGAAAGCTTGCGAATGGTTTCCTCATCAAGATTTCCTTCCCTCTTTAGATCAACCAGATCACTTACAAAAGTCCGCATCGGCTTAATGGTAGAAACAACCGTCTTATTTCCCTGCGCTGCCGGCGTTTGTTCAAGAGAATGTTTCTTTTCTTTCATAATAATAACTAAATAAGTATAAAATTTTTATTTAATATGCTCGTAACCGTCGCTTTTTATAATAACATCTAAAAACAGAAAACAATACACAGGGTTGTGTATATTTTAACCTCCCCATTTTTAAGATCTTCGATCATTACAAAACAACGACCTCTTTCGGCAAACTGACCGATGATAATTGATCTTGTTTTTAGTAATATCCCTTTCAAACCGTCTTTCAATACATAATACATGATATAATATTTTCAAATGAAAAATAAACAACAAAAAGTAGCCATTTTTGACATAGACGGAACATTGTTTCGATCCAGTCTCTTAATAGAGCTGGTGGAGAAACTGATGGAAGAGAAGATACTTCCTGAAGATTCTTACCAAGGATTCAACAAGGAGAAACAGGAATGGATGGAAAGAAAAGGGAGTTATGAAAACTATATTAACGCCGTTATCAAAACTTACAGTGACTCCATAAAAGGGATAAAATATCGGGATTTTATGGAAGTCGGAAGAATGGTGGTTGAAGAACAAAAATGGCAAACATATACCTACACCCGATCACTGGTGGAAAAATTAAAAAAAAATAACTACTATCTCCTAGCGATCTCTCAATCTCCCAAAGGAATTCTTGATGAATTCTGTAATAATTTTAACTTTGACAAGGTTTACGGCAGGATATATGAACTGGGACCGGAGGATCGGCTTACGGGAGAGGTCAGAGAACTTCATTTGATAGCCAACAAAGCGAACATCGTCAAAAGAGCCGTGGAAAAAGAAGATCTAACCCTTAAGGATTCAGTTGGTGTCGGTGATACCGAGGGCGACATATCATTCTTGGAGATGGTGGAACACCCACTGTGCTTTAATCCCAACAAGAATTTATACCGTCACGCTTTGATAAGTGACTGGAACGTGGTAGTAGAGAGAAAAGATGTTATCTACCACATCAAAAGATCAACTTCGTATCCAGAGATACTTAACTCGGATCAATAGCCGAAAGATCCATCAGTGAGCCGCGTTAGGGAATGAGACCCAGAAAGTTGAACCACTATTAGGGCCCGGTGAGGTAGCCCAGATCTTACCCTCATGGCGTTCTATGATCTTCTTGGCCATGAAGATACCGATCCCCATTCCGTTAGGATCGGCAAGCTTGGCCCGCTGACTTCTGTAAAACTTGGAAAAGATATAATTCTGCTCTTTAGTACTTATTCCTATGCCCGTGTCGGTTATGGAAAAAATAATAGAATCGGCTTTTTTGGATATATTGACGGAAACAGAACCTCCTTTCGGGGTGTAACTAATAGCGTTTTCGAAAAGTATCTGTAAAGCCAGTTTTAATCTTTGATCATCGGCGTATATCTTAGAGAGACTGTCATCGTAGGTATAACTATATTTAATATCCTTGTCTTCCATTCTGTCCTTAACCGAATCATAGACCTGCTCCACGATATAGTTCAAGTTCCTGACCTTAAACTTATACTGATAGGCATTCCCTTCCATCTTACTGGCGTCCACAAGAATATCCGTTAGATCTACCAGTTTCTGAGCTGATTCCGCGATCTCTTCAGCGGCCATGGTCTTTTCTTCTTCATCGGTGGCGTTTTTTAACATCTGCACCGACCATTTTATTCGAGTCAGTGGAGTGCGGAACTTATGAGTTACTACTGATATGAACTCATATTTCAGAACTTCAGTATCGGTATAGGTATACCAAAAATACATTAATAAAGCCACGGAAAAAAATGATGACATCAGAGGAACCACCCATTGAGGAAAACCGGGCGCCATAGCGGTAAACCAATTATTTATGGAAACTATTCCACCGAAAGAAAAAGCGATCATTATAGATAAAAGCAAAAATATCCAAACTCTCTTCAAAACGGAAGCGATCTCGTTAACATGTCTGGAAGCGGTTCCATAGGTCAAAGGTATTATAAAAAGGCCGAAAAATAGAAAATTCGATAAACTTACATCGAATTGATAAGCCGTTAATATTCCCAAAACACCAAAACCGCCGCCAACCAGAACAGCCATGAACGTATATAGAACCTTGCTTTCAGTTACCAGATTATCCTGCTCTCGAGCACGTAAAAAAACTGTAACCAAAGCGGTTAAGACCATAACCAAAATTATCCCCCAGTAGACCGGAGAAACTATATGATACTCACCACCGGTAAATACATTAGGGAAAGCCAGGCCTTCCCTGGGAGTATCCAAAAAATACTGAGGATAGGCGATTACCGATCCAGTCAATCCAACGGCCAACAAATAAAAGAAAGACAGTAGCTTTTTTTTATTGGAACTTCTTACCACTCTAAAAGCAGCCAGTATCAGATGGATAACAAGCGGGCCTAACAAAAAGACGATCGCGGAAAAAGAAAAGAGCTGAAGAGAAAGCTCCGGACTTCGAACATTGAACCCCATAACAAAGAAAAAGATAAAGAAAACCGTGACCAAAGATATCCCCAAGGTCACTATCTTCAATTCCCGTGGCACACTTTTATAAAAGACGGCGAAACCAAACACCAGGTTTAATATGATCATTCCCGCCGCGACAACGTTGGTAAGAAGAATTTGAGGTTCAAGTTCGATCATCGTCAATTTTAAATATCAAAGTATAACATCTTCTCGCTTGCATTTATAAGATACGCCAAAATTTTCATGTTCCCTGCGGGTCTCGACTTCTTCGATCCAAAAAGCACAGAAACATTAATTAAATTAACCTTATACTATCTAGAGTAACTAAAAATGGATAAGATAACAACTTAAATATACACAGTTTTAGAATTATTGGCCTTTTTGAGTTGTTTCTTACCGACAACGGAAGCCACTATACCTCCCAAGAAAAGAGTGTACGCGGAATAATAAAACCATACCAGCAAAACGATAATAAAGCTGTAAGCCCCGAATAGCCCCATATTGACAGCATAGGAAGTGTATAAAGAAACAAGGCTGTTAAATATTATGAAAAGAACCGATGACGTTAAACTGCCTATTAATATTGGCCGAAATCGCAGTGTTCCGGCTGACATGAACCAATAGATCAAACCAAATACCGAAACTATCAATATAAAGAAAGGTATGGATCTAACAACCTGGTAAAGTATCGGAACATTGAATTGCTCAAAGGTCTCGGTCAGTAATCCGGACAGGATCCCTATAACACCTTGACTTATAATGATGACCATTATTAGAACAAAGGTCAAAAGAGTATAAAGAAATGACAGAGTTCTGGATTTGATACTTTGTTTCAGTCTACCATGAGCCGAGATGTTCAAACCAAAAATAATAAAAAATCTCTTTCTTGTGTGGTGGATCAAACTGACGGAAGACCACAGAACCACCACTAAAATAACAAACGAGAAAAAGGCGCCGGTCATTAAACCAAAGGTTCCTTCTAAAGCATTCTCCAAGACCACGACTTCGGTACCGAAGTTATTCTCCAGTACTAAAAAAAGCCACTCCGATACTTCTTCTTGACCCAAGATCGCACCTATAACTAAAACGACCAGGACAGAGGTCGGAATTATGGCCATTAGTGCCCTAAAAGAAAGTGCCGCGGCCGCGTTGGAAAGGTCGTTATTCTCTATTTCTGCAAAAACTTTTTGGGAAAGATCTTTTATTTTATTAAGGTTTTTCATATGGATCAGGAATAACAAGCTGACTTAAAAGAAAAGCCACGATAACGGAAAGTGTATAGACACCGGCGACCTGTTGAACGGAAAAAGAATTTTCGGGCATGAAGAGCAAAAAAGTTACAAAGATCCAAGACAACAAAGAAATGGCCTCAACGCCGAAAGCGAGGCGCTTAAGAAGTTCTCGCTCTTCTTTAGCGCCTTTTTTTAAAGAAACCATTACCAATGCCGGCCTTATTCGGGTTATCTTAGTTAGTTCACAGATCCCCGCAACCAGGGTCACTCCCAGGATCAAAGACCATATCTGCATACCGGTCGGACTTTCCGTAAGTAAGAAGACGATAACCACCAAACTGAAAAGACCGGCAAAGAATATCCAAACCGCTTCGGAAATAAAAGATAGGACAACGGCTTCCCTTCTGGAGATAAGAAGGTCTTCCATAAAAGAAAGAAAAACAAAAAAGGAAATGGCCGTAAGAACAGAGCCTACCAACGAAAAGACCACGGCAGTAAAGATCATCTCCTCATACAGGAACAGAACCGATCCTTTGACTTGATCCATTGGCGCTAACATTAAAAAGACGCTTAAATTTAAAAAAGGAACAAGAGCTCCGGCCAATGTCCATTTACAGAGATCACGAACAGCTACAACTTGAACGATCAAAGCATAGATGGAAAAGAACACTCCAAAGATAAGCACCAAAAAAAGAAGACCCCAAAAAAGACCCCCCAGAAACCAAGTTCCCGTTACAAGAACTAGTAAGAACGTTAAATATAGGCCGGCTAAAACATCAAAAGGTACCCCCAAGAAACGGAAAAAAGAATTTTTACTGAAAAGGCAAGAACTCATTGCCACGGAACTTGATCCGTCTTTTTCCTGAAACCTCATTAAAAAGACCTTCAGGGCCAGAAAAATGCCGATAACAGAAAATACGAAAAGTAGAGAAAAGGATAATATTTCCATAATGTTGTTCAGTGCTTATATCTTAACAATACCATTGAACCAGTTCTGTTTAAATCTTATATAAAATGCTTCTACAGATCTTAAATAAAAAACCTCAACATTTACAATAATCCGGAAAACTCTGGAAAAAAATAATGCATTATCAAAGGTGTGATAAAGACCTCGACAAGAGTGGCTAGAAAGATCAACGGCATTATGATATACAAGAAAGAATTAGAAGCTCGTTTTAATCCCTCGGTTAATTCTGACCTGTTTTCTTTTGATCTAAAGACCAGACACTTTATTGATCTGGTACCCAACCAGAGACCGACCGCCGAAG
>JBKHAI010000040.1:0-5453 GCA_046542915.1 Minisyncoccota bacterium | reverse complement strand
TTAAATTATTAATATAAGTAATGTGTAATTTCACTTAATTTTCCTAGAAAAACCCGCTAAATTATGGCATAGTAGTGACATGTCTGAAAAGTTGTCTGAACGAGATGTGTGTTCAAAATACATAACTCCCGCTTTACAAAAAGCCGGATGGGATCTGGATACTCAGATTCGAGAAGAGGTCTCTTTCACAAAGGGGCGAATAAACGTTCATGGGCGTCTGATTTCTCGTGGCGAAAAGAAACGTGCCGATTATATTCTTTACTATAAAAACAACCTTCCTCTTGCTCTTATTGAAGCCAAGGACAAAACCCATTCCGTTGGGAGTGGTATGCAACAGGTGCTTGATTACGCCGAAGCTTTGGATATTCCCTTTGTTTATAGTTCAAACGGTGATGGATTCTTGGAGCACGATCGCCTGTCAGTAGCCGGTGAGGTGGAAAAAGAGTTTAAACAAGACGAATTTCCCGGACCTGAAGAGCTCTATAAGCGCTTCAGAGAACAAAAAGGCCTTACCTCCGAACTTGAGGAGGCGGTCTTACAAGACTACTATCAAGGACAGACTGCGAGCACTCCACGATATTATCAACGGGTGGCCATTAATCGGGCGGTGGAAGCCGTTGCTCGGGGACAAAACAGGATTCTTCTTGTAATGGCTACCGGCACCGGAAAAACCTACACAGCTTTTCAGATAATATGGCGCCTTTGGAAAGCCAGAAAGAAAAAGAGAATCTTGTTTTTAGTTGATCGCACCTCCTTGGCTTCACAAACTATTCGTGGCGATTTCCGCCACTTTGGAGATAAGCTAACTCGCATAAAGGGCCGAATTGCTGATCCCGCTTATGAGGTTTATGTGGCGCTTTATCAGGGAATTCACAGTAACGAAGAAGAGCGTAAGCTTTTTAAGCAGTTCTCCCCAGATTTCTTTGATCTTATAGTGGTGGACGAATGTCATCGAGGTAGCGCCAAAGCCAACTCTGCTTGGAGGGAGATTCTCGAGTATTACTCTTCAGCAACTCAGATCGGCTTAACGGCTACTCCCAAAGAAGATAAAGACGTCAGTAGTAGCGGCTATTTCGGCGATCCGATCTACACTTACTCACTTAAACAGGGGATAGATGACGGTTTTTTGGCACCTTATAAAGTGATGCGATACATCTTGGATAAAGATATTGAGTGGCGTCCGAATGAATATGTAAAAGACCAACATGGTAATCCGATAGAAGATCGTGTTTACGGTTCGGCCGATTATGACAGGAACATAATTATCAAAGACCGCACCGAACTTGTTGCAGAAACTATCACTAAGTTTATGAAAGAAACGGACCCCATGCAGAAGGCTATTGTTTTCTGTGTTGACATTGATCACGCCGAACGCATGAGGCAGGCGCTTGTAAACGCTAACCCTGAAGCCTCCGGGAAAAATCACCGCTATACCGTCCGAATTACTGGTGGTGTTGCCGATGGCAGGCAAGAGTTGGAAAATTTCATAGACCCTGAATCACCGTATCCGGTAATTGTTACCACCTCCAAACTTTTAACTACCGGTGTGGATGCGCAGACCTGTAAACTGATCGTTCTTGATTCACCAATAAACTCAATGACCGAATTTAAACAAATTATCGGAAGAGGAACGCGAGTTAAGGAAGAGTTTGGTAAATTCTATTTTACCATTATGGATTTTCGGGGAACGACCCGTCTGTTTGCCGATCCGGAGTTTGACGGTGAGCCAATTAAAGACAGTAAAGAAAGACATATTCACGAAACTGAAGATATAGAATCAATCGCCCAAGAGATTGATCAAGAAACACTTTCTGTCGAAGAGCTGAAAGAGAACGATCCGGCTCAGGAGATCCTTTTGGATCCCGACAAAGAAACCGAAAAAGAAAAGAAGACCAAACCGATAATCGAAGGAGTTGATTTTAATATTTCTACCAGAATGATCCAGTACATTGATCCGGAAACGGGTAAACTCGTAGCTGAATCTTTGGTTGATTACAGTCAGAAAAGAATAAAAGAGATTTTTCATTCTCTTGATGACTTTTTACAAAGATGGAACGAGAGTGAGCGTAAAGACGCAATCCTTAAAGAGCTTGAAGACAAGGGCATTCCTTTGGAAGAGCTTAAAAAAGAGATCGGAGTTAACTTTGGCGAGTTCGACACCATCTTACATGTCGCATTTAATAGAAAACCCATGACTCGTTCGGAAAGGGCTCAAAAGGCCAGAGAAGAAGGAGCGTTGGAGAAGTATGAAGGAGAAGCTAGAGAGATCTTGGAAGCTTTACTTGAAAAGTACGCCGATCAGGGGATTTTGGCGGTAGATAATATCGGCGACTTGGAAGTTTCTCCCTTTACCGAGTTCGGCACTCCCATAGATATCGTTAATGGCATCTTTGGTGGACGAGATCAATACATGAACGCCTTAAAAGATATGCAAGAGAAACTCTTTAATATTTCGAAAGAATAGAATATGCCCGTAGATAACTTAATTAAGAACATAAGAAACATTATGCGCAAAGACGCCGGTGTTGCCGGCGACGGCCAGCGTATTGAGCAGATCGTTTGGATGCTTTTTCTTAAGATCTTTGATGACCAAGAGAGATTCTACGAGCTACGCGATGACAACTACCGTTCACCTTTGCCGGAAGAACTCCGTTGGCGCAAGTGGGCTGCCGATCCGGAAGGGATGACGGGCGACGAGCTACTGGAGTTCGTTAACCTGAAGCTCTTTCCGGGACTTAAAGAGATATCAAACGGTAAAAGCCGACACGCCGGGATCATTAAGGCTGTTTTTGAGGATGCTAACAACTACATGAAGTCCGGTACCAACATCCGCCAGGTTGTAAATCAAATAAATAGGATCGACTTTACTCGCCAAGAAGATCGCCATCTTTTAAATGATATATACGAGACCATACTTAAAGAGCTCCAAAGTGCCGGCGATTACGGCGAGTTTTACACTCCCAGACCTCTGACCAAGTTTATTGTTGATGTAATGGATCCTCAACTAGGGGAAAAAGTTTTTGACCCTTCATGTGGAACAGGTGGTTTTTTGGTTAATGTCTTGGAACATGTTGAAGAAAGGTACGTAAAGACCAAAGAAGATCGTGAGACCTTACAGGAATCCATATACGGCACCGAGCTCAAACCTTTACCTCATATGCTTGCGGTTACCAATATGATGCTTCACGGAGTAGAAGTGCCGGAGAATATAAAAAGGGATGATACGTTAGCTCGACCGCTGTCGGATTATACTCCTAATGATAAAGTGGATGTTATTGTTACTAATCCGCCTTTCGGAGCCTCGGTCGCCGACGGCGTGGAGAGCAACTTCCCGAGTGAGTTCAGGACCAAAGAGACAGCCGATCTCTTTCTTTATTTCTTTATCCATATTTTAAAGCCAAACGGAAGGGCGGGTATAGTTATTCCGGATGGGACGCTTTTCGGCGAGGGGGTGAAAGCTAAAATAAAGCAAAAACTTTTACAAGAGTGTAATCTCCATACCATTGTCCGCCTTCCGCAAGGGGTCTTTAATCCTTACGCCGGTGTAAACACCAATCTTCTCTTTTTTGAGAAAGGTACCCCCACAGAAGAGATCTGGTACTACCAGCTACCTCTTCCGGAAGGAATGAAACAGTACACCAAAAACCGTGGCATCACCCACGTCGAGTTTGATCCGGTAAGAGAGTGGTGGAACAAGAGGGAAGAGAACGAAAACGCTTGGAAGGTCTCTATCGAGGAGGTTGAAAAGAGAAACTATAATCTGGACTTTAAAAATCCCAACGGAGGCGACAAAACCGAACACCAAGAACCGGAGGAGATAATAAAAAACATCGAGGAATCCGAAAAGCAGATCACGAAGCTCTTGGGGGAGATTAAAAGCAACCTCTAATTTGATTTATTTCATGATATTTGATAAGTTATTAACATATTATGTTAATAACATGATTTGAAATATTCTTATTTTTTTGCTATTATGGAAATAGTTTGGAAGAGTAACAAAGTCCGCAAAGATGTTGAAAAACGAGTCGCCTCAAGTGATATCTGTCGTTGTAGAATGAGCGAGTTAAAACACGCCCCATGTTTTTTAGGTATTCCCAAAAGTGCTAAGCCACATTTCCTGAAGGGTGATTTAAAGGGATACTTTGCGATTGATTTTGACTATCCCGCTCGGCTTATTTGCGAACCAGTTGGAGAGTACGAGTTGAGAGATGGTCAGTATGTTAAAGAAACGATCACCTGTATAGAAATAGTAAAAATTGAAGCGGACTATCACTGATCTTATAAACAAAAAACTATGATCAAGAAAAACAGTAAACAGTATATAGAGGATAAAAAGAGAAAAGGGCTTTACGGTTGGGATGATTCTGTTCCGGTACATCCCGGCCAAACACTCAAAAACGAGATGGCCTTTTGGGGTTTTACTCAGGCCAAGATGGCTGCTAAAGTTGGTTGCACCGTTCAGACTATAAACCGGATCGTTAAGGGCCGAGAGCCGATCAGTCCGGAGATAGCTATTAAACTGGAAAGAGCTTTTAGTGGCAGACCGAGTGCAAAACTCTGGCTTGGCATGCAGTCGGAGTACGACAGGGTGATGGCGCGACAAAAGGAAGAGAGACTTGCTGAGGAAGAAGTTGACTTGTTTGAAGCTCGTCTTGCTAAAACCTTTAAGGAACTGCAAAGGTTTGGTTTGGGAGAAGGATTGACCGCAAGAACGAAAGAAGAAAAAAGAAAGATAGTTATTTTACTGAAAGACTTTTTTGAAACATCGTCTCTGGACAGTGTGCAGGATAAAAATATCTTAGGAGTGGCTTTTAGGAAGTATGACAGAAAAAACATCAATCAATATAATCTGGCCGCTCTGCTTAAGATAGGGGAAAAGGAAGCTAAAAAGGATCTTGATGACCCAGAGCTAGCTGAATACGACGAGGAAGGCTTTAAATCAAATCTCGAAAATATTAAACGACTTACCAAACTAAAACCGAAAGAGTTCAGGAAACAACTTCAACAAGAGTGTCTTAAGTTTGGAGTGATCGTGGTCTACGTTCCTAATATCAGCCACACCTTTTTCGGAGGTGCCACCACTTGGATAGGGGGCCGTCCCGTCATAATGCTAAAGCTGGAAAACCAACATGAGGATACCTTCTGGTTTAACTTTTTCCACGAGTCGGCTCATATACTGAAGCACAACAAGAAAGAGATCTTTATTGATTTTGAAGATGGACATAAAACCGAAACCGAAAAGGAAGCCGACAGGATTGCACAAAAGATACTTGTTCCTTTCTTTGATGAGGTGGTCGGAGAGATAGAAGAGAAAAAGGGAGTTGACGAAACTCTGATAAAAAAATCAGCCCAAAAAGCCGGAGTACCTGAAAGCATAGTTGCCGGTCAAATTTGTAATTACCTGGGTGATGGATGGAAAGAGCTTGGGAAGTTAAGACCGACAATAAAAGAAA
>JBKHAI010000039.1:0-5568 GCA_046542915.1 Minisyncoccota bacterium | reverse complement strand
AAGACCATCCACGTCCTTTTCCGGAGGTACCGCGTCCAAAACATCAGATACTCTGGCGTGAGAGTTAAAAGGAAGTTGTATTATAACGCCATCCACACTTGGGTCTTGTCCCATATCTCGGATGGAATTTAAAATACTGTCCGCCGTCGTGGAGGTATTTAAAGAAACATGATCAACCAGACAGCCCAAGCTTTCTCCGAACTCTTTTTTCTTTTTTATGTAAACAAGAGACTCAGGTTTAGGATCCGAAGAAAAAATAACCAGTTTAGGTGGCCGCGGGTAGTTTTTTATTCTTTTTTTTATATCCTCCGCGATCTTCTTTTGAAGTTCTAGTCCATCTAGCAGATATGTCATAAAAAACGTTATTTCTTAGTAAAGATACATTAAAATGCTACCTAGTTACAAACTTTTAACCGTAAAGATCTTATTTCCCTTCCAAAGAGCTGATCTCTGACGTGCAGTTCGGGCATCGGCTTGCTTTGCGTGATATATCAGTTAAACAAAACGGACAGGGTCTGGTAACTTTGGTTGCTTCAGGTTTTTTCTCTTTATTCTCACGCATAATGTTGATCGCTTTCACTAAAAAGAAAACGGCTACCGCGGTTATTAAAAAACTTATCAAGGCATTTATAAAAATACCATAATTCAAGGTCGCGGCACCAGCTTCTTGAGCTTCATTTAATGTTTCGTATTTCTCTGATCCTAAAACAAAGAAGATCTCGCGAAAATCAACTTCGCCGATCAAAAAACCGACTGGAGGCATAATGATATCATCAACCAAAGACCTTACAACACTGTTGAAAGCGGCTCCTATGATAATACCGATCGCCAGATCCAAAACACTACCCTTGAGAGCGAATGTTTTGAACTCTTTTAAGATATCCTTCATATAAATGATCTTACCACAGATCATCTTAAAACAGTTTCATAGAAAGCCCCTAGTATAAGACATTTTATCAGATCAATTGTTTATGACGCTTATAAGAAAATAAAAAGACACCAAATATAAGACACTTTTTTAAAGGAAAACTGTTTTCATAAGTAAGGAGATATTATTTACATCTAGATCATTAATTGCAAAGTCTTTTAATATGCCAGATCAACAATACACTCAAAGAACAATAGAAGCGCTGGAAGAAGCGGTTTCCAAAGCACGGGAAATGCGTCACGCCCAAGTGGAACCGATACATATTTTAAAAGCTCTACTGGAGCAAGAAGACACCGCCACACCGGCACTTATAAGAGAGGTTGGCGCTTCTTTTGAAGACATAAAGAAGGAAACGGACGAACTACTCTCTTCACTGCCGATGCTTTCCGGCCAAGAACAGGAACCCCAAAGTTCCCGAGAGACCTCTAAGGTCCTAAAGAGTGCCGAAAAAGAGATGAAAGAGAACAAAGACGAATATATCTCTACAGAGCATCTGCTTTTGGCCATCCTCTCTTCTTCCGACAGAGCTAAAAATATTCTGGAAAAAAACAATGTCTTGTATAATAATGTTAAAGAGTCTTTAAAAAACGTAAGAGGAAATATGAACGTAACAGACCCAAATCCGGAGAGTAAATACAAGGTCTTGGAGAAATATGGCCAAGACCTCACCAAAGCCGCCTCCGAAGGTAAGCTTGACCCTGTGATAGGTCGCGATGAAGAAGTAAGAAGAGTGACTCAAGTGCTATCTCGTAGAACAAAGAACAATCCGGTCTTGATAGGAGAACCCGGAGTCGGAAAAACGGCCATCGTTGAAGGACTGGCACAGAGAATAGTTTCCGGCGATGTACCGACAACCTTAAAGAACAAAAAAGTTATAAACATGGAGGTAAGCTCGCTGTTGGCCGGAGCTAAATACAGAGGAGAATTCGAAGAAAGACTGAAATCGGTCCTTAAAGAGATAGAGGAAGCCGAAGGCGAAATAGTACTTTTCATAGACGAGCTTCACACCATCGTCGGAACCGGAAATACGGAAGGAACCGTTGACGCGGCTAATATGCTAAAACCAATGTTGGCACGAGGAAAGCTCAGGATGATAGGCGCCACCACTTTAAATGAGTACCGAAAACACATAGAAAAAGACGCCGCTTTGGAAAGAAGATTGCAACCGGTATACGTGGAAGAGCCTTCCATTGAAGATACTGTCGCTATCTTAAGAGGATTAAAAGAAAGATACGAAGTGCACCACGGCGTCCGTATCACCGACCCCGCCTTAGTAGCGGCGGCAAAACTATCAGCCAGGTACATCACCAGTCGTTTCTTACCGGATAAAGCAGTGGATCTTATAGACGAGGCGACATCTTCTTTGAAGATGGAGATAGATAGTATGCCGGCAGAACTGGATAACATTAAAAGGAAACTGCGTCAATTGGAGATAGAGCAAGAGGCCTTGAAAAAAGAAAAAGACGAACACAGTAAGGCTCGCCGAGAAGAGCTGAAAAAAGAAATAGCAGATCTTAAAGAAAAAAGTTCCGCGTTAGAAACTCAGTGGCGACAGGAAAAAGACCTCATAGACCAACACCGTGATCTATCAAGCCAGATAGACGAATTGCGCACCGAAGAAGAAAGAGTTGAAAGAGAGGGAAATGTTCAAAAAGCGGCGGAAATAAAATACGGCAAGATCCCCGAAATTGAAAAGAAGATAGCCAAGGTCCAAGAAGAACTGGACAAGCTACCCAAAGATAAACGCCTGCTTCCGGAAGAAGTGACCGAAGAACACATCGCCAAGGTCATTGCCAAATGGACAGGCATTCCGGTAACCCGATTACTGGAAACAGAAAAAGAAAAACTCGTCAAACTGGAGGAAGAGTTAGGTAAAAGAGTTATCGGTCAAAAAGAAGCTATAAAAGCGGTCTCCAACGCTATACGAAGATCACGTGCCGGTCTGGGGCAGACCAGTCGCCCCATCGGTTCTTTCATATTCCTTGGTCCGACCGGAGTTGGAAAAACGGAGCTCTCCAAAGCGTTGGCTGAAGCGATGTTCAATGACGAATCGGCGATGGTCAGAGTGGATATGTCGGAGTATATGGAAAAACACTCGGTTAGCCGGCTTATCGGAGCACCACCGGGATATGTCGGTTACGAGGAAGGAGGACAGCTTACGGAGACCATACGCCGACGTCCCTACTCAGTAATACTTTTAGACGAGATAGAAAAAGCTCATAACGATGTTTTTAACATATTACTGCAAATACTGGACGACGGTCGCTTAACCGACGGGCAAGGTAGGACCGTGGACTTCCGAAACTCGGTCATTATAATGACCTCTAATTTGGGAAGCGACGTGATCTCCACCTGGGATGGACAAGATGAAGGGTCAATGAAAGAAAAAGTAATGGAGACAGTCAGAGGTCATTTCCGTCCCGAGTTCTTAAACCGAGTTGATAATACCATAATCTTCCACAGACTCAGCCGTGAAGACATCAAGAATATCGTGGAGATCCAGATAAAAGATGTCAGAGATCAATTAAGAGAAAAAGATATAGAACTCAACATAAAAAACGAGGTAAAAGAACACTTGGCCGAAGAAGGATATGATCCTGTTTTCGGTGCCAGACCTCTCAAAAGAGTGATCCAAACGAAGATCTTGGATTCACTGGCAATGGAGATGATCGAAGAGAAGATAAACGAAGGCGACCAAGTGGAAGCTAAAATGAAAGGTGACGCTATAGTCTTTGAGAAAGAATAAAAAAAAGACTCCCAAAAGGGAGTCTTTTTTAGTTTATTTGGACTTATCAAGCCGCTCTATGACCTCGGCGGCTTTTTGCCTTCCCCCAAGCCCGAAAGCCAGTGAGAAGGTCAACACCAAACCGGCAAACAGTATTATTATAAGCTCCTGCGCCACACCTAACTGATACAAGGCGGTAAGAGTGGCAAAAACGATAATGGACCACTTGGCAAAAGCGCCGATCAAAGGTCCGTGTGATATAGAGACCTTGGAAAGTTCTATCTTTTTTACTATCATTCGGTCCAGTAAATTACCGACGATCAAACCAACGGTAAGAATGACCACGGCGACTATCAGATCAGGAACGAAGAAAAGAAGCTCATACAAAACATCAGTTAATCTATCCCATCCTAAAATATCAACCGTAGCAACGAAGAAGACCAGAAGGAAGAACCATTTTACAAGGCCCCCCACTAATCCCGAGATGGTAAATTGCAGGCCGATCTTTTTCAACTCTTCAGCAAGACCGGCTTGCTCCGCCAAGCGATCGGCGTTGGTCAAATTAACAACCCGGCGAGCTATATTGCCCAATAAAGGCGCTAGGATCAAACCGAGTATTAAAACCAACAAAGCAGCAACAATAACAGGTATATGGAGTATAAAGACACCCCAGAGATCCGCCATTGATCCCTGTAAGACCTCGGCAACGTTATTTGTTTCATTCATAATATTTTTTATTATTTTAAGATCTTCTCGACTTATTATTTAATTATAACACAACCTCTTGATTTAAACTAAGAGAAGTGGCCTAATCCGAACTCCCCCGCTCTTTTTAGGAAAACTAGTACATAGTGCAGCAGTTTATATTCCTTATTTTGATCTATCTATATAGATTGCTATGTGAATCAATATCTACAAATAACGCTTTATTCTTATCCAAGAATCGGTAAACAACTCTTATATCTCCCGTAATATTAATACTTCTATACCCACGGTATCTACCTTGCAATGCGTGGTTATTTAAAACCGGGTCAAAGGGGTCTTCAGAAAATATTCTATTTCGATCCTTAACCTTTGATCTAAGCTTGGTCGGTAGTTTTTTATACTTTTTCTCAAAATTCTTATGAAATTTTATTTTCATAAATTATCCAAATACTCATTAGCCTCCTCCGCGGAAGAGAAAGCTTTGGACATATTTTTGTTTTCCGCAATGTCCTCCTCAACCTTGCCCAGTAAGTTTTCTAAGGTGGAAGTCATGCGAGGAATAGCCGAAAAAGCGACACCTCTATTGCGAATAAAGTCCTTCAAAAAAGCGTTTATCACCACACTAAGAGGCAGACCAAGCTCTTGGGCTACCTTTTGAGCATTTTCTTTTACCTCTTTATCCGCTTTTATATTTATCACCGTTTTCATATAACCACAGTATATACAACAGGATATTTATGTCAACGTCAAAGATTAGACATCACTCTTACGTTCTATAAGATCATACTGTTTTGAATTTAGTATTTTGATACTGTTTCAGATCTCGTATTTGGGATTTGGAATTTATTTGATGCTTGGTGCTTGAGATCTCGTGCTTGCACTTTAGTGCTTTGGGGCGGCTAGAGAGAATCGGGGTCAAGTTTCTAAACTCAGACTTCGCTCAGCGCTCGTCTTCGTTAAGAACTTTCTTACAGAAACTGTACACCTTTTGGATATTTTCATTCACTTCATTCTGAAAATACCTCAAAAGGTCTTGCAAAGCTCCAAGTGTTCGCTTCTCACCTCCCCGGACTCGGCGACCCCGACTAAAGTCGTGGGTAAACCGCCTCCGTCTTTCGCTTCTCTCTACCTGCGCCCAAAATATAATTGCTGAACGCTACCGCATTCAGCTCATTATTTTGGGGTGGCTAGAGAGAATCGAACTCTCATC
>JBKHAI010000038.1:0-5777 GCA_046542915.1 Minisyncoccota bacterium | reverse complement strand
TATTGTGTATAAAAGACCGTCCGAGATGGTTCGGACGGTCTTTAAAGCTAATAAGATAGTTTGAGAGGGTTCAAAAAAAACATTTTGTTGCTATCAACAACTATCTCCATCTCGCATTTGGGGCATTTGCCGATCCGTTTGTCAATTTTGACCTGAGAAGTGCCGCAACCGGGACACATCACCACTTTTTCTTTTCCTGAATAATAGATCTGGAAATTTTTTAACGGAACCTCTCGGCCTTTTTCTTTGATCTCTTCTTTAGTGAGTATGAATTCTAATGACGGTTTCTTTATATCTCTGTGTAAGACAAAATTGACCAGAAAAAGCAGAGCTACCAAAAACAAGACCACGATGCCAAAAAAGGCCAAGATACTTAAGATCTCCTGAAATGAGCTTAAGCTTTCCATATATTTACCCTCCTTTAAGGTTCATGAACTTTTGAAATAATAGAGGAAAAGATCATTTTTGTAAAATCAAAAAATATTTTCAAAATTATAAAATTATTATACAATCCCGAAAGATCCCTTGAACCTTTATAAACAAGGAGGGTTTATGACCAAGGCACATCTTCGGATAATGGTTGACGAGCAAGGCAACGTCAGCTCGGAGATCGATGAAGAGAGTTATCCGGCGATCAGTGAAGAAAGACTGTGGAAATTGGTGAAACAGCATGCCGAATCAAGGATCCGCAGGGACCTATGCGGTGTATTTATTCAGGTATCAAGTGACGGAACAGTGCAAAAGAACGTACTGGGAATAGAAGCTAAGAATGATTTTCTAAAAACAAGCCCCTGGTTGTTGCAGTTGGTGATCAGTTCTTTAAACGAAGCTTTGGAGTCGGGTAACGGTAAAAAATTAAAAGAAAACAGAAGAACTCCTTTCATATTCTCAGATCTTCTTGATCCGGAAGATCCCGCCATTTTTCCTATGGATGACCAATGGACGGAAGATTACTAAATAAACCTAGAGAGGCGCGCGCCTCTCTTTTTAAGTTTCCAACTCCTCCTCTATGTCTTTCTTTATCTCTTGAAACTCGTTCTCTATCTCTTTCAAACGACTTTTGCTTTTCTTTATCAACTCGGCCGCTTCTTTGACCTTTTTCAAACCTTCTTCAACGTCTACTTCTTCTTGACCCTCAAACCACTCCGCTATTTTGGATAGTTTGGATAAATTATTATTGAGATCGTTTTTTTCAACTTTTTTTGCCATAGTTCATTTTATTTTCTTAACCTCGGAATCTATCTCACCATCCGAGATCTTAATGTTAATTTCTTGGCCTTTCACTAGGCCCTTTTTTTCTTTTATGACCCTGCCATTTGAGTATACAATACCGTAACCAAGTTTCAAATTTCTCTTTGGATCATTTAGTTTTATGACCCTTTCAACCCCTTCGATATCTTTTGTGGCTCGGCTAAGAGAGGTTTTAAAGAATGACCTGATCCTTTCTTTCTCGCGAAAGATATTGTATTCCTCTACCCTTTTTAAACTGTTCAACATATTTTTACTGAGCCGAATATTGAGCTCCGCTATTTCGCTCTCTTTTTTATTTATCCTCTTTACCATTCTCTCCAATGAGTTCAATAGTACCTCTTCGGCTCTTTTATAGCTGCTTACCATCTCTTCTATGAATTTTTTTGACTCGGAGAAAGATCTTTTTAAGGTATTTGAGCTTTCTTCAAGTGTTTTCTCTAAACCAGTTATTATAATTCTTTCCGATTCTTCCACTTTGCCGAGAGCTTCTTCCCAAGGTTTACTTAGTATAGATGCCGCCATCGAAGGGGTAGAAGCCGAGATATCGGCTGCCAGTGAGGCCAGGGGTATATCCTGATGGTGTCCGATGCCGGCAATGACCGGAGACGGAAAATTAACTATCTCTCTGACCAGTGCTTCGTTATCAAATCCGGAAAGTGACTGCATTGAGCCACCGCCGCGCATAATGACCAAGACATCCAAGTTCTCTTTCCTCAAAGACCTCACGGAAAGGGTCAATTCTCGACCGGACTCCGGACCTTCGACCGGAGTATGGAGCATCTTGACCTGAAATCCCGATCGGCGGAGGTTATTACTGAAATCATGGATGACCTCACCTCTTAGCGAAGTGATAACTCCGACCCTTTCCGGGAATTTCGGTAGGGATCTTTTGCGTTCTTCATCAAAAACCCCTTCGGTTTCAAGCTTAGCTTTGAGTTTGTCATACGCTTTCTTCAATTGACCTTCACCGACCAGTTCTATCGTCTTGGTACGGAACGACATCTTCCCAAAGGGGCCATAAAATTCCGGAAAACCCGAAACAGCTACCTCCAAACCGATCTCCAGTTCCACGCCGCTTAGAAGGTAATCACTCTTCCATATCGTGCAAGGAAGTATATCTCCGGTGTCTTTATCCTTAATGACGGGGTAAACGTGTCCTTTGGCGGATGTTTTTAATTCGCTGACCTCTCCGAAAACCTTTACTTGAAGAGAGCTGATACGGTCATTAAGCAGGTAGATAAATTCCGAAACAGAAAGTTCTGCTTTGTTCATAAAATAAATTTCTTAAAAGGATCCAAGCTCGTTATTTATAACATTCGGTATCAGGTCGAAGATATCACTGGCCAGTAGCCCTTCTCCGTAGATCTCCGATGCCATTTCTCCGGCTCGGCCGTTGATATAGGCGGCGAGATGAGCGGCCTCCAGTAAGCGCTCAGGGTCTCGAGCCAATAGAGCACCGGCTATTCCCGCCAAGGTATCACCAAAGCCACCTTTGGTCATAAAAGGATCGCCGGTTTCGTTCATCAAGACCTCTTTGCCGTCGGAGATAATGTCATTGTGACCTTTCAAAAGGATGACGGAGTTTAACTCGGCGGCTTGCCTTTTTACTTTATCCTCCATATCATCTGATATCTCTTCTCCGCTTAAAACTCGAAACTCCTCGGCATGAGGGGTCAGTATTGCTTTTTTCTTGGAAAAGATATTCTTGTCTTCAGCCAGGGCCCGAATGGCTTCAGCGTCAATTACCATCGGAATTTCTATCTCGGATATGAGATCTCTAATGACTTTAAAGGTCTCGAGATCCCGACATAAACCTCCTCCGATGACCAAAGAATCAAAGTTTCGGGATTCTTCAGCTATTGTCTTAACATCACTAAAAGAGAGCTCGTCATCTAAGGGGGTGGTTATAATATCAGGCGCAAAAGAGGCGGCCACCTGAGCGGCTCTGGGATGAGTAATTATATATGTTAAGTCAGCTCCGGCCCTCAAAGCTGAGACGGCGTTAAATATCGGAGATCCGGTATATTTTCGGCTTCCGGAGATAACCAAAACCTTTCCAAAATCACCTTTTTTGGAAGTAATTCCCCTTTTCGGATACCATTTTCCCCGATCCATCTGCTATATTCTAAACCTTTTGAGAGTGTTTTGAAAAGGGATGCGTAATACTTAGTTCTCGATATACTTGAGTTCTCTTACCAAAACTCCTTCGTCTTTTTGAAGGCCTTTAACGGAAACCATAAGACCGCTTTCCAAGCTACTGGGATCACAGACACTCTCTTCTCCTTCTTCAAGACAGACGCTTTCCTCATCAAAAAGCAACGCTTCCGATAAAGCCGGAGCTCCGGGTTTTTCGTACAAAAGATGCCAAACCCCTTCCGGATAACCCGGATTGTTTATTACGATCCTTCCCTTTTCCGAAAAATCAAAATTAAGCTCCGGTGATGAAACAGAGTCCACCTTCCACTGATCCTCTTCGGCGACCAGATTAATTTCTCTCTCTTCAGAAGAGCCGGAGTAGTTCATTTTTATGATAACGACGGCTTTGCTGTCCGCCTCGGTTATCTTAACTTCCTGAACCTCCACTCCTTCATCGGGAACGTCTTGGACACCGACAAACAAAGCCAGGTCTTTGCTTAAATCATCTTCGTCAATTTCGTCTAGGGCGTCCTTTGAAAGGGTCTTTAAGATCTCGGACCGAGCCGCACTGTCATCAGAAGGCGGCGCTATGGCAATAAAGTTCTCCATAAAAGAAACACCGGTTTCTTCAGCGGCTTTAGCCAAAAGCGACTCGTTGAGATCCGATGTCGGCTCTTCTTTGTTTTTTTCAATAAAGAGGAAATAGGCTGAAACTGAAATGATGATAATAATTAACAACCAAAATATTTTTTTACTCATTTTCTTTTATTTAATAATAAACCTCACTTCTCAAGAAGCCGATCTTAAAGGAGCTACAGAACACTATAATCAAAGCACGCTACCGTGTTTTTTGCAAGAAAATATAGTATCCACAAAATACTTGCCTTTGTGGAAACTCTGTGCTATAAGTTACATATGGTGAAAATAAGGAAAATTTTGCACCAAATGAAGAAAAAGTAAATAAAAACGGAAAAAACCCGCTGTTTTTTAAGCGGGTTTTTGTTTTAATGTTCTTTTAAAAACCTTAAACACGGAGGATGTTATGGAGATCCTAGGCACACCTGTCCGAGTCAAATGTCCCAAATGCGAAAACAAATTTTCGCGCGTTGTTGGCTGTACTCACAACAGGATGATGTACGCTTGTTGTGAATGTTATCATCAATTTTCCAGAGTAGAGACCTACTCTGAATCTAGAATCTTATCTCCAACCCGACAACCGGCATTCTCCTAAAACAAACCAAGCGCGTCTTTTTTAAGGCGCGCTTAAATTTTGAACTCTATAACGTCTCCGTCTTTTACGATGTATTGCTTACCTTCGGTTCTGATAGCCCCTTTTTCACGTGCGATACTTCTGGAACCGTGTTCTAGCAATTTATTCCACTCTATAACGTCGGCTTTAATAAATTTATCGTGGAAGTCGGAATGGATGACTTTTCCGGCTTCGGGAGCGCTAGCGCCGACGGGGATATTCCAAGCTCGGGTTTCTTTTTCTCCGCTGGTAAAGAAAGTTATCAAACCCAAAAGGTCATAGCCGTATTTGATAACATCTTCTATTCCACTGCTGTCTTCACCGCTTAAGTTCGTTCGGAACTCCCTTCGCTCTTCCTCAGAGAGTCCCGCCATCTCCAACTCTACACCGGCGTCTATCTCCAGTATCTGAGCATCGGGGGTATTGTACTCAATTGCCGACATTAGCGAAGGGAGTCGCTCGTCCGTGACCTCCGTTATGTTAAGTGCTCCGGACCTTTTATTAAAAACATAAAGCATTGATTTTTGGGTCAAGAAATTCAAGTGGCGAATAAGCTCGGACTCCTCTGGCGTCAACTCCATAGCCGAGACGAACCGCCCCTCTTCCAAAGTACTTATTACTCTCTTTAATAGATCTGATTCGGCGGCGGCTTTTTTATCTCCGCTTTTAACATCCTTTTCCAGTTTAACAAGTCGCTTCTGAGCCACTTGCAGATCCGCCATTATGAGTTCCAAGTTTATGGTCTCAACATCATTACGGGGATCTACTACACCGGAAACATGAATAATGTCATCGTCTTCAAAGGTACGAACCAGATGAAGGATAACGTCCACTTCTCGAACATTGCTTAAAAAAGCGTTACCCAGACCTTCTCCTTCCGAGGCTCCTTTTATTAAACCGGCAATATCGACAAATTGGGCGGCGGCGGGAACGGTCTTTTTTGAGTCGCTAAACTCCGCCAATCTTTGCAGGCGAATATCCGGCACCGCCACCACTCCGACGGCCGGATCGATGGTACAGAATGGATAATTTTCAGCCGGCACTGACTGCTCGGTCAAAGCGTTAAAAAGTGTTGATTTGCCGACATTCGGCAGTCCGACGATTCCTATTGAAAGTGACATAGGGCTTCATCTTACCAATC
>JBKHAI010000003.1:0-28175 GCA_046542915.1 Minisyncoccota bacterium | reverse complement strand
TCTTTTTGTTCTGCATAAAAATTAGTTATTAATTTATAAATACCAAGTAATTATAACACATAATATTCCCAAAATTCCACGCACTACAATGAACACCCACCGGCGAATTAATTGACATCTACTCTTAAAGATGTCAAACTTTTTAAAGTTTAAGGCCAAAACATCGGTCAATGTACCTTTAAAAACCCTAAAGGAGGCACCCCTTGAAAGTACATGAGCTAAGACAGATCTTGGAGGATTTTGTAAAAAAACCCAACAAAAGTTGGGGGGAGCCGGTTGACGGCAACGGTAAGCCGATCAACTTAAACAAAGCTCTGTCGAAAAGAAACCAGGTAAACTTGAAACAAAGCGACATCAGCAGAGCCAGGTTGAGATCGGGAACTTTCACTGAAGAACAGAAGCACGAATTCAAAAGATCGATGGAAAAAGTGGGAAAAAGTGAACAAGTGATATTTCCCGGAGACCCCGACATCCTCCCATCTTCATTACCAAAGAGAAGATGTCGTCAATGCGGGAAAAAATTCCGCACTACCCTTTCTTCCCAATATGAAGAAATAAAGTGCTTTAGATGCCACCTGGAAGATGCTTATCCTGTTTATAACAGATATGCCACTGCTTTTTGGACAAGAGGAAATTGGCAACTCCAAGCCCTGCTTGATACGGGAAGAGGAGAATTAACTTTTTGGTGGTGGAACAAGGAAAGATCCAAAGGTATCTTGAGACATCAAGGACTTGTAAGCTATTTTAATCTCCAAGGTGACATTTCCGAATTTGTGCTTTCTAGCGCTATTGAAAATAAAGGATGTTGTTATAACATCGCTTTCAATCTGATAAAAGATACGGTCAAGATCGAAAGTACTGAAGCTGCGTCAATAGACCCTAGAGCTCACTATCACACTTACACCGTGGAAGCGGAAGAGGAAATTCTTCCTACCGTGGTCAATATGATGCCACAGTGGATGATAAAAGCTCACAACAGTAAATAACGCCTCCTAAAGCCCCTTTTTTGAAAGGGGCTTTTCTTTTTAATTTTTCAACTCTTAAAACAAAGTCTCAACAGATCATCTTTCTCTCGGCTCACTCAAGAAAAAAGGCGTACTTATCGTACGCTCTTTTTTCTACGAGTGACGAAATACTTGCCTTTGCTCGAACCCACTTCGAGACAAAGACCGACTGATCTGCCACGCGCCGTGCACGTGTTGGCTTCAACCTTCCAACTACGCACCGATTGCAGTGGTAACTCTTGCCAGTGCCGCCAGCGCCTCCGCAGCCGCTCAGACGCTCCGCCCTCGTGCAACCACCTCTTTTAGTTTTCATTATTTCGTTTATGGTGTCGCTTCCGCTTCGGCGTTTGATGGCTTCGATTAACGACGGCGCTCGTCCTTTAGCCCTGACGCTCCTAGCGGAAATAGCCCGAGGCTCAATAACCCAAGTGCTTACCCCTTGCGCCGGCTGTTCAGCCACGCTTCCGCCCGTGCGCACACAAACCCCGCCCGCTGACGCGGGCGGGGTTGCTCCTTAAATTAAGTAAAGATAGCAATGACTGAAATAATGACGGCTAGCGCAGAGGGAACGATAACAACCTTTGTTAATTTCGTGTTTGATTTTTGTTCATCAAGTAGTTTCGACTGTACTCCCAACAAAGCATTTTGTATGTCAATTATTTCCTTATGCCTTTTCCACGCGTTTTGTTCACGAGTCATGTCGGGATTAATAAACTCAATAGGTTCTCGTTCTTTGAGAATATCTGGGATATCTGAAACTTTAGGAAGATCGAATTTTGGAATTTTTGGAACAATATTCGCAAGATTTTTAGCAAGATGTCTGTAAGATTCTTGGGCCTCTTTTATTAATCGGAGTGTGTTTTCCGGTATCTGGTTGTCATCATGTTTTTTCATTGAATTTTTTACATTGCAAATCCAATTCTTGGACAATCTTCCTTTTTCTTGGCTTCAGCTTCCAGTATCTCTTGATCTATTACATACTTGTCTAGATTTGCGGCCAGACGCGCAGCCGATTCCACAATTCCTTCAATAATATCTGCGCTACTATATCCTTCGGTTATCATAGCAAGCTTGTCGAAATCGAGTTTCTCATCATGGGGTCTTCCTGCAAGTCCTAATTTGAACAATTCTTTTCTCGCTTCAAAGTCAGGTGGTGGCACATGTATTTTTTTATCGAATCGTCCGGGGCGTAGAACAGCGGGGTCTATTCGATCAATATAGTTAGTTGCTCCGACAACTAGAACTTTGTTATCCGCTGCATCGTTAAGTTGGATCAAGAATTCGTTCACTTCCTCTTCTTTGTAGGAAGAGTCTTGCGAGCGCCTTCGATCTGGCACCAATCCACTTATTTCGTCGAAGAAAATGATCGCGGGAGCTTTTTGTTTTGCATTTTCAAAAACCTTGCCAATGTTCCCAACAGCTCCATGAATATATGGGGTTGCCAAATCTGAGTGCTTGACCTCGAAAAAATTGTAGCCTAATTCTTCTGCCAATTTTCTGACAATAAAAGTTTTTCCGCATCCAGGTGGTCCATGGAGAATAATACCGTTTGGGATGGATACTTTAAATTTCTCAAACTTTTCAGGATTAAGTAGTGGATTTATAACCTCGCTAATTAGAAGATTCTTTAGATCATTCATTCCTGCTATAGCATCAAATCCTCTCACTGTAGTGAGATTTTTTACAATTCCGGAAAGATTATTGACTGAGTGCTCTTTCACTACAACGCCAATCCACTCTTTATTGTCTTTTTCTATACGAACCAAATCATATCTTTCTCGACGGTCATTTACTTCATTTGGTTTCAAATTGTGAAATAAATAAAAGAAAGAACCATCCGAAAGTTCGTAGACATCCGTGAAAAAAACTCGTTCAACACGATTATTGACGGATAATCCATCTCTAATTTCAAATCCGTTATGTAAAATTGGTTTTGTAGAAGTTGTCATAGCTTATCTGTTTGGCGTACAATTCTCTATAAGATAATTGTTGTAAATCTCAACCTTCCTGTTGTAGCCATCTATACGCAGTTGCATGTTATCAACATCTCTATTGTAAGCGGCCAGCTTACGGTTATACTCATCCACCTTTTCATTATATTCATCAATCTGCCATTGCGGAGAATACTCATTAACAGTTGAGTATTGAAGTTCATTAGCAAGACGATCAATTTCATTTCCTCGACTTTCAAGCGAACTCTGTTCGATAGAAAGAGACAAATCGCTTGGTTCAAGCTCATCGGCTCTATTTGCGTGATACTGTGAGCACATATATTCGCCGACTCGTACCAGATCGTTCTCATTGGAATACGATGAGTTTTGGTTTGATGTCGGAGATGTATAGTTTGAAGAAGTAGAGCTATCATCAGAAAATAGTGCTATAAAAAAAATTATTCCAATGACGACAGCAATTCCGGTACTCCATTTTTTGATTCCGTCTCTTGCTCCCGCAGAAAGCAAGGGTCCCCGCGGACGCTTTTTTGTTGCTTTTTTCCTAGCTTCTACCGGAGATTCTTCATCTAAGAAATCAAGGTCAAAATTTAAATTTTTGTTATCCTTAGCCATAGTTAATTGTTGCTTTGTTTATACACCCACCCGGCAATGAAAAATATAAGTCCGATTCCGTAAAACCAAATTGTGAGCCATCCTAAAGTATAGAGCACATTTACTACATTAGTCTTTCGTCTTATTCCACCCATTACATCAGTCAGACCACCCCAAATATATGAATCTATCAAAATAATAAAGGCCGTTTCTTCCAATTGCCCCTCGAAATTTTTTTTCGCTGCTTGAACAAAAGAATTTCGATAATTATCAAACTGTTCTAGGTTATCCAAATTTGCCTTTGAAACATTTGATTTTATTTCCTCAATAATCTCTTCAACTCCCTCTTTTTTGAAAGAAAATAGATCAAGATTGTCATAAATAAGTTTTCCAGCTTCTTCAAATAATGGCTTCGCTGATGCTTCTTGTTTATTATCAAATTGGCTACGCGCAGCTTGATACTTTTTAATTGCAAGGGCTGTTATGCAAAGCTTCTTCTGACTATCATAAAATTCTTGTAGCTCTTGATTCTCCCCGTGCTCCTTTCTGTCCGATTCTATTCGTGTCAGCGCTTCTTCGTACTTCTCATCCTCAATTAGGTCGGCAACTGGTTGAACCAGATTTGCATTTTTCTTAGTTTCTTCAAGAACTTTTATATCGTGTTTAATTTTTGACTCTAGGCCCGAAGTCCCAACGATAGTTTGAGCAATCTCCATTAACGAAATGGCCTTGTCTGTCTCGCTTAGATTATCATGAAGATCAAAGACAATTATACGGATAGCACTGGCGGCGCGGTCGCGCATTACCTTTGTCTGACTATCCTCATATAACCCTAGCTTGATAAGATTGTTTAATTCCACCCTTAGACTGTCAATGAGTTCTTTGATGCGCACCCTCTCATCTTTGTCGAGAATACCGTCTTCACTAACTTTCATCGATTCCAAGCTTTCAACCACGGCATTTATAGTTTGAAAGGCCGGATTAAGGATTGCCTTCTCAATTTTTTCACCGCGAGCAGAGAAGACATTTTGAAATTCTTTTATATACTCGCTATCATTATGAAGTTCATGTAAATCAGCATAGAAATCTGATAAATATTTTGCTACCTCAGATTTAAAATCCAATATGAAATCACGATTCGCTGCGTCATCGCGCGTCTCATAATCTTTTATAAACTGTGTCCAAAATTTATTTGAATTAACTAGATCATTCCAAATTGCTATTGAGTCACGAAGATGTCCTTTGCTGTCTTCGTTCAAAAGAATAAGATTCAAAAGAATTGCAAGATTCTTTTTGTAAAACAATGTCTTTGCTGCCGTTCCTTCTGATGCATTCTGCCAAACGCGGATTGCATTATGATAATCGCCCCTACTTGCGAGTTTGATGGCTTCATTATCTACATCATCAACAATACGAAACCAGAAGAAGTTCTCCTTGATTTTCTTCTTTGGGTTTTGAATCTTTTGAACCGCTTCTCTCGCGGCTTCTTTTGTCCGCATTTCCTTAGAAGTATTTATATCAAAATCGTATTCTGGAAAATCACCGATGTTCAAACGATGTTCTATCTCTTTTGATCGTCGTAACACATCCTTCGTCTCAGCAGTGCTATCAAGACCGAGAATGCGATATGCGTTATGTGTGAATAGTTTTGACATAATTAACGTGTGATACCAGCGATATTATTTCTAATTTCTGCTTGATCCTCAGGGGGAAGCAGAAGCATCAGGCTACGAACACAGCGTTTTAGTTCATCAACATCTCCAAACTCAATGGCTCTACGTCCTTTGTCTGTGTAATATCGTGCTTCTTTTTCATCAAGAAATCGTGAGTTGCCCTCTGTGATCTTTTCGAATTGATAAACCCAAGTTGCTGGGTTTGAAAACAAAGCGCGTGCGGTTAGTTCTTGCAACTGTTCGTTGACCCTAATCAAAAGATCCTTATCATCGTGTTCAATTGCTTTTTCCCCCTCAGAGGTAATTTCTTTGAGCTGATCGATATATATTTCACGCTCTTTTTCGTCTGCATATTCGTTTATGATTTTTTTAGCGCTTTCGAGATTTGTTCGGTATTCTCCCACAAGTTGTGGCATCTCCTTTTCTTTTTCTAACTTGTCCAACGCAATCTTCAAATCCTTCAGCTGTTTATTAGCTTTTCGTTTTTCATCTTCATCCAAATGTGCATTTTGAATACTTGTAGATATTGATTGAATGTTTGCGTCTAGGCGTTCTTTTTCTTCCGCTGAGCAGTTTTGGACAATCTTTTTTGTCCGTTCTTTTTGATCACTAAATTCCGTTTCAATTTGTTCAACATTAACAAGTTCGTCTTCATACGTACGAACCTCTGTGAGAGCCAAATCAATAAGTGGAATATACACTGTTACGGCAACTTCCCGCGATTCATTCACCTCAATGGTTATTTCGACTTCTGTCCCCTCTGGGAGATCGTGGGGCAAGTCACTGCCTTTTATACTCAATTCGCATATGTAAGTATTTCTGTCTGGAATATCAGACTCTCCTTCAGTAATTTTTATATCAAGTTTGTTATCTTTTTCTCCCTTGGTTAGTTTTCTTGCTGTTTTAAAGCCGTCCTCGGTTCTTTTTGCTGGTAGGGCAGTTCCTTTCTCGAAAAAAGGGAAAACTTCCTCTGTAGAAACAAAATTGGTCTTCAGGTCTTTTTTTGCAACTGCTACCCCAATAGAATGCGGGAGAGGAGCGCCTCCACTGAATACCGTGTGAGTGTGTGTAATAGTGAATAAATCCGGTTCGATTGGTACAGCGTTACCACTTTTATCAAATAGATACACCCAGTATAGATTTGTCTTATTTTGCTCCAATGCAACCGTTTCAAAAAACTTACCATTCTTGAGCTTCACCTTCGTACCACTATAGAAGCCACTGTCCGACTGAATTTGTAGATAATATTCATCGTCTGAATCTTGTAATTCTTCAACTACTCCGCTGACCATTCCTTCTGTGTCTGAAGTAAGCGCGTCATAGTTAAGTGAAAGAGAAAAGGATTCCTTATCTTTCTTCTGCCTATTTTTATCAGCGAGTTCTTTAGGAATCTTTTGTCCTATCGCAAATACACATGCTCCCTTTGCAACTACGGTGAGCGGATCAACGGATGAATCAACCTCAATCTTTAAATCTTTTGCTAATCGCTCCTTTACATACGGGATTTGAGTTGGTCCGCCAACAAGGACAATTTTTGCTACCGACTTATCTTTAACTCCCGCCTCCTTTAATGTATCTTGTGAAAGTTCAATTGTTCTATCTACAAAAGGCTTGATAAGCTTCTCAAAATCGCTTCTTGAAAAATCAATAGAAAGATAGATTTCCTCGCCGTTATCATCTACTCCGATTCCATAAACTTCAATAGCGGTGTTATCGTACTGAGAAAGATATATCTTTGCATTTTCTGCAAAGTATTTTAATTTTGCAAATATACTCTGATATTTTTTGTTGTTTCTACTGAAAGCTGTAAGGGAGTACTTTTCAAGTATCTTGGGGACAATGACGTTATCGACTATCGATAAATCAAAATTTTTACCACCCAAAAAATTATCTCCATTGTGTCCAAGTACAGACAGAACGCCATCTTTTGAAGAAACCAGAGCGACATCGAATGTTCCGCCACCTAAATCATAGACTAACCAGTTTTCATCACTCGTGTTATTGAATCCATGTGCGACCGCTGCCGCAATAGGTTCTTGGAGTAGTACAACATACTCGAAGCCGGCAAGATTACCTGCCCGTTTTGTGGCTTCTGATTGTAGTACTGAAAATGCAGCGGGAACAGTTATCACCGCTAAAGTTGTATTGAAATCCGGGTACTTCTTTAAGATATCTTCTTTCAGACTTTTTAGAATCTCTGCTGAGATTTCTTCAGGGGTCATCTCCAGATCCTCACGTTCAAAATAAATCTTATCTTGCGTGCCCATCAATCGCTTGATTTCTGCCTTATGATTCTTAAACTCAGCTTCTGAAGTATCTTTGTATAGGCGCTCATAGGCACGCTTACCCACAACTTTGTTTTTAGCTTTGTCTATTCCAAAAACGGAAGGAGTATATTCATCTCCAAATACATTTTTAACTACCTCGATCTCATTATTGCGATCGATTGCAACTTCTGAGTTTGTTGTTCCTAGATCTATTCCGATTTTTATGTTTGAACTTGCCATAAGATTTATTCACTAGGTAGTATTATTTTTGCTTTTCGGACAACTTGGCCGCGGTACATGATAGTTGGTTCAACAGTTTCTTGAATGATCACACCATTGTCTACTTTTCCCGACAACACATCCAAATTCAGACCGTCATTAAATTTTTGGCCAGTGTAATCAACAATCGCGATATCATACTTATCGAGATATCTTTTCATTTTCTCCACCGAGTTTGCCAAGCTTCTATGTTGATTCTCAAGAAGTGAATCCTTTGTCTTAGTAATTCTTTGTTCAAGCCTCCAAATTTCAATCGCAAATTGAATAAAATCATCAGTATTAGGTGCGAGGCTTATAAAATTAGGTACAACAAATGTTTTGATATCACTCTGAATTTTCGTGTGTAGTTGATCTAATTTCTGAGAAAAAACAACTTTATCTTTTCTCCGCATAAACAATGACCCGAGTGCAAGTAAGAGCGCGCTCAGGGTAACGAGCAAGAGAAGTACGAAAATAAGTGTTGTGTTTATAGAAATCATATTCATTTCATAAGCTCGTCAATAGAAACATTGACCGCCTTTGCTAGTTTTGCGATTGTTGCCAGGGTCGGGTTTGTCTTGCCATTCTCAATGTTGCTAATATAGCCTCGACTCACATCAAGCGTTCGAGCAATATCTCCTTGTGAAATGCCTTTCCTTGTCCGGATTCTCTTGAGATTTTGACCCAATTTAATGGATTCTTCTTTCTTCATATAAACTCAACATATTACTGTTACAGTATAACGCAAGGGTATGTTATAATGCAACAAGCCCTCGCCCCGTTTTCCGCCCATTCAATATTCAAAAAAAATCCCGCGCGAAAAAGAAAAAGTACGGACGAACGGAAACAGAGTAAGGGCGACACCGGAGGCGCTGGCAACACGAGCAAGAGGCGCCACTACAATCGGCACATAGTTAGCAGGTCGGCGTACCACATATGCAACGCGTGATAGATCAGCCGGTCTTTGTTTCGAAGTGGGTTCGAGCAAAGGCTATAATATCGTTACTCGCAGAAAAAAGGCGTACTTAGCGTACGCTCTTTTTTCTGCGAGTGACCCCACGGGGAATCGGTCACAAGTTACTAACTAAATTCATCACTCCGTTCTTCATTTACTAAGTACTCGCGACCCCGCCTCGGCGACAAGCCTCCCTCGCTTTGCTCGGGATCTTGTATACCGCCTGCGGCCTTCGATTCCCCGTGGAGCCTACAAACAGCAACAGCCGGAACGCATTCGCGTATCCGGCTGGCTGATTTGTGACCCCACGGGGAATCGAACCCCGATTTTCAGCTTGAAAAGCTGACGTCCTAACCGTTAGACGATGGGGCCAGGTTATTTCAATTTTACAAGGTCAGCAGGTTCGATTCCCGAGGGAATCGGTCACAACTCTCGCTACGCTCGGTCGCGACCCCGCCTCGCTGTCCCTCCTGGCGTCGGGACATGCTCCGGCCTTGCGCATCGGACACAAGCAAAGCAGTTTGCTTGTTCCGAACTAAAAGCTGATCACTTTCGTGACAAGCTTTCAGTTCGGCCGATGCTCACCCCGATTTAGCTTCTAAAGCTTGCGTCTTCCGATTTTGGTTTACAAAATCGAGAATCCACGATCTTTCTAAAACTTAAGTTTTGAAATATCGGGACTAACCGTTAGACGATGGGGCCAGGTTATTTCAATTTTACAAGGTCAGCAGGTTCGATTCCCGAGGGAATCGGTCACAACTCTCGCTACGCTCGGTCGCGACCCCGCCTCGCTGTCCCTCCTGGCGTCGGGACATGCTCCGGCCTTGCGCATCGGACACAAGCAAAGCAGTTTGCTTGTGTCCGGTGCTTACTTTGATCTTAGCTTTAAAATAACATAACATCAACTTGATCACAGAAGATCAAGATAATGATAAGATATAGAATAGCATTTTCCGGCTGTACTTTTCAAGGAACTTAGTTATTTTTCCAATGTTCTTCCTGGCGAACCAGTTTATCCTTGGCTTCCTCTTTATTCTCCAACAGTACCTCGGTTATTCTTTCCATTCTGGATCCTTGTGATCCTTTTATCAAAACGAGATCACCTTCGGTAAGCTCTAAGGGAAATTCTCGGGAAGCCTTAGCAGAATCGGAAAAATGTTTACCCTTGCTGGCGTATTCCTCGGTTATGGTTCTCCCCCGAGCTCCGACCGAAATAACCAGATCACAAACTTCAAACGCTTTCTCACCTACTTTTTTGTGCTCTTCATAAGTATGCTTACCAAGATCCAGCATATCTCCCAAGATCGCTATCTTCCGACCTTTTGCGTTTATTTTCTCTAACTCGTTTAAGGCCGCCTCAACAGAGGCCGGAGAAGCATTATAACTGTCATCTATTAAAACTGAGTTATTTTGACCTTTCAGAAGGCGAACTCTTCCCGGCTGAGCAGAATAGTCCTTTAGAGACTCTTGTATCTCCACCATATTCATTCCGGCAGAAATACCGGCAGAAATACCGGCCAAAATGGCATAGACATGTTGCCTTCCCAAAAAACTTTCGAACATAAACGGAACGCTACTGCCGTTATAATTAACTTTAAAGGAGAATCCTGTAACATTACCTTTCTTATCATAAACATAATTATAATGAGAGGCCTTAATTTCCGCTTCTTCCGAAAATCCGTAAAATATGGGTCGACCCTCCACCAAGGCTCTCATATTGGTAACATCCGGATCGTCAACATTTAAGATCGCTTTTCCGTTCGAAGGCAGAGCTTTTATCAGTTCACTTTTTTCGTTGATAAGTTCGTCCCTGGAAGGGAAGAACTCAACATGAACCGGTGTTTCTCCTATAGCGGTGACTATACCGGTATTAGGAAAAAGCCAACTGCATATTCTTTTTATGTCACCGGGACGATCGGCCCCGACTTCCAGTACCAGATATTTAGGATATTTACTTGTAAATAAAACGACCATAAAACCTTTAAAAATATTCTTTAACCAGATAAAGGGATTACTCCACCCCGTAGGACATCCTAATATCGTAAGCGGTACTCCGATCTCACTGTTAAAACTTTTCTGACTTTTGCGGCTATGATGTTTTGATGAAACAACCAAATAAACCGCTTCTTTGGAGGAAGTTTTACCCACACTGCCGGTTATGGCGACCACGTAAGGTTTGTGTTTTTTGAGTACAAGCTTGGCTTGCAACTCTATTATGGCGATCACTATTTTTTTAAATAAATACTTCATAATTTATCTATCAGGGCTAATATCATAATACTGAATTAAAAATTTGACTATATCCATAAAAGGTTCAGTAAGGGTTTGTGAGGCATACCGGGCATCTTTTGGTTCTATATGATAAAGAAATATCAGGAACTCCGGATCATAAGAAGGAAAATAACCGAAGAATGAATGTAAAAAAGCATCGTCCCTATACCCCCTCCTGTCCAGATATGCCATCTGAGCGGTTCCGGTCTTGGCGGCAACATTGTATCCCGGCAAGGCCACCTCTCCATTTAATAGCGCCTCATCTACGGTATTAGTGAGCATTCTGGATATTTCCCTTGAAGCCTCCTCACTTATAACTCTTTCTTTTTTTTGATCGGCTTTACTTACCTCTATGATCTCCCCGTTACTTTTTTCTATTCTTTCTACTATATAAGGTTGAACTATTTTACCGCCATTAGCTAATGAAGACAATGCTCTAGCCATACCTATGGGGGTAACTGCGACTCCCTGACCAAAAGCGGCGGTGGCGTACTCGATAGTACGTGAACTTCCAAAGTTTCTAAGAAGATTATCAGATTCCGAAGGTAGATCTATACCCGTCTTGGAATTCAAACCAAAATTACGGATATATTCCGCAAAAGCTTTTGTACCTATTTTTTCCATTACGTGTACCACTCCGGTGTTAACCGACTTATTCAAAACTTCCTGCATAGTTATCTCACCGTTACCTTTACCATCATAGTTAGAGATAGTAAAACCATCAAACTCTACAGAACCGCTATCGTAAAAGACACTATCGGGTTCTATTACTCCGGCATCAAGTCCGGCAGCGATAGTAAGCGGTTTGACCACAGACCCCATCTCGTAGACATTTTCAACCAGGTCATTAGAAAAAATGTCACTAGAACTGGCAGACGAAGTATTGTTTGGATCAAAAGCGGGACGAAGAGCCATGGCTTTTACAGCGCCGGTTGACGGATCTATTATGATCCCCCCGATAGAAGAAGAATTCCATTCTTCTTTGGTTTTTTGTATCTCTTTTTCCAAAAGATGCTGAACCATCGGCTCAATAGTGGTCACTACATTACCCCTGTCACTTTGATCATTACTGGATAAACCATCCCCAACATCTCCAAAAACCCTGGCAAAAAAATCTATTTTATAGTCACTTTCCGGTCGCTTCAGGAAATCTTCGTATTGTCTCTCCAGTCCATACCTACCGGCTTTTTCATCTCCTTGGTAACCCACTAGTCCGAGTACATGAGCCGCAACTTCCCCACCTGGATAAAAACGCCAATTTACAGGATGAAATGAAATACCTTGCAGATCTAAGTCTTTGATCTTACGCATTTCTTCATCCGATATCTGAGAAGCTATCTTTATATTTTTTTTATCCGTTTCTCTTATTTTTTTATAGAGATCTTTTTTGTCCAGCTCAATTACCGAACTTAAACCTTTATACAAAGATCCTACATCTTCAACTTCTTTTGGGTAAACAATTATGAAATAACCGCTTCCCACGGTCGCTCCGGAAATAAGCTCTCCGTCTTTATCTTGAAAAAAAATATCACCTCTATCATAGAGGTGATAGTTCCTTTCTATATATTGATCCTGTGCTTTTTTGATATAAACATCGGCATTAAGTATTTGAACCTGAAAAAGCCGCAAGCCGAAAACCGCAACTATTATTACTACAAATGTAAAAAGTAATTTTATCCGGATCTTCTGTTGCATTTCCTAAAGTATTATATTTCACCTCGGAAACCAACCGGTTCTCTGGATATATATTCAATTGAGTCCTCATCCAAAGCTACTAATCCGAGAGCTTCGATCTTATCCTCGTCCAGGTCATTGCGTATGGAAATGTATTGAAATTTTGTTTTTTGCAAAGATGCATTGACCCTTGGTATCTCTGAATCTATATTTTGATGGGCTACGGTATTAAAAACAGTTTGAACAAGCAGAAAAAAGTACACAAAAGAAAGCCCCAAAAATACCACCGCCAAAAATATGACAGCCTTCTTACGCTCTTTGTGGGAGTCGGGTTGCATCAAGCGCAGAATGAATTTTTTTTCTTTTCTTGTTGCTGTCCTCATAATTTTTTTATCCTTATAAATTTATAAATCGGGTTTTTAAAGTTTTTCTAAAACCCTTAACTTGGCTCCACGGGAGCGTCGGTTTCTCAGAACTTCTTCGCGATCCGGTCTGATGGGCTTTTTGTTCACTCTAAACGCCACTTTTTCTTTTTCTTTTTTCAAAAAGAAATTCTTTATAACCCTGTCTTCCAAACTATGAAAAGAAATAATGGCGATACGGCCTCCTTGAGAAAGTTTCTCAAAACAACCCTGCATCCCTCTCTCCAATGCCGTTATCTCATCATTAACGGCCATACGGATAGCTTGAAAGGTCCTGGTCGCCGGATGTATCCTGCCGTGTTTATAACCTTTCGGGACCGCTTTGTTAATGACATCCACTAACTCCAAAGTGGTTTTTATTGAACCCTCTTTCCTCGCCTCAATGATAGCCTTACTTATCCTTCCGGCATATCTTTCTTCACCGTATGCGGAAATTATTGCTCTCAAGGATCCTTCACTCCATTGGTTTATGATCTCCGAAGCCGTGATCTCTTCCGATTCCGGTTCTTTACTGAACGTCATCTGCAAAGGTTCATCTCTTTGAAAACTGAAGCCTCTATTTGATCCCTCTATCTGGTAAGAAGATAATCCCAGATCAAAAGTCGCTCCGTTTATCTGTCCGAACCCCAGACGTTCCAAGACATCGGCCAGATCGGCAAAATTGGCGGTCTCTAAGAAGAAATTACAGTTCAAGTCCCTCAGTCCTTCTTTGGTCCTTAAAACAGCATCAGAATCGGCATCCAAACCGATCAAGGTTACTTTACCAGTGTACCTCTGGCAAACTTCCTTGGAGAAACCTCCTCCTCCTAAGGTTGCGTCAACTATCACGGCACCTTCCTTGATCTGAAGATATTCTATTGTCTCATTTAAAAGAACAGGTATATGCATATTCCTAAAGCATTCCGGTCTCACCTAATTTCTCAGCCATCAGATCAGCCTTACTGTTTATCTGCTTCTTGTACTCCTTCCATCGCTTCTCATCCCATATCTCTACCCGACTATGAACCCCCGTAAAAATAACCTTCTGCTTCAGACCGGCAAATTCGCAAAGGAATTCCGGTATCAGTATTCTTCCCAGAGAATCCGGTTCAACTTCCACCGCTCCGGAAAGTATAAAGCGATTAAACCCCCTGCTGTCCGCCTGAGCCATTCCCATATCAGCTATTTTTTTGGAGATGTCTTTCCATTCCGAAAGTGGATACAAGAACAAACACCCATCAAGACCTTGAGTTACCACCAACTTCTTACCAAGTTCCTTTCGAAACTTTGCCGGTAGAGCGACGCGCTTTTTAGCGTCAATAGTATGGGTATATTCTCCTATTAGCATATGCTTGGCGGTAATTATTCCACTTTTTACCACCTGAATAGAATTATATACCACAATTTACCACTTAGCATCCATTATTATCCACATATAAAAAACCCCTTTTAAGAGGGGTTTATGACTCCAAAGTATCGAAAAAATATTAACTCTTATTTTTCATCAAAGGAAAAAGGGTTACCTCCCTTATACTTCTATCAGCCATAAAAGCAAAAAGTCTTTCACCGACACCAAAACCGAAAGTAGGTGGCATTCCATACTCCAGCATTTCCACATATTCCTGATCGGGCATCATTGCCTCCTCATCACCGGCCTCTATTAGTTTTCTTTGTTCTTCAAAGCGACCAGCTTGATCAACAGGATCATTCAACTCAGCATGAGCACGCCCTAACTCACTTCCGGCGATTATCACTTGAAATGTATTTGTAAGCCTTTTGTCATTATCATTCAACCTGGAAAGCGGAGCGACTATCTTGGGGTGATTGACCAAGAAAGCCGGTCCCGATATCTGTTTGCGACAATATTTCCACAATGAGTCTATCAACCTCTCCCTGGTCTCGCCTTCAAAGGAAACCTCCAGTTCTTCTAACTTTTTTTTGATATTTTTAGAACTTTCTTCCAAAATATCAATACCGGTCATTTCTTTCACGGTTTCCACATAATCAAGGTCTTGCCATTCATCAGCGAGATCAAAACTATAACCCCGGGTGCTAAAAGCCGTCTTTCCGAATACCTCTTGCGCTAAATGTAGGTAGAGGTCTTTTACCATTCTTTTCCCTTTTTCAAAGTCAAAATAAGAAGCGTAGAGTTCCATATTGGTAAATTCATGAAGATGCTCGGAACCGGTTCCCTCGTTTCTATAAACTCTGCCCATTTCGTAGGTTCTGTTAAACCCTGCCGCCATTAATCTTTTTTGCCAAAGTTCCCCCACCGAGATCCTTAAAAAAAGATCCATTCCGGAATCATTATGATGTGTCTTAAAAGGACAAGCTTCCGCTCCGCCGGTCGTAACTTCCAGGGAGGGCGTGTGAACTTCCATGAAACCTCTCTCTTCCAAAAAATCCCTCATTACTTTAAAGAACAAGGATTTCTTTTCAAAGAGATCCTTCAGTTCGCGGTTCATCAATATATCCAGATACCTTCTTCGGTAACGTTCTTCCACGTTTTGTAAGCCATGCCACTTCTCCGGTAAAGGCCGTAAACTTTTACTCAACATGGACCACTCTTGAGCTTTAACCGAAGGAGTGCCTCTTTTAGTCTCAAATAAATATCCCTTGAATTCTAAAATATCACCCAGATCAACGGTTTCTTTGAACAAAGAAAAGTCCCGATCACCTAATTCATTCTTTTCTATCACTACCTGAAATTCCCCGGTACCGTCATATATATTAGCGAACATTATCTTTCCTTGCGCCCTTAATGACAGGAGTCGTCCGGCTATAGTAGGATCAACTTCTTGTTTCTGTAACTTGGAAAAGTTCAAGGTCAGATCCTTCAAAACCGTATCCCTCTTGGAGACAGACGGATACGGCGACATTCCGTTTTCCTCCAGAATGCTTATTTTCTTCAACCTAGCTTCTCTTATTTCCTCTATGGAGGCCATTACTCTACATTTATCACAGTATATTTAACTTCGCCACGTGGAGTGTTAACAACCACTTCATCTCCTTTTTTCTTGCCTATTAAAGCTTCCCCTAACGGCGAATAAAAAGAGATCTTACCGGTATCAGTATCTATTTCCTCGGAACCGACTATTCGAAACTCTTGTTTTTCCTTTTCACCTTGACGTTGAACGGTGACAGTTGAACCGACAACAACTTTTTCCGAATATTTGTCAGATATTATCTCCACGTTTTGAAGCATTGTTTCCAGCTTGGATATCCTGTCTTCCACTTGCGCCTGCAGATCTCTGGCTTCGTGATATTCGGCATTCTCGGAAAGATCCCCCAACGATCTGGCATACTCCAACTGGTCGGCTACCTCTTTGCGCCTTTTGGTCTTTAAGTGTTCAAGCTCTTGCTTGAACTCTTCAAGTTTATCTTTAGTAAGGTGTTCTTTTTGTTCTTGTGTCTTCATATTTTTTAAAAAATTAAGGTCTAAACTTTATCTTCATCAGATCATCTTTCTCTAAAATACCTGAAATGCAATTATAGATGAGGTAAACCTAAAAATCAAATAAAAACTATTCCAAATACTCCGGCCTATGTTCATTCATCCAATGAAATAGATCATTCATAACCAAAACACTCCCCCGCAAGGTTCCGCTGGGACCTTTATCCATAACCACGACAAAAGCATACTTAGGTTCTTCATAAGGGAAAAATCCCGTTATCCAGGAATTCATATACTGATTTTCAGAGCCCGATTGCGCCGTTCCGGTCTTTGCCGCAACTTCCACGAAAGGTAAATTCAATCCCCCTGCTGTTCCTTCGGTTACCGCCTTCCTCATCCCTTCCTTTACTACATCTATATTATCTTCACTAACGCCTACTTCTTCTCTATTGGCTTCCTCTTTGTCAAGAACGACCTTAGGTTCCAAAAGATAGCCGCCGTTGGCTAATGACGCTGTTGCTCTCAATAACTGTAAAGGTGTTACCTGAAAACCGAACTGTCCAATAGAAGTATTATAAGTATCCCCTATCCTCCATAGACCATCTTCAAAGTTCCTTTGCTTCCATTCCGGATTAGGAATAACGCCGGCTCTTTCCGAAAAAATACTGCCGGTCTCCTCGCCAAATCCAAATTTCCTAACATACTCATCTATTTTAGGAATACCTAAACCTTCCTGCTCTTCATAACCTCCACCGATCTTATAAAAATAGATATTGGAAGAATGAGCTATCGCCTCGTACATATCAACCTCACCGTGTGTCCTCCAATCCCTGAATACGGTAAAACGAGAAGGGTCATAAGGATTCGGCACAACTAGTGTTGCCGGACTTTCCAGCCTTTTCTCCGGACTAAGAAGCTCCTCTTCTAAAGCGGCAACAGCAACAAAGGGCTTGATAACGGAGCCCGGACTAAATAGACCGCCGGCAAAACGGTTCAAAAATGGTGACCTTTCATCTGCGACGAGTTCTTCTATAGCGTCACTACTACTACCCGAAGCCAACAGTGACGGATCGTACTCAGGAAAGCTCACTGCCGATACTAATTCTCCGGTCTCCACGTCCATAATTAAACCGGTACCACCCCTAAATTCCGATTCATCGGCAACTTCTTTCAAAAAAGAATAAAAAGTTTCTTGCAGTTCCAGATCTATAGATATTTTAACATTTTCTCCGGCTTGAGGTCTTCGGAAGAAGTTTTCCGAATAAATATTCCCTTGAACATCATGCTCCATTAATTTTAATCCATTCTCTCCATTCAAGGTCTCATCAAGATATTTTTCTATACCGGTTATTCCGGTGTAATGATCCCTATAATATTCACCTGATGAATCTTTCATCGGGGGTTTAGAGTATCCGACAATATGTGCCATCCCTTTAATGTCGGTATAGACCCTTTCCAGCTTTTTTTCTTCATTAGCCTCATTCCAAACAAGTTCACTCCCGTCCCTGGAATAAATAAAACCCCTTTCCGCCAATACGGGGGTATACTGAAAACGGTTATCCTCACTTAATTCCTTGTAATTACTGCCTTCTACTATCTGGATAACCCATAGCTTTGATAAAAAGATCAAAGCCACAATAACGAAAAGAGCCCCTGCCCCCAAAATGGATCTCTTTGATATGGACTTATCCAACCTTCCTTCTAAGCGTTCCATGTCCAACCCGGAAGGATTAGCGGAATCCAAAAATATTTCATCGGGATAGATCTCCTCTTTTCTCTTCATTAAAGGCAGTATAACATAAAACTTTAACGAAAGACCTTGCCTTGTAAGTTAATGGAAGCAAGTAGCAATATCAAAGATAGTGTGGTGAAAAATAGAGGAAGATCAAGAACCATAGTTTCTCCGTAGAGACTATCTACAAAAAGACATATCAAAAGAGCTTCATAATAGGGAGCAAAATAGAATATTAAAAATAACAAAACCGAAAAATACACCCACCACGGAGTAAACATCACAAAAAATATCATCAAGATCCCGGCGACTGTCCTCCCGATCACATAAGGTGGTTTTATGCGGCTTTTATTCATAGGATAATTCTTCCGAATTCAAAACAAAGACATTTCTTAAGGAGAAAAGATCAAAAGGCACCCTGGCGTAAACCATCTTCAAAGCCCCTGTCTCCGGCACTTCTATATCTACAACTTCCCCCAAGAACGAGACCCTTTTCCCTTCTTTAAACAGATGGTCTCCTACCTCTATCTCTTCATTGCGATCAAGTTCTAAAAGAAAAGAACCTCCGCCTCTACCGTAGGCAGTAAATATCTCTTCCCGTTCATTGATATAGACGTCAATTTCCACTCCGGCGGAAGAATAAAGAATTACCCTAGCTGTCGACTTGTAAACTTTATCTATCTCACCTATCAAAACCGCTTCTCCAAAATAAACCTTATCTCCTTGGGAAAAACCCGCGTCTTCACCCCCATCTATTATGAGAACATCATATGGAACCCTGGGAGGTTTTGCTAATACAGAAACCAATTGAGGATCTTCTCGGGGCTGCATATTGAGAGCCTGCCGTAACTTCCGATTTTCGGTCTCCAGTGCTTTCTTTTCAATTTCAACGGATCTAAACGAATTCAACTTTTCTTCTAGCTCTTTCTTTTCATTAATTAACTCTGTTTTTTCTTTTAATAGATCCCTTTTCGAATCAAAATTTTCTCTAGCGTCTAGAACCTCTCTCCAAAACGGAGCAGCTATAGAATGACCTATCCTTGGCAATAAGGAGGGATTTAAATAATTGATAACGATCAATAACAAAAAAAAGAAAATAACCACCAGGGTTATTTTTTTTACCTTTAAATTGTCTTTTTTATGTTGCCGGAGGTAATTCATCTTCATGTTCTATTAAGACTTCTCTGTAATTGTCAATGTTCTCCAGGACAATACCGGTCCCTCTCACCATCGCTGTCAGCGGGTCATTGGCGATATGTACCGGTATCTTTACGTAATCACTTAAAATATCAGGTAATCCTTTTATTAAAGCTCCACCACCTGATAGATAGATGCCGCGACTCATAACATCAGCCAAAACCTCGGGAGGTGTTATTTCCAAAACTTCTTTCACTGATTCCACGATCGTGTCCACTGAGGAAGAAACGGCTTCCCTTATATCGGCATCTGTCACAACCACCTCTTTAGGTAAACCGCTTACCAGATCTCTTCCTTTTATTGATGCTTCTAAAGGTTTTTCAGCCGGAACCATTGAGCCAATGGCCACCTTTAAACTCTCAGCGGTCTTATCTCCGATCAGGATCTTGAACTCACTTCTGATATAGGAAATTATATCTTGATTTAATTGGTCGCCGGCTATTCTAAGATTACGGGACTGAACCACTCCGCCGAGCGATATAACCGCTATATCCGAAGTTCCTCCACCTATATCAACGATCATATTTCCGACCGGGTCCTTAACGGAAAGATTGATACCTATGGCCGCCGCCATAGGTTCTTCTATAATGTGAACCTCTCTGGCCCCGGCACTCTTAGCGGCATCTCTCACCGCCCTTATCTCCACGTTAGTTATCCCTGAAGGTACTCCCACCACTACCCGCGGTCCAAACAGCATATTCCTTCCTTTCTGTGCCTTATTTAATAAATAGGACATCATCTCTTCCGTCACTTCGAAATCCGATACTACTCCGTCAACTAAAGGTCTAACGGCTGTAATGTGGCCGGGGGTTCTCCCGATCATTTGCTTGGCCTTGGCGCCGACGGCAACAACCTGCCCGGTCTTTTGGTTAACAGCTACCACTGATGGTTCATTTATTACTATTCCTCTACCGGCAACATATACCAGAGTACAAGCCGTACCCAGATCAACTCCCATATCGGATGAAAACCATTTATACATCTTTTCTAACATAATCACTGTTTTTTACTATCTTTAAAACCGAACTCAATATATCCGCCTCATTTATAAGAAAGGTCTTTCCACTCTGGCGGTCCTTCAACTCTACCTCGCCTCCGGAAAGGCCTCTATCACTAACAATTATTTGATAGGGTATCCCGATAAGGTCCGCGTCGGCGAATTTCTCTCCGGCACTTTTATCTCTGTCATCCCAAAGTACTTCCACGTCTCTCTCCAAAAGAGTGTTATGAAGCTCCGATGCGAACTTCTTAACCTCTTCACTTTTACCTATGCTTAATATGTGAAAAGCAAAAGGAGCTACCGAAAAAGGCCAGACTATTCCTTTCTTGTCAGCAAACACCTCCACTATTGTCCCGACCAACCGCGGAACCCCAATACCATAAGAGCCCATATAAACATACTGATCCTTACCACTTTTATCTTTGTAAGTTAAACCGACAGCCCGGGAGAATTTGTCGCCGAGAGTGTAGATATCGCCGACCTCCACGGTTTTGTACTCTTTCAGATCACAATCCTTGGCCTCTATCCCAAAATCACTCAAAACCTCTTCGGAATAATCATCTTTATTAATTGCAAAATCCAGCTTATCATCATAAAGTATCAGATCTTCACCGGCCTCGGTAATAGTTTGAAACTCATATGAATATTTTGAAAAAGAACCGCCGGAAGAAATGGTCATGTGAGTTCTGTCGCCGATACCCACTCTCTGAAAAACCTGTTGGTAAACACCTTTCATTTTCTCATAAAATTCCTTGTGTTCATTTTCGTTCGCGGAAAAGTCATAAAGGTCTTTCATTAAAAATTCACGACCACGCATAATTCCGGACTTGGCACGTAATTCATTTCTGAACTTTGTCTGAAACTGGTAAACATAGACAGGAAGATCTTTATAAGAAGATATATGTTCTTTCATCAAAAAACTAAGCGGCTCCTCGTGAGTGAAACCCAAACCCAAAGTATTACCATTTTTAAGGTCGGTCTTAAACCAATCATCAACCACTTCATCACTCCATCTCCCTGACGATTCCCAAACATCTTTTCTTTGTAAAGCGGTCAACTCCAACTCCTGACCTCCCACGGCGTTCATCTCCTCACGGATTATCTGAATAACCGAACGCAAGACTCTTAAACCTAGAGGTAGATAAGCATAAACTCCGGCCATCTCCTGATAGATAAAACCACCTCTAACTAATAACTCCGCGTTCCGAGAATGTCCGGAAGAAGGTGTCTCTTTTCTGGTTTTTGTAAAAAGTTTTGATTGTTGCATAAAAGATATAGTACACAAAATATTCCATCAGGTCTATTCATAGAGTCTTAACTGAAAATTCTTATAACATCATTTGTCGTTACGGCGATCATCAGGATTATCAAAAGGATAAACCCGATAGCGTTCAAGGCGTTAGCTACTTGTGGCTTAATTTTTCTTCGAGTGGCCGCTTCTATGGCCACAAACAGAAGTCTTCCGCCGTCAAGAGCGGGAAAAGGTAGTAAATTTATTATAGTTAAATGCAGTGAAATAACAGCAGTGAAATAAAGAAGGAAAGAAAGACCGACCTCCCAGGCATCGCCGACCAATCCCACGATGCCCACCGGTCCCGCCACTTCCGAAAAGTCAGCTCCACCGGTTACCACACTCGCTAAAAATCGTGAGAGCTCTACCGCAATTATACCGGTAAGTTCAACCGTATGTTTTGCCCCTTCAACGAACGCTAGATGCGGAGGAAAAGAGACCACACCGACAGTACTAAGAGCCACTCCTATGGCGGCTCCATCTTTTTCTAAAAGATCTTCCTGAGGCACAAGAGATGTCTCTTTTTCAACTCCTTCGCGTTCATAATAGATGGTTAATTCTTCTCCACCTTCATCATTAACAAGATCCGATAGTTCTCTTGAGGTGGCTATCGGGATAGCCTCACCGTCCTCTATTTGTATTCTTGAAACAACATCCCCAACTTGCAAGCCGGCATTTTCCGCCGGAGAATTCTCCTTAACATAAGATATGGTGGCCTTAGGGTCTTTTATGTGATCGGGATCATGCATTTCTCCGGATGTAGGTACCCCAACCGTAAAAGCAATGGTTATCAAAACGAACGCCAAAAGAGCATTGAAAAATACTCCGGCTAACAAAACCGCCGCCTGTATTCCTCTGTGCTTATTAGCAAAATGGCGATCTTGGTCTTCCTCCTTGACCGACTCTTCTCCCGGATCTTCACCATAGATCTTCACAAATCCGCCAAACGGAATGGCGTTTAAAGTGAAGTCCGTCTCTCCCCAACGAAAAAGAGTGGTCAACCGCGGTGGCAGACCTATGCCAAATTCGTCAGCTCTGATATTAAAGTATTTCGCTACTAAAAAATGCCCCAGCTCGTGAGCCAGAATAAGCAACACGAGTACAGCGATAAATATAATAATGCTCATAATTTGAGTTAAAGTTAATTTTCTTTTACCTCTTTCTCTTTCTTGTCAGCTTTTACTTCTATATCCTTGTTAAGGTCATTTAAATGCTTTTGCAGATCATCCTTTGATCTGAATTTATCATCCTCGGTTATTTCTCCTTCCCTAAACCTTTCCTGAATATCATCCCAAACTCTCTCCCTTTCGTTCCTAAGGGAAACCTTGGCTTGCTCTTCTCTCTGGCGAACAACTTTAGCTAATGACTGTCGCCTCTCATGGGTCAATTCGGGAAAGGTCACCCTGATACTTGTATCGGCAACATTGACCGAAAGACCCAGATCACTGTTCCTTAAAGCCTTTTCAATATTTTTTACTATAGAACTGTCCCAAGGTATGATCGCCAAGGTACGAGGATCCTCAATGGTTATGTTGGCGACTTGATTCAAAGGCATTTTGGAACCGTAGGCCTCAACCGAGATACCATCTAGTATAGCCGGTGTGGCGCGCCCCGTCCTTATGCCGGCAAACTCTTTATCAAGCCAACTTTTTATCTCTTCGCCTCTTTTTTTAAATTCTGAAAAGTCATAAGCCATACGGGACAATTTTAACAAAAAAACAAAGGATATACAAAGTTATCATTTGAGAAATGGAAATCCTTTAACTAGTCGTGTTCCACTCCACCACTTCCCTAGACCAAACCATTCTCCACTGGGAACGGCGGAAAGGAGCAAGAAGACCAGTAAGTAAATAATATGATAGGTTATCAATAGATTCTCTTCCGGAGGTAAGATCGCTAAAAATATCAAAAGGACCATCAATGCCCCCAACACACCGGCCATTCGTGTCATGATCCCTAAGATCAAAGCAGACCCAACAAAGGCCAATCCGACCATGAACAACCAATCAACCCATGACTGCCCCGCCATAGCCTGAAGAACTTCAACAAAAGGACTCTCCGCTGTTCCATAAAGTAAAAATTCTTCCGTAGGAGAAACGCCATCGATCCAAGCTTCTCCTTTGGGAGTCGGATAACCAAAACCAAACAATTTATCTAAAAAGTTCCACGTAAAAACCCATCCCAGAGAAAGTCGCATTAAAGTGATCAAAAATTTTTCAAATCCTTTTCTCATTTTAAGATCTATATTGATGAATAATGTCTTTGCTAATTAACCTTCACCGTTATCATTTTCTTCACAACTGGTCCGCCTTATTTTCAAAACATCCAACGGAAGCGTACTTTGTACCTCCGCCTTGTAAGAAACATAGATCCCGCCAAGATCTTTTTGTAAACGTTCTTCTTCCTGCTGAGCTGTTATACTTAAAAATACTATTAAAGCAGCCGCCACCAAAGTCATTAATATTCCCAAGATAAGGTCTGAATAATAGATCACCGATATTAAACTACCTAAAATATAAAGATAGATCCCGGTATATAACGGGTGGCGCGTATAAGCATATACTCCGGTCTTTACCAACTCCACTTTCTCTCCCATCTGCCCCGGCCAGGCATAAGAGTGTTTCAGATCAATTCTTGCTTTAACGATGATCAAAAGGGCTAAAAAAGTAAGAGAAAATGCCACCCAGTCAAGTATATTTATTGAATCGGAAAATGAGAATAACAAAACCGAAATATGACCCACCGTATACAAAGGAAGAAATATCCCTATTAAAAGTGGGGACCTTTGGTCTATTTGCCATTTTCCTCTAAAACGAACATCAAAAACAGCCAACAGGATCACTATCACCATCAGAGCATGTAAGATCTGAAAAATTATCAAAGAATACAACATAGATAAAAACGATGATCACTACCTTCACTATTATTTTAACACTAATTCTCAGATTCAAAGCTCGGTATCCACACAGAAACGAAGGATCAGAATGTCTTATACTTAACTTCCCTGATCCGCCTTTTCATCTTCCGAGTCTTCAACATCAATGATGTCTTCCGGATTTTCTATAAAAAAGGAAGCCGGATTGGATATATCCCTTTTAACCTTCGGTCTTTCAAATTCTTCCCGGGATTCGGAAGTGGCTTCCTTGTCATCTTTCCGCGGTGGGACATCTGACTCTTTTTTAACCGGCTCATTATCATCACTAGACCCCTTGTCATCTGCGTCTTTAGTATCCGCACCTTTTACTTTGTTGAGTTTTTCTTTTTTATCATTTTCCTGCTCCGGATCGGGAGCTTCATCAACAACAGAGTAATCAGGCACATCTACATACTGACCGCTCTTCCGAGGCCCTTTTTCTTGAGTATCGGGAACTTCGGTCTTTGCTTTGGAAGGTTCCTTTTTATTACCGTCTCGCTTGTCATCTTTACCTTGTGATTCACTCTTTTGGCGAGCTTTTTTGAGTTGCTCTTCAAAACCCGATAACGATCCTCCGGTCGGTGTCTCATTCTGGAGTTTTTGTTCCCTAGAGCCACCGGATGTATCAGAGGCGGATCCGTTATCTTTACCTTTATCTTTCTCAGTAGAAGTTTCGGCTTTACCTTCGCTTTTAGGGTCAGTATCAGAACCGGCTATCGGGGCCGCTTCGGCTTCCGGCGAAGGTTCATTCTTTTCTTTGACCTTTTCTTTCGATACAGCTTCTTCTTTTTGGTCTTTTCCGTCTTCAGAAAGTGCTTCTTTCTTCTTTCCTTCCACTTTATCGGGATCTACTTTTTTATCTTTTTTCTTTTTATCGGTCTTTTCTTTCTTTTCATCCCGGGACTCTTCTTTTGAAGCATTTACCGCAAAGCCGGAGGCGTGAGAAGAGGGTCTGGTCTTGACCCCCGGCTTTTCTTTAGAAACAGGATCTTTTTCAGTACCAGCTTTGCTCTCGCCTTCTTGTTCTGGATCTTGACCTTCATCACTTTGATCCTCTTTGGGATAGACTCCTTCAGCTTGAGCTTTCACAAGCTCTTTTATCTCATTTTCCTCAAAAACAGCTTCAACTTCAGCTTCCGGCCACCCGGCATCGATCGCCACTTCCTTTATAGATATAGTACTAAAGCCCTTTTTCAAATTATCACTTATGTATTTCCTTAAAAGAGGATTGATGCGTTCAACACTTTGTTTTTTATTCAAACCTTCCTTTTTGGACTCTGTTTCTTTAGAGCTTTCAAAAGAGGTGGGTTGTTTAGTTTGACCGGAAGGATAAGAAGCTACGGAATTCCAATTCGGAGTAGCAGAATGATCGGACGCAGAAGCCTTAGGTTGTTTTTGAACCGGAGTATAAGATGGGGTACTTTGATAGGGGGCCGAAGATCGACCGCCAACATTACCTCCCGTAAAACCTTGACGGGTATTACTCGCAAAACCGGAGCCTGTCCGGCTGACAGCCGGAGCTCCGCTGAAAGTTACGTTCTGTGATTCAAAAACAGAAGCGATAGCTCTTACTTCAGGATCGGAAAAAACGTCATCTATTTCCCTCTCCATCCAACCGGCTTTTAAAGCAACGTCCCTGATCGTCTGAGAAGCAAAACCTTCCTTTAAATGATTTATAACATAAAACTTAAGAGCCGGATTGATATGTCCGGCTTGAGCAAAAGAGCCGCCTCCCGCGGGCATTGGTGCGGAATAACCACCACCGGCTTGAAACTGCTGCCCATTGGGCGGATAATTACCAGCAGGGACCTGTCCGGGGGTATTTGCAAAAAAACCTTGAGAAATGAATCTGTTACCGTTTTGGACACCCTTCCGGTCATCAAATTCACTGTAACCTTCTCCAAAGGGATCCTCTTGCATCTGACCGGTATCACCCGGCGTCTCCGAAGAGACAGATTCTTGTTTAGGGACCAGTTTTATCTCTCCAAAACCAAACGGGTCATCTTCGGTTTCATCGTCAACATCTTCTTTTTCTTCTCCATCTCCTTCAGGAAAATGCCCACTCTCAGGAGGCGCCGGAATATTCAACTCCTCTTTTTCATCCTCAACCAATTGATCTTTTTCAGGTAATTCATCCCCACCATCAACCTCCTCCTCAGTATCACTCTCCGGCGGAACAGTTTGAGTATCCGACCCTTCCGTTTTTTCTTGATCATCATCACCGACCGCTGTTGACCCTTCTTTGTCGGGTTCGTCTTTCTCTTCTTCCTCCGCTGTATCTACTTCCAAATTTCGATCTTTTTTGTCGACTGATCCCTTCTCGGTTTCTTTGCTAGACTCAACTTCGGAAACCGATCGCTCGTCCGGAGTAACCGGATCTTCACCTTCTCTCTCAATATCATCTAGCTCCTGATCTTCATCAACCTCTTCGGAATTTTCAGGATCTTCGGTTTCTTTATCCGTTCTTATTTTTCGGACTTTTTTTTTATCCGTCGGTATCTCTGATACCTCCTCTGTGTTTTCTTTTTCTACGATCTGCCCTTCCTCGTCTTGTTTAACAGAGGTGTCGTGAGAAGAAGGCCTGGTCTTTTCTTTTTCAGGATCAGAGTGATCTTCTTTTTCCTCTTTCTCTACGGCCGGCTCCTCTTCTTTTTCTTCCTTTTTGTCATTTTCTTTTACCTCTTCTTCGGTATTTTCGGAAGTTTCTTCTTGAACCGTATCATCATTCTCACCCTCGGAGGCAGGCGGGGCTTCAGAAGCAGTCGGCTCGGGAGACTCTTCCGTATCAGTTGCTCCGGTTTCTTCTTTACTTTTTTCCTTGGTTTCGGAGACTTCCTCTTTTTCTTTATCTTTTGAAGTGTCTTTTTGTTCCTCGTTAAAAAGGACCGATTTGATCTCATCGTCCTCAAAAGCCGCGTCGATCTCCCCCTTATCCCAACCTTTCTCTAAGGCGGCCATGCAAACTTCACTGATCCCCGATCCTTCCATCAATTTACTCCCTATAAAGAACTTGAGCGAGGGATCTATCTCGGAGCCTTGAGTGGTACCTTTTTCTTTTTGCGACTCCTTTTCTTCCTCCCTCTTTTTACGATCCTCGGAACTAACCGCAACTTTCTCTTCAGAACTCAAACCGTCATCATCCTTTTCCTTTATTTTGTCTTCGGGATCTTTTTCTTCAATTGGAGATCTTTCCGTCTCGATCTCTTTTGTTTTTTCCTCCTTTTCACCTTCGTCCTCATCCTTTTTAACATTAGGGACCAACTCCCCTTCCTCGTCTTGTTTAACAGAGGTGTCGTGAGAAGAAGGCCTGGTCTTTTCTTTTTCAGGATCAGAGTGATCTTCTTTTTCCTCTTTCTCTACGGCCGGCTCCTCTTCTTTTTCTTCCTTCTTATCACTTTCTTTTACCCCTTCTTCGGTATTTTCGGAAGTTTCTTCTTGGACCGTATTATCATCATCCTCACCCCCAGAGGCAGGCGGAGCTTCAGAAGTAGCCGGCTCGGGAGACTCTTCCGTATCAGTTTCTTCGTCCTTTTCTTCATCTTCTGTAACATCTTTTTGCTCTTCAAAGGCATCCTCTCTTGCCTCCACTTCTTCTATGGTC
>JBKHAI010000002.1:0-28602 GCA_046542915.1 Minisyncoccota bacterium | reverse complement strand
GACGGTGAAGACAGTGGTGGATGAGGCGGTGCCGTATTCGTCGGGGGTTACCTCGGTGTCGTCAAGATCTATCCGTATGCTGTCAGCATCCTCGGCTAAGGTGGAGATGCCGGTGCCGCCTGAGATGGTGACAGTATCTTGGTCTTCGATCTCCTGAGTGTCGCCGGAGTCGCCTTCCAGATATAGGGTAAAGACGGCTCCCAAACTATCAGCATTTTTCCATTCCAGACCACCACTGCCGTCAGTGGTAAGGACATGATCCGCCAAGCCGTCGTCGTCCGGCCATGTATAAGTTACACCGGCCAAGGTGGTAGTTCCAGATACAGAAAGAGTTCCTTCTATATCCAAACCATGATCCAGCGTTGAGGTTCCCCCTATGGTCATCCGCTCCAGATCCTCGTCCCATGATATTCCGGAAGTTCTACCCGCAACGGATCCTATGGTGGAAATGTTAGAAACCTCTCTGCCATCAACAGCGATATCCTCACCGGCGGTAGGGGCTCCACTTCCGGCAGTTGAACTTATACGAAAAACTCCATCTTCAACTTCATTTACAGATATCTTATTACCGGCCTCAACGTCCATAACAAGATCAGTACCCAGAAGACGTCCTCCTTGGAGGTTAATATCAGCTCCGCCGGTAAGCATTCCTCCGGTAGCATTTATGGTCTCCAAAAAATGACCGGATCCATGAACAGTAGTGGTTCCAAAAAGATCGGTAGAGGTGGAAACCGTGAGTTGCGAAAAACCTGCAGGCCCTTGGAAGGTACTAGTGCCAAGAAAGGTGCTAGTGCCAAAAACCTCCATGTCAGTCAGAGATGTATATTCCAAGAATTCTGCATCATCTTCAAAAACAACCGAATCGGTAAAACGTCCCGGACCACTAACTGTAAGATCGGCAATATCGGTTACTCCTGACAAAGTAACGTCTCCGGAAACAGATAAAGTTTCCAGATCCGCCGGACCGATAACGTTTAAGCCACCAGCGGCGGTAAAAAGTCCTTCTACACTAAAGGGACCCAAAATATCTACCGCTTGAAAAGTTGCGTCTCCAAGTACCTCTAGATCCGAACTTAAAAGAGTATCAACATTTATCTCAAGCGAGCCCTGACCTTGCGCTACCTGAAGAAAAGCATCACCGGCTGAGACCTCACCAACTCCTTCAAACTGCCAAGGAGAAATGAACTCCGGAGAGGGTTCTTGTGCAGATCCGTCATCATCGGGTGTTGGGGTGGCCTGAGCTAACATTGAACCCGAAGGTTCTTCTTCCGAACTAAAAAGATCAAACAAGGCCGGAAAAGTATTCGCCAAAGAATCCCGCGTGGACGATATAACCTTATCGCCCAGATCCGTTGTGCGAAGTGATTGAACTCCGGCTACCGCACTTAAACCAAAAAACAAAAAGAGTAAGATGATCGCTAGGGTCTGAAGAAATAGTCTTTGAATAGTATCTTTATATATCTGCTCCAGTTTAGCGGAAGGCGGTATTTGCGATCCTGAATTTTTTTCACCCGAAGTATTTTTCGCTGACATACTTTCAGACACTTTTACTTCATCTCTTCCATAAGGATCCGATCCAGCAACCGCTACTTTAGAGTGTGAAGTATAACCAAGTGGTGCTGAAGAAGATATATTTTTAATGTTATCAGTATCAGTATTTGAAGATCTTTTATTATAAATACTTTCTACCGGACCTGATACTTTCGGGTTTCCCGGTTTATTTTCATATTGAGGAATACCTAAAGAGATACCTTCTTTGTATCTTAAAAGATCGTCTTCTTGGACTAACCAACCCTTTCCATCCTTACGAGCTATCACCAAGCCACCCCGACAAAGTTGCCCGATATAATCAGTCGTATAACCCGTTAACTTGGATGCTTCACGAGTGGAAATAAATTTTTTATCGTTCAGATCTTTTTCCATAAAATGAAAATGGTGTTTCCAGAAAATTCGCCAATCTCGGCTATATCTCGGTTATCTCTGAATCTCCCACGAAAACTTCCTACACCTCTTTTGCCTCTTTAGTATATATTCTAACAGATATATATATTACTAAAATATCGTGTGTGGATAAGATTTTAGAGGTAACTAAATACATAATAATGTGATAAAATTTTTTTATGGCAAATGAAAAAGAGCAGAGCAAAAAAAGTGAAGATGAATATCTAAACGTGCGTATAATATCCTTAGGAGAAGTTCTTTGGGAAGGAAGTGCCAAAGCCATCTCGGCAGAAAATACTACCGGTTTTTTTGACATCCTACCCCAACACGCAAACTTCATTACCATACTTAAAGACTCCCCGATCACAGTCCATACTGATAATAAAAAAGAGGAGTTCTCTTTCCCTCGCTCAGTGCTTTACGCCGAAAACAACCAGGTCAAAATATACGCCGGAGTTTAAAAATTTTTACAGCCCGACATTTAATTTGAGAGCTGAGCCTTTAAGATAGTGATGAAAAACAATATTAAATTCAAATATTCAAATATTCTTACTTAATTTATAAGGAAAAATTTTTACTACTTTATTATATCTTAGCCTTTAGAAAGTAATAAAATTAAATAAATTCTATTAAATCCCGACGCAATAGACTGGAAATATCATTAAGATCTAATAATTGTTCTTTACAAGATAAGTTCAGATGTTATTTTGCCCCAATGAACAATAAGTTTAACTTGCGGAATGACCTGTTCTAGTCAACCGTATTTAACAAAGAGCGCTATATTATAGATCAAGATCTTATAAACCTCTACTCGGCAGGTCCTAGCGGCTGATTTAAAGAATAACTCGCTCTATTTTGTTAATATATGTTTCCGATACTTCCGAGATATGGCCGATATAAGCCATAAATTGTGCAATTTATGTACTGATCGTCAATTTTTAAAAAAGGAAAGCTCAGTTAAAAATTGTAAACTATTTCTTAATTCCGGCGTCTTTCAGATCACCGATGAACTTGAAATCCTCTGCCAGAAGATCGTCAAATGAGCCGGTAACAATTTCACAAACATCATTGACCAGATCTTCCCTTTTAACAAACTTACCTTCCCGACCAGTGTGGACCTTGGCGGAGAAGAAAGGCTGGGTCATATAGTTCATTAACTGCCTAGCTCTTCGGTAAATTTTTCTGTTCTCAACCGATAACTCTTCTTCACCGACGATGGCAACTATTCGGTTTAAACGGCTAAATTGATTTAAAAGCTCCACGGCTTTGGTCACGGCACGATAGTGTTTCTCTCCCAGATCGGTTTTAGTGACAATAGATGACTGAGATCTAAAAGGATCAATTGCCGGTAACCTTCCCTCCTGAGCCACGTCTCGAGACAAAACTATCGCGGCATCAAGATGGGGTAAAGTTGTTGAAACAACCGGATTGGTCAATTCATCTGCCGGTACGTAAACTGTTTGGACCGAGGTAATATATCGGTCCGCCGTGCTTTTGATGCGATCTTCAAATTGAGCCACCTCAGTCTGTAAAGTTGGTTGATATCCGAACTCGGATGGTATGTTACCCAACAGTGTTGAAAGCTCACCTCCGGCCTGGACAAAACGAAACATATTATCAACAAAGAAGAGAACGTTCTGCTTTTCCTCGTCACGAAAATACTCGGCCAAAGAAGCGGCGGCCCATGCCACTCGGAAACGAACTGCAGCATTCTCATTGACATTACCCATTATCATCGCGGTCTTTTCTATAAGCCCATTACTCTCCAGGGTCTTCCAGAGTTCATGGCCTTCCCTGACCCTTTCACCGATACCGGCAAATATAGATACGGTGTCTTTCTGTTGCTCAATATTGTGAAGCAGTTCGGTAAGCAGAACGGTCTTACCGACCCCGGCGCCTCCGATTATTCCCAGCTTGCCACCACGAGGTAGCGGAGCAAAGAAATCAATTGCTTTGATACCGGTCTCTTGGATCTTAAGATCCGGCGCCTTAAATTTATTCACGTCTCCGGCTTCAGTGTATATGGATCGAGTTGATGTTACTTTAATAGCACCTTTCTCATCTTGCGGCTTCCCGTACAGATTCATAACTCTCCCCAGTACACCCTTCCCGACCGGAAACGAGATCTGCCCGCCGGTCGTTGCCACTCGAGTATAGCGCGACACCGAACGTGGAGAAGATAAAAGCAAAGCATTTATAGTATGATCATCCAGATAAGAGTAGACCTCCATATAAGCTCCATCCTCACCTTCCGCCATCAGAAGCTCCCGAACAGCCGGACGATAGTCCGTCTCGCATACGACACGAACCACCTGCCCTCGCAGTCCTTGCACCCTTCCTAAAAATTTCATTTTCTTGTTCTCCATTATTTCCATTTTTTATGACCCGATATGGATTCAAAAAGTTGTATATCCAACTGTCTTTGTATATTATCACGTAATTCCTTTTTCTTGTCCTGATACATATCGGCGGCAGCACTCTCGGCACTATCCATTCTGACCAAACGAGTAGCGGTACGAGAAAGATCGGTCTCTAACATTATTCTCTGAACCAGAACGAACTGCACCTGAGTTGAAAAGAAGTCATGTATCAAAGGCAGATCCGGTTCAAAGATATACTCACTTAATGCACCAGGGTCGGCTTCCTTCTTTTCAACCAAACGCACAATGTCCATAGTGGCCGCCTCCTGATGAAAAGGAGTCCGATACTGAGGAAAGAAGACCACGGCACGACTGAAACTTTTAACCAAGCTGACTATCTTATGCATCTCCCATCTGCTGGGATTATCATCTTCAAAAGAGATGAATTTACATTTATCATAATGTTCACTGGATCCCATATACCCCTCGCCGGTTTTTCCTATGACTATATGATCGTCGGCTTCCCCAAAGTTTTTTACAAAAAGATCCATTACTTCTTTATTAAGTGATCCGTAAAAACGATGATTGGAAGTTATGGCTATATTGGCCGTCGGGCGTTTGCGCATCTCTGCCGCCATACCGGCGTAATATTCATTGATCAAATTTTGGACCTTATTATAGAAATCTTCTATCTCGTTATAGAAATCAAGGTTCTTTTGAAAGTCCGCTCTCAACTGCTGAACCCTACTGACAGAAAGGTCCCTCATTACCCCGGAGAGGGTCTGAATGGAATGGATACCTTGGAGTTCTTCCCTTGTTTTCTGAATAACCGACATAAAAGGTTTAGCTCAAAAATATTATACTTATTATAAGAAAATAACTCTCTTTAGTTACGACTCATCTTCTTCGGCGGCTTTCTTATCATTTTGTTCTTTTTCTTTCTCTGCGTCAGTGTCTTTTTTCTTTCCACTTTGAACTTGCCCGTTCAATTCCTCAACTCCTTTTTCCATCTCGGAGATCAGACTATCTAAATCAGCCTCTCCTTTTCTGATCATATCCCGTGCTCCAGAAAAACTTTTGCTTTTCCCTAATGTCTCTAAAATATTTAGACGCTCCGCTCTTATCATATCAACATCATTATCATCGGGATCAAAAAATGAGGTAAAGACCAGAGACAACATCATTATCTGCATAGAAACCGGCATCAGGTCAGTATTGTTTTGGTTTAAAAGTTCGTAGATGATCCTGCCCTTTTTAAGTATCTCTCTGGTACGTTTACTCATTTGAGTACCAAAACGGCTATATTCCTGTTGCCGAGGGTACTCGGAAAGAATATCCATTAACTTGGTTGAGAGTTCTCTTTGGATATTGTTATGAGTCATCCTTCCCACACGAGTAACCGACTGCAAAATAGAAATGGACGGTTTAAAGCCCTCAGTGTGCATCTCCGTGGAAAAGAAGAAATGCCCATCAGTGGAACCCATCAGATTAGTAGGAATAATGTTGGTAAAACTCTCAACGTCAGTCTCCAGAACCGGAAAAAGAGTAATGGTGCCATTACCCTGCTTCTCATTAAAACTACCGCTTCTTTCCATAAGATGGGCGTGTTGGTAAAAGATATCTCCCGGGTAAGATTCTCTACCCGGGAACTGTCCGGAAAGAAGCGCCGTCTCTCTTATATACTTAGCGTGAATACCCAGATCATCAAGAATAAGCACCACATCTTCCCCTTTATTACAAAAGTATTCAGCTATTAAAAATGCCGTGGATGGCGCGATGGTTATCATCGGTGTCGGTTCATCAGATAACGCGGAAACTATTATTGTCTCGTCTAAAGCATCGGCTTCTCTAAGTGCCCTTATTAGACGGGAAGTAAAAGTTGACGGTTTTCCTATAGCTGTGTATATGCAGACATTACCCTGCTTCTTTTGACTTATCACTATATCCCGAAGAAATTCACCCTTACCGCTGTGTATCGGCCCGTAAACAAGCTCGCGCTGACCTTTGCCGACAGGAAGAATGCAATCGACTAGAGCCAAGCCGGTCACCAGCTGTTTCTTGATAAAATCCCTGGCATCAATGTTCTTTGCCACGACGTCAAAGGCAAGTTCCGTGGGAGTATCCTGATAGCGAAGCGGCTTACCGTTATCTTCGGAAGTTTGAGAAACGACCTCTCCCAGAGCATTGACCACTTTCCCTTTAAGATCATAACTTAAATTCAAGCCGGCACTACTGTTATCAATAAAAAACTCGGTGCCGGGATTAACGGGCCTATTATCAAGTACCAGGGCCTCAACCGAACTTTCAGAGAGGGCGTGAACCACAGCTTTCCTTCCTTGATCATCAACTATGATGTCATTGACCCTTATTGAAGGGAGACCTTTGATGGTCAGTAGATAATTTTTGACTTCCACCACATAACCCACCTCTTTTCGTGCGACGTTTTCAGACATATATCATCATTATACTATACATAATAGAAGCTCAAAGAAGTGGAAAAGCGGGTCTTTAGAACTTTCCTCCGATCTTCTCCTTTATCATATTAGAGACCTTTCTGTGTTTTTCTTTTCTTTTACTTTCAAAACTCATATCGTAACGCTTGTTACCCCAACTGAAGATACATCCTGCCCCGAGCTTGGGGTTTACTTTAATGCTCACAAAAGCACGTTTGTTGACATTTTCTTTGACCCATTTGCCTAGTTCCCGTATTTCTTTTTCAGAAAAATTGACCGGAACTTGTAAAATGAAAAGAGGGCATTTCTTGAATTCTTCTTCAATTTTAGAAAGTTCTTTATAAGGATCCGAGGCGGAAATAACACCTAAAAAAAATTCTTCTCCCAGGTCCTTTAAGGCCTGAATGTTCTCGGAACTGACCTTTCTGTCAGCACAAAATCGGTCAATCCTTGCCATGACCGGCAGATGTTTTTGTTCATCGGTGTATAGAACGTAATCCACAAATTCCCGTAAAAGCGAGAAGCGTCGATAGAAATCGGTATAAGTATAGGTACTGGAAAAAATTGTGTCAGTGAGATCCATGAGATCATATTACTTAAAGACCCCCTTGGTCTTGGCTTCTTCCAGAGCGGAGCGAACGACTTCTCGGTGATCCTCTTCGGAGAGCCCGGTATTAAGCACAAGCTGAGTGGTCTCTTCAACAAGGCTGACTATTCTCTCGTCCACTATTCTCATTCTTTCCTTTTTGTAACCATCCAGATCGTTCTTCACCTCGGTAAGCTCCTTTTCCATTGCTTCCTTCAGTTGATCCTTTAACTCTTTCCTTAGAGATGGCAGGTCTTGAGTTATCTTTTCTATTTCTTCATTTAACCTCTCGCGTGTTTGCTCAAAAACTCCATTGATCGCCTTTTCCGCTTCTTTAGCAGAAACTTCTATCCGCTCACGAATATCTGAAGATGCCTCTTCGGAAACGGTGTTCATCTTGGCAACAGCTTTGGAAAAGTTCTCCTTTACTTCTTTACCGGAATTTTCTATATCCTCTAAAGATCTGTTGATTGAATTTGCCGAGTTTTTCACTTGTTGCAGTTCTTCTTGCAAGTCAGTTTGAGCTTTAGATGACAACTCCTGGATCCCGTTAACGGCCTCTTTTGTAGCAGAATTCATACTCTTCTCCATTTCCTTGGAAATACCTTCGGAGAGTTGGGATACCTGCCTCACGTTTTCCGAAAAATTATTTTTCATCCTTTCGGAAAGATCTTCAAGTCGTTCCTGGAATTCGTTATGGAGCTTCTCTATTTCACTTTCCTTTCCGGTCAGGTATTTGCCGGCATTATTTTCGGCATTACGCAGGATATCTTGAGCTTTTAGGCGGGCGTTGCTTACTATTTCTCCCGCTTGCCTGTCGGCGGCTTCCAAGATCTTCCCGTAATTCCTTCGGTACTTTTTCAATCTGTGCAAAAGCCAAAAGACAACAATGACCAGAAATAAAACCAAAGCGATCAGCGCGGCCATTATCCAGATAAGCGGTTCATTGAAAATATCAAGCATATGATAAAAAATAGTTCAATTAAATTACTTAATTATGATAACACATAAGTTTTCTTAAAAAATAAAAGGTCTCCACAAAAACTACATTATCTTGCTAATGAAAACAGGAACCAGTAGTATAAGCGCACTTAACAGAAGACCGCCAACACTGATAACAACGACCAAAAGCATATTCAGGAGCATCATTTTCTGTATGGACTGTCGGGCTAAGGGGTTGCGCCCTAGAGCGGAGAGACCATCTTTAACATTAGCTTTAAAGAAACGATAAGACAGATAAAGAGCGCCAATGGCAACCAAGGCGGCCGCCAGATAACGGGCTATCATAGCAAGGTAGTGCTCCATCTGAGACCCCAGCGGTGTTAAATCTTCATCACCACCACCTGATGGAGGAACTTCTTCTTCCATCTCTCGAGCGCCTATTTGAAGGTCAACCAAGAGCTCGGCGACCATTACCTCTTCTTCAAGGTCTTCATCGGAAAGAGGTTCAAAGTCATCAGCAGAGAGGTCTTCTAAAGCTATACCGACAACATAACGGTGTTCTTCTCCAGCGAGCCTACCATAACCCGGAACTTCAGATGTCGTTATATAGTCTCCGGTTTCTATGGGCTCATCTTGATAGATGACATTAACTTGAACTTCACCGGTTCGAAGGACGGAGATGTCAGTGTCGTCATCAGGGTGTACGGTCATCATTGGATTTTCAACAACCACTCCGAATATATCAGGACTGCTGACCTGTCTTGATAGACGAAAGGATCCGCTGGCAGGGTCTCTGGATATTATGCTACCAGACGATATATCCATACCCTCGGATGATATCCCGTGTCCTATCTGAGCCGAAACAGCAGGAAAAAGACCGAAAAGCAGGAAAAAACAGATGAAAGTTTTTATTAATGTCCAGACTTTCATTGATCATATAAAACGGCTCTCAAGCAACCCGAAAGGGCAACCAGACGCCTTTATGCTTGTTTACATTCTAACACAGCCCTTGATCAAATGTACCATAATAAACACTACTAAACCTTAAACAATTCTTTAATGATACCTTTAGTTACCATAAACGGTTCAGAGGTGTAGATGTTTTCGTAACGGTCTTCTCCGGTCTTGCGGTCTATCTTTACATAATATTCTCCATCCGAAGCCAGAGCGAAATATCTTCCGTATTTGTCACAAACAGCTTTTGATACTTCCCGGCCACTCTTTGCCATACAGACACGGACGACGGCGTAAGATAAAGGTGTCCGATCGGTTTCCCTAACCACCCTCCCGTAATGACGTGGCTTTAAGCCTACCAGTCTCAAGAAGAAAAGAAAGACATACAGTCCCACTATGGCTATGTTATAGACATTGGGCATTAAGATAAGAGCCACGATCGCCACTATAAACCCGATATGAAATAACCACTTGAAGATGACCGCCTTGAACATATCGGCATAGGAGTAGTATTTCAAAATGTTCTTATTCAGCTTCGCGAACTCATTCCAGTCAAAATCAGCCGGATCCATAGGAATATTCTTATCAATAACAGCATCCTTCTCGTTAACACCAAAAGTTTCACCAAAATATAGGTTGTTGTAAATATCATCGCTATTTTTTGCTTTGAGTTTTTCCGAAGGAAAGATGTAGTTGCTTTTGTTAACTTTCATTTTATACTTTCCCGGTTCAACCAAAAAACCGTAACGTCCGTCTATATCGGTTATGGACATATCCACCTCTTCTCCTTTTTCATCCTCCAGTTGCACATAGGCCGGATCTATAGGTTGTTTGGTAACACTGTCATAGACAACCCCCCAAGGTTTTGATCTTCTTCGGATACCAAAAAAAGACAGAAGAAGCGCCCACAGTCTAAAAGGTAAGAGGAATATCTCAAAGACCGTTAGAGGAGACAAAAAGAATACCGTCAAAGAACTGATCGCCCCGACCACAGCTCCGCCGGTTGATAAAACGCGAGAGGCAACAACTCCGCCTTCTGATTCCAGAAAATCACGAGTGCCATCTCGAGCTCTTCTCCCCAGTTCTTGAAAAGTTTCCATATTCTGGCTGAACATCTCTCTGGCGCCGACCTCGGTGAGTTCTCCTCTTGAACTGGAATCGAAATCATCGTAGGGCACCCTAACAACTCCTGACCCATGAAGACTGATCCTGAGGTCAACCAAAACCCTACCCGCGGGATAAGTATCCCCGTCGGGTCCTTCTACACTACTCTTGGTATCTTCTTCGCTTAAGGACTCCAAAGCCATACCTAAAGTATAGCGATGATAAGGCTCCACCTTCTTACCGTATCCTAATATATTGGAAGTAGTTAAATGATCCCCTTCCTCGATATCTCCATTTTTTAAAACAACCTTAACTCTGGCTTGCCCTACCCGCATTAGAGGCACTGACTCAGCCTCGGTCCTAAAGACCATTGCCGGTTCCTCAGCCACTACGCCGAAAACGTAAGGACTGTCCTCGGAGGTCGATATTCTAAGCGTATTAGAGAACCTATTCCGAACGATCACATCACCGGGTTCCGGATCCAGGCCCGCTAATGGGTAAGTGACCGAGAGATTATAGTATTGCGGTTCCGCGGCAAAGACATCAACGGAAAACAAAAAAGATGTCACCGAGAGTAATAAAAACAAAAGGGTTTTTAGCAGCGGTTTTTTTTGAAAAGTCATAAAAATAATACTATAGATATTTTAACACAACTTAAAAACCACGTGCTAAAAAACAGCAAGTTTATATTATCTTGTCCTTTTGGAAAAAGTTATATGGAGCAACCGCCGGCGACACAGGCGTATTCTTTGGCACCTTCGGTGTTATCGTCCCCTTCATAAGTAACGATCTTGGAGAAATCAATGTCCGTAAATCTCTTGGACAGTTCTTTATACCTCTCTTCATCTATTTCTTCATAAGGGGCCAGACGGTAAACATGATCGGTCTTGGGTAAGAAAGACAATCCGCCAATAATGTCCCAGTTGTTATACAACCAATGAGCTGTAGAGATCCATTCATCGTCACTCACCGTAATAGTTACGGAAGGATTGTGTTCGGTATAGTTCTCCTTCAGCTTTTTCCAATATTCAAGTTGTTTTCCGGAATCAAGATCCCCACTGGTCACGGCTCCCTCGGGAGCTTTGACCGGAAAATCCAGAACGTAAGTGTTAGCATTTTCAACACTTTGCCCCACTTCCGGATGAAAAGGTACTCCTTGATCCTTAAGCATCTGGAAAAGAGAATCCGTAGCCGATATCCTGACGCGTCTAATATAGTACTTGGCATACCGCGGATGCATTCCTGATGAAGCGTCCACCAGTTGAGAGACGGTTCCGGATGGCTTAACGCAGGTTACCGCTGATGAAGGATTTATATCCAACCTCTTGGCGTATTCTTGATTTGTTTTTATGGCCTCTTTCTTAATGCTTTGTAAAACCTCACTTTTTCGGGCTTCCTTACAATCCCACTGGCCGGTAATTGAAACTCCCAAAAGTCTTTCTTCTTTGCAGTTCTCTTCCCATTCCTTGGAAAGATAACCGAAATTAGTCAAAGAGGACTGATAGGTTCCCAACATAGCTGCCAAGCGGGCCTTTCTCAAAAGGTCCTTCTTGGTGTCTCCGGAGCGGGCCACAACCTCGGAGAGGTTACAGAACTGCTTGGACCGCAAGACTATCTCGCCACAGGGATTGGTGCCGGAAAAGTCGGTCTTGTCGGCAAAGAGCTTCCAACGCCTTTGTGGTAGCTGTTTTTTCAAAGATCCTCTGTTAAAGATCCCTCTTTCTCCCGATTGGGATTTCATTAAAGCCAACCACTCATCCAAAAACTCGGCTTCCGAGGGTTTCTCGTTGTAAACTACCGAATTATTGGCCATAGAACGCTGGGGTTCGGTTACATAAAACTCTCCTTTCTTAGCATCTCGCATTGCCGGATCATCAAGATCGGAAAGTGATATCAAAGCACTACGGCGGACCCCTCCGGCGACAACAACTTCACCTATCTTGCATATAATATCATGAACATCCAAAGTAGAGAGTCGCCTTCCTTGGCGAGCCAAGACCTTTTCGCGACTGAACTTCAAAAGATCCATAAGCGGCTCCGGTCCGGAGCTTTTGCCACCCATTGTTTTCAACTTGGAACCGCGAGGCCTCACCTGCGAGTAATCAAATTTAACATCCTTTCCGGAAAACCAAGTTTCCAGTCCTAAAACCAGAGCATCGGCCCACCCTTCTTTGCTGTCAGCAATAACATGTTTAGGAAGTTCTTCTCCCGTTTGTTTTTTGATCTGAGGAAAGGCCTCAACATGTTGGCTCTCTACCGAAAATCCGACTCCGGCCCCACACATTGAAAGATAAACTATCTCTCCCAGATCTCTTAACTTCCTCGGGGCTATAAAAGAGCAGTTATAGGCACAGACGTTGGTCCTTCGCGCCGCTTTACCGGCACTCCACATTAGCCGCATAGACGGCATTACTTCTTGATTTAAGATCGCTTCTCTTAATTCTTTATATTCTTCTTTCTTGAACTTGTCACCCAGGTTCTCTTTCATAAAATCCATATAGCGATCAACCGTCTCTATCCAAGTCTCTCGTCGCCCTTCTTCTTCCATCCAACGAGAATAGGTTCTGTAATAAATAAACTCCGCCAAAGGATTACGGAGGTATTTGCGACTTTCTTCGGTAAGTTTCTTAACTTTTTCCGGTACCTTCACACCTTGTTGACGCAGTTGGGCTCTTTTTTCTCTATATAAAATATATTTTTTGGCGGAGGAGACGTAGTCACCAACGATCAATTCCTTTTCAACCGTATCTTGTATTCCTTCAACGGTCGGCACAAAATTCTTATACTTCTTACTGATACGCACCAGATCGGCAAATACTTTATTAGCAACCATACTGGCTTCAACATCGGACCCTTCTTCGGCAGCCAACATCGCCTTATATATAGCATTGGCTATCCTGCTAAGGTCAAACGGCACCTTAGAGCCGTCCCGTTTTTGAACTTCCTTTATAAATGCTTTAGTGTTCTTCGGATTCATTAGATCCACGTGTTTTCCTTTTTCCGCCATTGTAATACAGAATTACTTATAACTATATTTATAGTCTAACAGCAATAACGCCCAGGACAAGCGCAGAAATTGGACACTTAAGTCAAAATATATGCGTAGTTATTGCTAGAATAAAGGGTTTTTATAAAAGAAAAAATATATGTGGACAACGGACGAAAATCAAACAGAGTCGGTAAAAAGACACCTGGAAGTCAGTCCATTAAGATCGGAGATCTAGGGCCGCAAGAGTTCATCCCCTTCCGACCAATTGTTCTCTTTTACCATTCCGGCTTCAGTCTCCAGAACGTAACCGGCAGGCTCGTGAGGCCGGAAGACCTTGGGATAAGTGTTGGGAGAGACGTCTTCTAAAATGGCAACCACTTCACCACCGGAGCTTATCCATATAATATCGATCGCGAATTCCATATCTTTCATCCAAATACCGTAACGGTCTTCCTCAGAAAAGACAAAAAGCATCCCGTCGGCCGGGCCGATGGCAGACCGTCCCGACAAACCTTTTCTCAGTTCCACTTCAGTTTCCACAACTTCTACATCAATAGAAACACCTCCCAGCATCACCTCTTCCAAGTCAACGTCGTCTCCTGAAGAAAGGTTCAGATAAATGACAAGGATCAAAGCAAAGAACACAAGACCGGCTAAAAACCACTTTGCCAACCCGATAGCTTTTTTTGTCATATTTAAAAACTAGCGAACCTGCCAATCTTTTTGAGAATTCAAGACGGCGGTTATCTTATCCATGATCTCGTTCACCTCCGCATCAGAGAGTGTTTTTTCGTGGGAAATAAAGACCAAGCGGTAAGCGTAAGAGATCCATTTTTTCCCTTGCTCGTCAGTTTTTTGATAAACATCAAAAAGACGATGTTGTGTTAAAAGTTCGCCGGCCTCTTTTTTAATGATATCTAGAACTTCTTCACTTTTCACTTCTTCCGGAGTAAAAACAGCGATATCTCTCAAGACAAAAGGATACGGAGAGATCGGTCGGTAAGCGCTATTAATACTTTTTGTTTCCAGATCCCACTCCTTGGGATCATCAAGCTCTTCAATAATTTGATCTATATCCGCTTCCCAGACCATTTCTGAAGAAAAAGAACCGGATCCTTCAACCTTAACCCCGAACTGTTGAGAAAGCTCCGAGAGGGCTTTTTCTATCAACTCTTTTTCTTTCGGTTTCTGTTTCTTCTTAGTATTTTTCACTCCGATAGCCAGATGGGTTTCTTCTTTCCCTTTTTTAAAGATATTGGATATCTCAAATAGACGGACACGCGAGTCACCGACCATTTCAATATACCTTTCGTTGTGTAGAAGAGCCTTCTCCATATCCGATGTGAGCTCATCTCTTAAGAACTTCCGGTCAGATGTTAAAGGATTAGCAAGCTCTATTTCTCCTTTCTCTCTGATAGAGTAAGTAAATATCTCTGAAAAACCCAACCCCTGAAGGATCGCGCGTATTTTAGCTTGATAATAAAAACGTTTATTGGGTGTTAACTCTTCCTCCCGGGTCTCCGGAAGTTTCGGGTCAAGTTTTTCGTAGCCATAGATCCGGCCGATCTCTTCTATAACATCCTCCGGAATAGTGATATCCAACCTGTCGATCGGAGGTCGGACCTTCAGTATTCCGTTACTTTCCTCTACTTTGAATTTCAGAGCATCCAAGATCTTCATTGCCTCGGTGGTGGAAACCGCTATTCCCAAAACTTCTTCTATCTCGGAAACGGTAAGATCAACTTCCCAAACAGTAGCCGGGTTCGGATAGACATCTACCGCTTTCTCCGGTAAGACCTCTTTGTCGGATGATCCGGCTATCAGATCGCGAGCCAAGTAAGCGGCCGTTAGAGCAAAATCCGAAGTCGGTTCATTCTCAAATCTTTTTGACGATTCCGTAATGATCCCTATTCCTCTGGAGGTCTTTCTGACTGAAACCGGATCAAAAGAAGCCGCTTCCAAAACTATCTCCGTAGTATTTTCATCAACTTCGGCCTTTTTACCACCCTTAACTCCGGCTAGAGCCAAAACGCCTTTTTCATCGGCAATGACCAGTTCGCCTCCGCCAAACTGAAGATCAAAACCGTCAAGAGTCGTCATTTCCTCCCCCTCTTTGGCCGGACGAACATATATCTTATCACCGTCTATCTTTTTTCGATCAAAGGCATGTAGTGGTTGTCCGAGATCAAACATCACAAAATTGGTTATATCAACAACGTTATTTATTGACCTCTCACCGATCGCCTGCAGTCTTTCTTTTAACCATTTTGGTGACGCTTTAACCTCGATACCGGATATAGGCAAAGCGACATAACGCCGACAAAGACCGGGGTCTTTGACAGAAACGGCTACGGTTGAAGCTTTGCTGCTTTCTTTTTGAATCGCCCTTTCTTTGAAAGTAAGACCAAAAAGAGCCGCCAACTCTCTGGCTATGCCTCTATGAGAAAGGCCGTCGTGAGCTCTGTTAGGCAAAATATCAACATCAATGACCGCCCTTTCATCAGTGCCATCAATTTCTTCAACTTCAAAAGCCCTTAAAGACAGAACTTCGGCAAGCTCCTTCGGTGCCGGCAGTTTTTCCTCGATATATTCTTGTAACCAGGATACCTGTACTTTCATAAAAAATTAAAATTGCTTTAAAAATCTAAGATCGGCAGAATGGAACCATCTGATATCATCAATGCCGTGTTTTAACATCAAGATCCGTTCCGGATTCAATCCGAAGGCAATACCTCGCCATTTCTCACTATCAATAGAGACAGCGTTAAAAACATTCGGATGAACCATTCCGGCACCCAGTATCTCTATCCAACCGGTACCTTTGCAGATCCGGCATCCTTTTGCTTTACAAAAAGCGCAAGATACATCTATCTCTACCCCCGGTTCAACAAACGGAAAGTAGCCGGGACGAAAACGTATCCCTAAACTCTCATCCTCAAAAATATCTTTAAGAAAACGTTCCAGAATAGCTTTTAAGTTGCCCAAGTTAATTCCTTTTTCAACCACCAGACCTTCGATCTGATGAAACTGTATTTCATGAGTGGCGTCGGTCGCCTCTTGGCGATAGACCCTGCCCGGTGAGATGATCCTAAACGGTGGTTTATTTTCAAGCATATAACGCGCTTGCACGCTGGAAGTGTGGGAGCGAAGAAGCGCCCTCTCATCGGAAGGGTTCTTTATCCAAAAAGTATCCTGTTGGTCACGAGAAGGATGATCGGGAGGGACATTTAGAGCATCAAAATTGTTATATTCCGATTCCATCTGCGGTCCTTCAGCGACGGTAAAGCCCATTTTACGAAAGATCCCATAAGCTCTATATATAAAAGTGGTGACGGGGTGCAGTGTCCCGGATGTTTTTTCGTCTTCCATACTTGAGCATTATACAAAAAAACAAAACAAAAGACAAAAGACCCCATATTCTCATATTCTAGAATATGAGAATATGGGGGTCTAAACTGAAAGCCTGGATCAAAACCCAAAAGAAAGTAAAAAACTTGATATTGTTACCACCGCAACAGTGATCCGTGTTTCCGCTTTTGCTAATTTTGGACATTTTTAAATTTTGTTGTATAATGAAAAAGGTTCGTACCGGACAGTCGCCCCGCTCTTTTAGGTCTCGTTATACCATTAAACTTTTCCGAACGGGTAAAAAAAGAGAAGTATAAGGTATAGAGGTAACTTAAAAGAGCGGGGAGGAAAGTCCGAACACTTATTCGCTCCATTGGAGCGTCTAAAAGGGTAGCGGGTAACCCCCGTCCCCCGATCTTTTTTAAAATATCGGGGAGAGGTGCGAGCAGAGACGCCCGAGCCGCGAGGCAAGGGGTTCCCTTCGGGAACAGCTCTTTGGCAACAAAGAGGTGAAACGGCTAAATCCTTACCCGGGTGCAAGGCCGTGCCCCGCTCTTTTAGATCTCGTTATTCGGACAGATCGCCCTGACCGAAGATAGTACACTAAAACGAGGTTTAAAAGAGCGGGGAGTGCCGCTAGAGGCGAATGGCGACATTCGTCCCAGATAAATGACTGTCGCCCCGCTCTTTTAGATCTCGTTATACGGACAGGTCGGCCTGATCAACAGTAGCAAGTAAAGTGATCCTAAAACGAAGTTTAAAAGAGCGGGGTACAGAATTCGGCTTACAGGTACGAACCAAACAAAAAAACCTCTCAATTTTTGAGAGGTTTTTTTGTTAAAAGATCCTAGTTCATTAACTCTTTCAGTATTTCTTTCAAAAGCTGGGGATTGGCTGAACCTTTGCTTTTTTTCATTCCCTGCCCCACCAAGAACTGCAGTGAACTTTCTTTACCTTTTTTATATTCTTGCACCACCTCGGCATTTTCCCCGACAACCTCTTCCGCCAAGAGACGTATATCACTGTCGTCATTTGACTGGATAAGACCATAATTTTCGGCCAGTTCCTTGGCGCTTCCTTTTTCCCCTTTGTATATATAAGAAAGAACGTCTTTAGCCCCACGAGAAGATAACTCTCCGTTGCTTATCATAGCGATTATCTCGGCCATTTTTTGGGGAGAAAAAGGAACCTCTTCTGAACCGCTTTCTTTCATTAAACCGAGAAGATCACTCAGTACATAATTGGCGACTTTCTTGGCCGCGTCGTCAACATCTTTTGGTACCAAAGCCACCGTTTCTTCAAAAAAACAGGCAAGATGAACCGATCCTACAAATATCTCCGTCTGCTCATCGCTTAATCCGAACTCTTTTTTATATCTTTCTCTCTTTTTCCAAGGTAGCTCCGGAAGTGTTGAACTTAGCGAAGTTTCGGAGAACTCCGGAAATTCGGAAAGTAAAAAGGGAGGAATATCCGGCTCGGGGAAATATCGGTAATCATGTGATTCCTCCTTCTTTCTCTGAGAGACGGTCATCATTTTTTCTTCATCCCATCCTCTGGTCTCCTGTTCTATCTTTCCACCTTCTTCCAAGATCTCCAGATGTCTTTCGATCTCATAAGCTATCGCCTTTTCAACTGATCGAAAAGAATTAAGATTTTTAACCTCCACTTTGGTACCCAGTTGCTCGGTATCACTGACAGACAGGTTGGCCTCCACGCGCATTTCCCCTTTTTCCAAATTGGCCTCACCGGCACCCAAGTAACGAAGCAGAAGTTGCAGTTCTTTAGCAAATTCGGCGGCTTGCTTTCCGCTTTTTATCTCCGGCTCAGTAACCAATTCCATCAAAGGAAGTCCCGAGCGATTAAAATCCACCAAACTTTCATTACCTTTGTCATGAGTAGAGCGGGCGGTATCTTCTTCCAAATGGATCCTGGTCAAGGTAACTCCTTTTAAGACCCCGCCTTTGACTAACGGGTGCTTGTACTGACTTATCTGATAACCCTTGGGAATATCGGGATAGAAATAATGTTTTCTATCAAATTCCGTAAAATCGGCAAGATCACTTTCAAGTGCTAAACCCACCTGGAGTATCTTTCTGATCGCTTCCTTGTTAGGGACCGGCAGAGTACCGGGCTGGCCGGTACATATCGGACAGATGTTAACATTGGGCTCTTTTTCGTTCGGGTCATTAACACAACCGCAGAACATCTTGCTCTCGGTTGAAAGCTGAGCGTGAATTTCCAGACCGATAGTGGGAGTATAGTTTTTCATAAATAAATGATCTTAATGTATTTAGACAAGGATAAATATATCAACTAATACTTTTTTGTGAAAGCTCGTTTTCTTCTTTATTCTCTCTTACTAGCTTGACCAGATCATCACTCAATTCTTTCAAACTCTGGTCGTCCAAAATTGAGACCGAATAGACCGGGACCTCCTTCTTGCTTGAGAGACTCTCTTTTACTTTCTCCACTGTCTCTTTTTCCGCCTTATCCGATTTGGTGACCAGTATTATTCTCGGTTTAGATAAAAGCTCCTTATCATAGAGTCGCAGTTCTTCTTTTATCGCCTCATATTCGGAGACCGGATCCTCGGAATCGGCGGCGATACAAAAAGCCAAGAGTCCGGTACGAGAAATGTGTCTTAAAAAAGCATGTCCCAGACCACGACCTTCGGAAGCTCCTTCGATAAGGCCGGGAATGTCGGCTATGATCACCCCATATAGCGCCCCGAGATGTGGCTCCAGGGTCGTAAATTTGTAGTTGCCGACCTTACTCTTGGCACCAGTGAGCGAATTCAAAAGTGTTGATTTACCGGCGTTGGGAAAACCAACCAAGCCGATGTCGGCTATAAGCCGAAGCTCGATATGAAACTCGGCTTCCTCCCCGGGTTTACCATCGGTCTGTTCCATCGGGGTCACGTTTCGAGAACTTTTGAAATACTCATTACCAAATCCACCCTTGCCGCCTTTAAGAACCACTACCTCATCGCCTTCATTCATAAGCTCCCATTCTTCGCCCGTCTCTAAATTGGTTATGACCGAACCCACGGGAAAATATAGTAAAAGGTCTTCCCCGCCGGCTCCGGTACGACTGTCTTTCATTCCGGCTTCTCCGTTACCCGCGGTAAGTTCCGGAAACTGGGCGTAATGAGCCAGTTTAGTTATGTCTCTGACGGCTTGCACCTTAACATCTCCACCCCTGCCTCCGTCACCACCACTCGGTCCGGCTTTCTCTTTATATTTCTCGTGTCTCCAACGAACAACACCGTCTCCTCCTTTGCCGGCTTTTAAATATATTTTTAGATCATCGGTAAAAGCCATAATAAAAAATCAATTATCTTCTAACGCCTTGGAGGCCATTTTGATAGCCCCTTCTTTGGAAACGGCCACGGCCAAGAAAGCTTTGTTGTGACAAAAAACGGCATCAGCCACTCCGGAAACCTTGGCAAGATCACCGTTTCTTTTACCGGCCCATTTTTCGGGAAAACTGATCCGGGCATCAAAAGACTCGGGTCTTTCCGGAACAACTTGAGCATGCCAGGTATCGCCTTGCATTCCGGGATAGACCACGATCAACGGCTCCGGATAAGAAGTAACGGTTCTCTTCCAAGGATAATAGTTATCAAAAACCAATAGGCGCTTATCACTTGATCTTTCATAGAGATCCCTTACGATCCTTTGGGCTTCCAGCTCATCCTTTGTTTTTTTTATTTCTCTATCCAAGACACTTTTGGCGATCGCTACACAATCCTGAAAAACAACATCTTGATCGGCTTCTTCCTTCCAACTCGGCGAGAAAGCAAAAAAAAGATCCTGAATAGTATAAGGACTGACTCCTTCAATAACTTCTCGAGTGATCTTGATACCGTTATCCTCAGCGTCTATCGGTTGTACCAACCGCTCATCCAGAAACCGAGCCACTTCGGCGTCTTGGCATAAGGACTTTCCGTAATGATCCCAAACCAAGCCAAAAGAGGCATAAGGCACGCCATTCAAGCGCTCTCCGGCACCACCTTCTTGATGGTGATCAAAAATTTGCTTTTTCGGATCATACTCTCCACCAATATCCACTAGGATATCGGCTTCTTTTAATCGATCTTCATCCCGTGTACGAATAACCTCAATTTCCGCATCTTTACCTAAATATAAACTTATGGTCGCCACGGCGAAAATGTCATCACTATGAAAAGGACCGTTGTGAGTAGCTATGACTTTCTTCATCGTTATCTTTAAATGTTAATTATTAATTAATTTCAAGAGCGCTTTTCTTCACTTGAAAGGGCGTTGATCAACTGATTGCCTCCCCAATTAATAACCGCCACCATTGCCGCGGCCAGTATCGCCCACCAAAAACCTTCAACGGAAAGACCTTCCACAAAGGAAGAGAGAAATAATAGAAGCGCCCCGTTTATAATGAAGGTAAAAAGGCCGAAGGTCAATACATTTAACGGAAAAGTGATGATAACGATCAGTGGCTTAATAGATACGTTCATCAAACCCCACAACAGTGCCACTATTAAAGCAATATAAGGACCGGAGACGACCATAGCATCCAAAAGATCCGCCACTATAATTATAGAAAGAGCTCCTACGAGCCATTTAGCTATTAATACCGACATAAAAGGATTCTACCACAGATACGCCGATAGAAACACAGACAAAAAATTACTCACCACAACCTTCTTCAAATTCCTGCAGTTTGTCCAAATATGCCATAACCGCTAAGACAAACTCGGCATGGCTCCAAGTTAAAGGAGCAACCGATAACTGCTTACCGGTATACGGATCCAACTGCTCAGACATAACCCCGGAAGGCAATGTGTGGTCTATGGCCCATTGTAACTCCGAGTTAATAAAACCAAGATCTTCCTTGGTTCTGGCTTTTGCTATTTTATACTGGATCAACCAAAGAGTGGTAACAAACCAAGGATTACCGGGTACATCAGTATAGCCACCCTCCGGGGCGTGATACATATCATTTTCATAACGAGCCACTCCACCGATAGGTATAGTGTCAGATAGGTTTTCCTTAGTAACTTTGAAAGCGCTTTCCAGACGACCATCATCTACCGGAAGGACCCCGAAACGAAAGATCCCGTAAAAAGAACTGACATCAACTACTCGGTCCGGTATAACATCTCCGGCCTCCAGTCGCACCGCTTTTAGGAAATAACCGGCATCTTCATCATACAGGTATTTAATAATAGTTTGCTTTATCTCTGACGCAACTCGGGCATAACGATCCCTTTCCTCATCTTTTCCTAAAAGATCGGCAAAATTAGAAGCGGCAACAAGCGCCCCATAAACAGCCGCGGTAGCAAAAGTTGACACCGCATAGTTTTCTTCCCAAAGGTCATAACTGGGACGCGGAAGTCCGGTTCTTTCGTCTCTGTAACTTTTTATGAACTCGGCACTATTTTTAATAAAAGAATTATAAATACTTTCCACAAACTCCAAATTCTTGTTCAGTTGATAATGCTCCCAAAGTCCCACTAACAAAAGAGCGGTTTCGTCCTCTTGGATAGCAAGTTGCGGCTCTTCTCCCTGTACCCACGGATGCCAAGAACTTCCCAGGGACATATCGGGCTGGTATTTATGAAGCATATACCCACCTTGGGCCATCACTTTATTACAGAAACTATAAAATCTTTCCGGCACCCCTGAGTAACCGGCTTTATCCATAGCTAAAGATATAAAAACCCCGTCGCGCGGCCAAACGTAACTGTAGGTATCCCGACCGTATTGAAACTGATCCGAATCCCCGGAAGCAATGATCCCGCCTCTGTTATCGCATTGAGTCCTGATAACTATAAGAGATCTTTTAAAAGCGGAAACCGCTTCCTGAGACAGATCTTTAAAGTCAATATCGTGATTGTTGACCCAAGCATGCCAGAAATTACTGGTACTTTCAATAACATGTTCTTCACTTTTGTATAAAAGATGTCCTTGCAATCTTTCAGCTTCTCCCAAGGTCTCCCCAACACAGATCCAATATTGAGCCTTTCGCTCTCCCCTCCCTTTCACTTTCAAAACCAGTCCCATCGTTGAATCTACTTCTCCGTGTTCTATCGGATTTTTGGAAAGTCGCCCGTCTTCAGCATCCCTCCAAGTACCTTCCTTGCCTTCAATATTAAAAAGTCCGGTGGAATATTCAGTGAAAAAACTCCCGTTATCATCCCGAGCACTGACCAAAAAAACCCTCCTGCCCTTGTAATGTATCAGAGAATGCAAAGCAGGGTTGTAATAGGCAGTGTCGGCGTAATAAGTTTGGGATATCTCAAACTGCTGGTTAAAGAATATCTTGATCTCGCGTTCATTTTCATCGTGGTTCTCAACTTTCATTGACCGCAAGAAAATGTTCTTTTCGTTATAAACCACATCGGAGAATTTGATGGTCAAACGCATATCTTCGTTATGCGCAGTAATATCCGATGTCATCATTTCATCCTTATAACGGACATCAATATCCCATTCCTCATCGTTAAACCAGCTCATCCGGTTATCCACCCAAACGCCTATTTTATGGACATCCCTTCTCCCGATATGATTTTCGGAACCGACGTAAGGAAAATAAAATTCCCGAACTTGACCATTTTCATCAAGACCCACCAATATCATTCCGTTACCCAATACCAAAGGACGTGCCATAAAAAATTATTTCAAATTAATATAAACTGACAAGATATCACGCATCTCCTCCCTACCGGAGGCCGCTTCAAGTTTAGAGGCAAGCTCCCGCTCTCCTAAGACATCCCGAACCCAACAAGCAAAATCGTTCCTGTCCTCGTTAACATGATGGTTCAGCTGATTTTCGGTTATCGTATCCAGATAATAATGAAGGTCATACAGATCACCTAAAGAAGGTCCTTCATGAATGAAGAAACGCTGACCTTGTGGTGCCTTGGGCAACTCATCAGCATCCGCCCGCACCGGAGTTATTTTTTTCTCTTTTGACCCTTCTTCAGTGTCCTCATTGATCAGATCCTCCTGTTCATGGTCACCTCGCTCATCTTCAATATGATCCTTCTCGGTTTCCACCTCCTCGGTGTCTTCTATTTCTTCACCTCTTTCTTCTGTTTCCACCACTTTTTCTTCATCATCTCTCTCTTCAAAAGACCTTTTGTCTTTACTCCGCCCCCCTTCAAGAACATTCATAATATCCTCTTCCTCGTTACGTATCGGAATTCTGGTTCCTTCTTGATCTGAATGAAGATCTTCTTCATCATCGGGAATACCGAAGAATTCTTCCCAGAAGCTTTTTTTCTTTTTTTTATCATCTCTACTCATAAAAAATATTTATCTTTTAAAGAAGTTTTTATGCTTTCGTCTTTTTGGAACTCTTTTTTTCTTTTTTTTGTTCAATTCTTATTCGCAGATCATTTAAAACATTACTAAAAGCGATAAAGGCCTCGTAAGGTGAATCATAGGGATTAAAATACTTATGAACATCACCGTCTTGGAACCACTTGGTGCACATATAATAAAAATGGTCCGAGGTCTGTAGCTTTCTCCACATATGCAGGATCTCCTGATCACCCAACTCTATGACCTCCCTTTCCATTTCGTAGACACATCTTAAAGCGTCGTACTGTATCTCATTAGAACGCCAAGCTGAGATGTCTCTTTCAACATCAGCCCAAGAAACATAATTAGGAACATCCAGCTCTCCAACCGTCTTGTATCTTTCAAGGGCCTCGGTGGGAGTTACAAAATCATTATCGGGATGTTTTAGATACTCGGCAGGGAAATGCCTCAAGAAATCAAAGATACCGGTGTCTTCCCACTGGTGTTCACCAAAGGTTTCATAGTCCATAAAAAGATTTATGATCTCCCCGCTTCCATTGTGTGCCGATACCCAGTTGGCGAATTTTTCCGCCGTCAACGGATACTCTTTCCAGGCCTTTTCTCCGAATCTGAAAGCGACATCATCAGACAGGCGGTAATTTTTTAAAAGTAACGCAAGGTCATCTATTCCGGTAGGTTGATATAAGAAGTTGGGGCTCCTCCACCCCAGAATGTGATCGGCTCCTTCCGCTAACACTGCCTTAAAGCCCATTCTTTTGGCTTCTTTAGCGATCTCGTTGTTGTAGATCAACTCGGTATTTCGAAACACCTGCGGAGTTAGATCAAATATCTCTTGAATGACCTCGCTGTGGAGTTTTACCTGTCTTTCAAATTCTTTCTGTGAATAAAGAGCGGCCAGGGAATGATAATAGGTTTCACTCATTAACTCCACCCTGCCGGTTTCCACTAGTTCCTTAAAAGACTCCAAAACCTCCGGAGCGTATAAGGCACATTGCTCCAGAAACACACCGGAAAAAGAGAAACTGGCACGAAAATCAGGATTGGTATCTAAAACATCTTTCAAAACTTTATTGGCCGGCAAGTAACATTTATTGGCCACCTTTTTCAGTATCCTTTTATTATTAAGATCTGTCTCGCTGTCATCTGTGAAATAGTCAGCATCACCAATATCAAAAATCCCGTATTTTTTAACACGGAACGGTTGATGAACTTGGAAGTAGAAACAGATCGAGGCCATATTCTTGAATTTTATTTAATAAAAGTTTGCATTTAAAAAAGCACCTTTAGGTATAATAACTTGAAGACGGACACTTAAGCAATGTTTACAAACAGCTTCAAAAGCCGACTTATCCCGAACTTTGGAAAATATTTTTGCCGGCGGTCTACTTAGCCAGTTGCTTGTAAAGAAGTGCCAGTTTTTCGGCGGCCTTTTGCCAGTTAACTTGTGACACTTCCGACTTTCCATTCGTTCGCAGGCACTGCTGTAAAGAAGGATTTTTCAGCACAGAGATAACCTTACAAGCCATATCATCAACGTCCCAGAAATTTACTTTAAGAGCATGACTAACCACTTCGCTGACGCCGGCCTGTTTGGATATTAAAACCGGAGTGTTCTGTATCATGGCCTCCAAGGGAGTTAATCCAAAGGGTTCGGAAACCGAGGGCATAATATATATATCGGCGGCTCTGTAGACGGTATCAAGGGCCTCACCTCTAATAAATCCGGTAAAGATGAACCTGTCTGACATACGAGCGGCGGCAACTTCACGGATCATTTGTTTTTCCATATCTCCGGAACCGGAGACAACAAAAAAGGCGTTAGGTTCATGGGTCCGCACTCTCTCCGCCATCTTTACGAAATAATCCGGTCCTTTTTGAAAAGTTATTCTCCCGACAAAGAGAACTATTTTATACCCTTGGTTCTTTAGTCGGCTAACCATGGCGGCCGGAGAAACCTCAGGTGCCTTCCGGTATTGTTCTTCGTCTATACCGTTGTGTACCACGGCTATCTTCTTTTCCGGAACATTATAATGATTGATCAAGATCTCTTTCGTAAAATGAGAGACCGCAACGACCTGATCGGCCATATGAACTCCTTTTTTCTCAATATCATAGACACTTTGGTTGATACCACTGCCACTACGATCAAACTCGGTAGCATGGACGTGAGCTATGAACGGCTTGCCACTTTTCTTTTTGGCGGAGATGCCGGCCTCAAAAGACAACCAATCATGAGCATGGATAATGTCGTGATCTTCGGCTTCAGCAATATCCTCGGCCAACTCTCCGTATCGAGAGACTTCCTCTATTAAGGTCCGAGAGTATTGGGAGGTATTTTTTCTGTTTTTCTTCTTATTTTTTTTATGATCTCTTAGATCTTCTAATTTATTTAAATTATCCTGATAACCTTCAGAGGTCATATAGGGCATTAACATAACATCAACCCCTTTGGCATCAAGAAGAGCTTTAGCGTTATCGGCAAATATGACATTCTTACTTGAAGGATCAAGTGGCACCTGCTTCGGCAGAACAAAAGAAACAGCGGTACCTTGAGCACAAAGAGAATCAACGATCCCCTTGCAGGCCACCCCGAGTCCACCACTGTTGTGTGGAGGAAATTCCCAACCGAACATCAAGACTTTCATAAGTATTTAGTGTACATATTATTGTTCATGATCATTGTCACCAAGCACCACCCATTGACCTTCGTAAGCCTCCGGTTTGGTAATAAGCGGATATATCTCAAGTATAGCAAACAAAAGCGCCAAGACAACCGGACCAACCACAAACCCAATAGGTCCAAAAAAACTAATGCCCCCTATAACAGAGACCAGGACCAAAAAAGGGTGGATCTGCATACGTTGGTCTATTAGAACAGAACTTAGATATTCATCTATCAAGATCACTGATATTGTCCCCCAAGCCAATATCCCGATCGCTGACCAAATAATACCTGAGAAAAAGAGAATTAGGGAGGTGGGGATAATTATTAACATGGGACCAAGCACCGGGAGCATCGAAGCGATCGCGGTCACACATCCCCACAACAAAGGACTGGGAAGGTTAAAAAGAGCAAAACCAACCCCCACCAAGAACCCCATAATAACTCCAACCAACAATCTACCCCGCACTACGGCATTAACAGTTTCAGCTATCTTATCAATTATCATATTCGTGTACTCTCTCTTGAAAGGACTAAGTTTCCTAATTTTTTTCAAGACCTTCCCTCCATCCCGGAAAAGATAAAAAGTTCCCAAGACCGTTAAAAAAGTCCCGATACCCAAGTGGATAAATCCCGCCAAGACCTTATCATAATAATTCACAACAAAACCGAAACCTTGTTGGATCACTTCTTCTATTTCCGTGTAATGACGAATGTCCAGATCCAACCCCGGAACTATTTCTGAGATATTTTCCTCCATCGTTATTACAACCTCTTCCAGAGAACCGAACATAAAAACCTCTTCCGTACTTTTCTGGTACATCTCTTGTGCTTCTTGGAAGACCAAAAAGCCAAAAACGGCCACAGGCACCAAAATTATCAATAAAACAAGAGTGGTACTCAATAAAGCCGCCAAGTTCTGAAAGCCGCCGACGGCCCTTCTGATAAACCGATGTACCGGTATGAAAGCGGTAACAAAAATGACCGCTAAAAAAAGAGCGGTCAAATAAGGTTTAATGACAAAAAATGCCAATACCAACACTGCCAACGAAAGCAGTGTGAAAAACTTAACCTGTGCTTTAGCTGTTAACATGAATACTAGGTGCGCGCAAGGTTATTGTACCACATTCTTGGAACGAGCATGTGTATAAATTAAAAGAAAAATAAGTAACGAGACAAAAAGAAAAAGAATAATGAGACCGATAGTAGACTCCAGTTCCGCTATACGCGTGGCATAACGACGATATGATTCACCTAGATACCAGCCTAAAGAAGCAAATATGGAAGCTCTGACAGAAACTCCCAAAAAAGTAACAAGAGTGTACTTTACTAAATTCATTTTTATAAAACCACAAATGGAAGCGAGAGCCGCACTAGGTATTATAGGAACAACCCGAAAAAAGAAAAGCATTGCTTCATCTTTGTAAGTACTTTGCATCTTACCTTTCCATTTCTCTATGTGTCCCCAAGACAACCCGAACCATTTCCCCCACCTTTTAACCGCGCGCTCCCCAAAGAAATAAAGAACTCCATAGAAAAGAAATGACGCTACGGTTACGCCAACAGCATACGGAATAGCTATCATAAATATCAAAAAGAAAAAGAACTGCAAGGAAAGTTCCCCTTCAAGTAAGAAAAATCCGGAAGCGGTCATAACCAAAGGTGACGGTAAAAAAGCTATGACCTCCTCCGAAAAGGAAGCCAAAAGAACACCCCAAACACCGAAACTTCGTACCACCTCCTCCAAATAACTGACTACCTCAAATATCATAACTCATATTATAGCACCCCGATCGGATCAAGAGGAAATAAATATCATTTTTTTCGCTAGATATTATTTAGCACCTTTCTACCTTATTTTTTTCCTTTATAAACATCCGCTTTCAAAAAAAGACACTACCCCCATATTCTCATATTCTAGAATATGAGAATATTTTATTAACATTGGAAATAAGGATC
>JBKHAI010000037.1:0-6193 GCA_046542915.1 Minisyncoccota bacterium | reverse complement strand
TACGCCTTAGATGACCCCTGCTTAAAAAAAGCAGGAGAAAAGGCATCATACGAAGAAGAAAAGGAGGACTACGACTAGACTACTAGACTAGTAGAAAAACACGCCCTTATATATTTTAAATATATAAGGGCTTTTTATTAAGAGACAGCAGACTGATCCATTCGCAAATACTCTACTAAAAACTCAGTGGTCTTTCTCATCCAGCTTATTCTGAGCTTTTCCTTAGTGGTGTGAGCCCCTTCACCACCGTAACTTATATCCAAAACCTTGAAACCTTTGCCGGCAAGAGCGTTAGCATCACTGGCACCTCCCGAGGTTATAAGTTCCGGTTTAATACCTAAACCTTTCGCCGTATCTAATACCCCTTTCAAAAAAGGGTCATTCTCTTTCAATTTATAACCGCTACATGCCTCTTTGGCATCAATTTTGACCTTAGCTCCAACGCTTTCAACAGCTTCTTTAAAGGCCTTCTTTATCATCTCCACTCTTTTCTTCATTTTTTCCTTATTATGGCTTCTGGCCTCGGCTTTTATCAAAACTTTTTCCGGCACACTATTCCTGGCCGTACCCCCTTCTATTATTCCCACGTTAGTGGTGGTCTCTTTGTCTATCCTTCCCCATTTTACTCTTGAGATGGCTTTAGATGAGGCATATATGGCATTCACCCCTTTTTCCGGCGCGGCACCGGCGTGAGCCAATTTACCTTTTACCTCTATGTCAATTGACGTGATATATGGCGCCGCCGAACAGATGGTCAAGGGCTTTCCTTGTCCGTCAAAGATAAGGATCTCTCGAGATCTGAAGTCAGAAGGATCTACGTTAAAAGCACCTTTTAGACCAACCTCTTCTTCTTTAGTGAAAAGGATCTCAACGGGTCTATGGTTTATTTCATTTTCATTCAAAAACTTGATCGCCTCTATTATCTCGGTTATGCCGGCTTTATCATCGGCCGCCAAAATGCTTTCCCCTTTGCTTTGGATAATATCCCCTTTGATCTCCGGCTCTATTCCCCTTCCGGGCTCCACCGTATCCATATGAGCGGAAAGGATCACCGGATCACCTTTCCCTTCCTTTTTTCCTATTAAGTTGCCGTAATTATCTTCCTTGACCTGCATTCCGGCTTCTTTTAAATAAACTTTCAATTTATACTTGACCGCCTCTTCTTCTCCGGAAACGGAATCGGTCTTAACGAGATCAATAAAAGTATCTAGCAACTGCTTATCTTCTATTTTTTTCATATGGTCCCATATTAACATTCTTTGATCTTCATTCCAATTTCTATTCTGTCTTAAAAATTTAAGTGTTATACTCTCATTTATATGCAAGTAGTAACCGTAACACCCCTGGCGTATACGACGATCCAAGACGAATTAACATACTTTTCCGAAACCGAGATGAAAGAAGGTGCCGTGGTTTCGGTCTTCATCAGAAAAAAAGAAGTCCCGGCGTTAGTAATAAGGACAGAGCCTCTAATGGAGGTAAAGTCTCGTATAAAAAGCAGTCCGTTCGGATTAAAGAAAATAAATTCGGTCATAACTGAAAAACTATACTCCAAAACCGTCTTAAAGGCGGCCGAAAAAACAGCAGAGTATTACGTCTCCCCTCTGGGAAGTATTTTAAAAGGAGTAACTCCCAAAGCGGTACTGGAAGACCCTTTAGAGACGAAAGAGGTTAAAAAACAAAATGAAAGAAAAATGAAACCTGAGGCAATAGCTCTGCAGGTCTCCCAAGAAGAACGAATAACATTCTATAAACAACAGATCAGGGGCGACTTGGCACGAGGTAAAATGATCTTCATCTTGGTTCCCACCAAACGTGACGCTGAGTATTTCTGCGAAAAATTAAAAAAAGGAATTGAACACACCACCTACCTGCTTCACGGCAATATGACAAAAAAAGAGACCTTGCGATTATGGAAGGAACTCTCCTCGGACGGACCAAAGTTAATGATCTCAACCGGTATCTTTCTTTCGGCTGTTGGAGATCATCTGGACACTTTAATAATAGAACACGAGGCCTCCGACCTATATTACTCCAATAAACGACCCCATTTCGATCTACGTTTCTTTGCTCGTAAGCTGGCGAGGTTAACGGGCGCAAAATTGATAACGTCCGACACGGTTTTATCCGCGGAAACATACAACTCCTATGAAAACGAGAGATACAACGAAAGTATCCCTCTGCAAAAAAGATACCGAGGTGGAGCACCGATATCTATCATTGATATGACGGATATTAAAGAAAAAGAAAAGACCAATAAATTTTTACCTTATCTTAGCTTTTCGGCACAGAATTCCATCTCAGAAAACCAAAACGGAAAAAGTTTCATTTACACGGCCAGACGAGGACTGTCTCCTACAACGACCTGCGGAGACTGTGGTTTTACCTTTGACTGCGTTAAATGCCAAGCTCCCTTGGTTCTGCACGGCAAAGAGAAAGAAAGAAAGTTTTTGTGCCACTCTTGTGGCAGATCTGAGGCACCGGCTGATCTTTGTCCGAACTGCAAGTCGTGGAAGATCAACCAACTGGGGATCGGAAGCCAAAAGATCGAAGAAGTTACCCAAAAAATATTCCCTGACAGGGAAATATTCAGAATAGACTCCGACACCGCCAAAACCGAAAAAAAGGAAAAAGAGATACTACAAAAATTTGAAATGTCAAAAGGCGGTATTTTAGTCGGTACCGAGATGGTCTTTAACATTCTCCGTTCCCGAGATCTTGATATAGACAACATCCTTGTGGCTTCTATGGATTCTTTACTTACTTATCCCAATTATTCCTCCGGAGAGCGGATCTTTAGGATCATTATGGAACTCTCATTGATCGCTCAAAAGAACTTGATCATCCAAACCAGGATGCCGGACCAACGCCTGATCTCACATATCAAGGAAAAGAAGGTTGCCAAATTTTTTGAAGAAGAATTGGAGGTCAGAGAAAGTTTGAGCTACCCCCCTTTTTCCATTCCTATTATCGTCACCTTCTTCGGGAACAGAGAAAAGATCAAGGAAAAAGAAAAAAAACTGGAAGAGATCTTCAGATTATACAATCCCCTCTTTTTCCCGTCTGTCTCAGAGAAAAAACGCGGGCAATTAGTGAAAAAAATGCTGATCAAATATCCCGCCACAAGTTGGCCTGATGAGAAAATGAAAGACCGCTTGAAATCTCTGCCGCCTGAGTATAAAGTGTCTGTAGATCCTCCGACCTTAGTCTAGGATATTTAAAAGCAAAATGAGCCAAATACTACAAAAAGGAAACCCTTTGCTGGAGCAAAAAACGCGGGAAATAGAGACCGGTGAGTACTCCTCCGATCATCTTAAGGATCTCGTTAAAAGAATGTCCAAAGCCCTTAAAGAAGAAGAGGACGGCTTTGCTATTGCGGCGCCCCAGATCGGTGAATCCGTTAGGGTCTTTTTGGTCTCCGGTGAACTCGTGCGACAGTTAAAGAGATCGGACGAACCACAACCTGATAAGGTTTACGTCAATCCTTACATCATCAAAAGGTCTAAGGAGACCGAACTAATGGAAGAAGGTTGTTTGAGCGTCAGGTGGTGGTACGGGTATGTTGAAAGATACCGAAAGGTCAAGATCAAGGCCTTCACCGAAGACGGTAAGCCCTTTCAAGAAGGAGCAAGCGGTGTAATGTCACAGGTCTTTCAGCATGAGATAGATCACCTTGACGGCATTCTTTTTACCGAAAAAGCAAAGAAACTGAGAGAATCACGGCCTTCTTAACTGCAACAGATATGAAGAACGAACTCAAAAACTTCGCCTTTTTTGGAACCTCTTCTTTTGCTGTAGAGGTCCTTGATACCTTGAATTCTTCCAAGATAACGCCTGATCTGGTGGTCACTACCCCGGACAGACCTTCAGGCCGTGGGTTAAAACTTAATCCCTCACCGGTAAAAAAATGGGCGGAAGAAAAGAAGATACCAATATTCCAACCGCAGGGATTTAAGGACGAAGAAAACGTTAAAAAACTAAAAGAAATGGCCCCCGATCAAGAAAAAGGATGGGAGCTTTTTGTGGTAGCTTCATACGGTCTTATTCTACCGACATCGGTAATATATATGCCTCGATACAAAAGTATAAATATCCACCCTTCCCTTTTGCCGAAACTAAGAGGGGCAACTCCGATACAAGGAGCCATTCTTCACGAAAACAAAACCGGAGTCAGTCTTATCAGGATGGATGAAAAAATGGACCACGGACCCATACTGGCACAGAAGAAAGTTCCTTACCAAGACTGGCCTATTGACGCACCAACCTTAGAGAAAGACTTGGCAGCAGAAAGCGCCGAACTTTTAAAGGAAACGATCCCTCGTTGGATCAAGCGGGAGATCCCGGAAGAACCTCAAAATGAAAAAGAAGCGACATACACCGAAGTGATCGATAAAAAAGATGCCTTTTTGGATCTTGAAAATGAGCGACCGGAAGATCTTTTAAGGAAAGTAAAGGCCTACAAAGAAAAACCTAAACCATACTTTTTTAAAGAATTAGAAGACGGTACTAAAAAGCGTGTCATAGTAACGGAAGCTTCACTACAAAACAGCGAATTCGTTATAGAAAAAGTTATACCGGAAGGCGGCAAAGAGATCAACTATCAAGAATTCCTACAAAGGAAAAAATAAAGATCTTATTGGATATTTATATCTGTAGAAGTGCTCTGTAAACCTTCTTGATACCAACCTTCCATTAGTTCATCCATTGATAGCAACATCATCACTCCTAAAAAAAGAACGATCACGGCCCCGCTGTAGATTATATATTGAGCAATAACCGGCGGTTTACTCTTTAGAAAATTCTCCGTTTTTGAAGTTTTCATTTTTTTTAAATTATTAATAATTACTAATAAGGTTACTGCTTGCCGGAAAGCCCTCTGATCATCTCTTTGATCTTCAAAGATCCGCGTCGAAACATATCTCTTTTCTTGTCACGTGAACCCCGAACAACACGGATCATCTCATCCTTCATTTCATCAATGGCGGCATAAAGATCTCCCTGCTCAACCTCTACGTGGTGCACTTCACCAGCAATATCCAGATCCATTGCGGCAACGAATATATCTCCGGACATCTGGTCTCTTACCTCTTTACCTAACTCCACCTGAACGAAAATACCGGCTTCCGGGTCATTTGTGATGTGTTTTTCCAAAGAAGAGATCTTCTTTCTGGCATAATCCTCAACCGCCTCGGTAAGTTTGATATTTCTTCCTTTTATGTTTATGTTGATGTTCTCCATATAGATATTATATATTACCTTTGTTGACAATAAAAGTTTTGTTATTCCCCTTTCCACCCTTGACCATCCTGACATCCGAACTCGCTAGACCAAACTCCTTGGAGATAACCTCCAAGATCCTGCGATTGGCTTGTCCTTTTTGAGCCTGGTCCTTGACCCATATCTCCAAGGTTCCGTTTTCTCTCCTGACGAGCTTTTCCTTCCTGGCTCCGGGATGCGCTTTTACTCGTAAAATATTCATTAGTTAAAGAAAGTCACAAGGCTCAAGACGATCTCAAAGAAACGTCCTTCTTAAGAGATCCTTTCGTAGGAAGCAACCAACTCCGCCTTTTCCAAAACCAGTCCGTCCATGGCCTTTTCAACCTGAGTACTGGTTACCCCTTCCGGTAATTCCAAAGTTGAACTCAACGCAAAGACCTTAAAGAAATAGCGATGTTCCTTATCCGGTGGACACGGACCCATATATCCGATCTTACCGGCGGAATTTACCCCTTTTACTCCTTCCGGTTCTACTCCTTCTTCTATCACCAGTCGCCCCAGCCCATCTTCGTTCCTGTCTTGCGGTTCCATATTGAACACTATCCAGTGGTCAAATACTTCTATTCCTTTAGATTGTTTCACAAAATCAGGTATGTCTGGATCATCCATGATCAATACCAGACTTTTGGCATTTTCGGGTATATCATCTATCTCCAAATGAGGAATTAGATCCTCGCCATCACACGTGTACTTGGATGGAATTACTCCCTCATTTTTAAAATTATTACTTGTTATTTTCATATGCTGTAATTATATCATATGAAAAAAGTCATCAAAAATAATTAAAAACTATTGCCTTGTTAGTGATTTTTGTTATTATATAAGCTGTTATTAATAACATTCTGGGGTAGCTCAATGGTAGAGCTCTCGACTGTTAATCGAGCGGTTGTGGGTTCGAGTCCCACCCCCAGAGCCA
>JBKHAI010000036.1:0-6515 GCA_046542915.1 Minisyncoccota bacterium | reverse complement strand
GAAATGTTAAATTCATTTAAAGAAAAAGTGTCAAAAGTGGTTAGTTAAAACATTCTAAAAAGGTAAACTTTAACGAGAAAGGAACTGAGAAATTTATATTCACAAGTTTTGGTTTAGAGTAGTTTGTGTTTTTAATTGATCAAAATTCAAGATCCCTACAAAGATTTCTGTCATTTGAATTTGGGATCTTGAGTTTGTTTATAATTAAGTGCTTCTAATTTGTCTTAGAGATGCCCACATACATTACTTTTCATATCTGTTATAATGTCTTTATAGCAGTTAACTTTAGATAAAAATTATGCCTATTCGCGTTGCCATTAACGGAGCCGGTCGTATTGGGAGAGCTTTTTTCAATATGGCCTCTAAAAATGAAGAAGTGGAGATCGTGGCGGTAAATGACCTGGCCGATATTGATAACATCGCCTATCTTATAAACCGAGACAGTGCCTACGGAAAAAGAGAAAGAGAGGTCTCCGTAAAAGAAGACAAGGGTGCTTTAATTGACGGAGAAAGAGAGATCCGTTTCTTTCAAGAAAAGAACCCCGAAGATCTGCCCTGGGGGGATATGGATATTGATGTGGTGGTAGAGGCAACCGGTGTCTTTACCAAATTCAAGGACGCCGAAAGGCATATCTCTGCCGGAGCTAAAAGAGCGGTGATCTCGGCACCGGCCAAGGATGACCCCGAGGAGAATAACGCCACGGCGCTTTTGGGATTAAATGAAGAAGAATTGAAAGGTGCGGTTGTCAGCTCCAACGCTTCTTGCACGACCAACGCGGTGTCTCCGGTGGTCCGTATTCTGCACGATAATTTAGGAATAGAGAACGCTCTTTTGAACACCGTTCATGCCTACACTATTAGTCAGTCAACAGTAGATACTTTTAACAAGAAAAATCCGCGACTGGGTAGAGCGGCGGCTCAGAATATCGTCCCGACCTCAACCGGTGCGGCTAATGCCACCACTAAAGTCATCACCGAACTGGACGGTCGGTTTGATGGCATTGCTCTTAGAGTACCGGTCGTTACCGGTTCCATTGCCGATATTACTTTCATTGCTTCAAGGGAGACCAGTGCCGAGGAAGTAAATGATATTTTAAAGAAAGGAGCGGGAGAAGATAGATGGAGAGGAATATTTAACACAACCGAAGAGCCGATAGTTTCTACTGATATTATCGGTTCAGAATACGGTTCCATTGCCGATCTCTCTTTTACTCGGGTTGTCGGCGGAAATCTCGTCAAGGTCTTGGCTTGGTATGATAACGAGATGGGCTACACTGCCATGCTTTTAAGACACGTTATAATAACGGGCAATTATGCTCGGGAGTAAGTGTAAAGAGTTATGTTAGTTGTATTCGGAACCGATCACGCGGGATTTGAGCTTAAAGAGATATTGAAAGAGTATGTCTCCGGTTTGGGTTTTGACATTGAGGACAAGGGTGCTTTTTCTTATATAGAAAATGATGACTATCCCGATTTTGTAGCACCGGTTGCCAGAGAAGTTTCCAAAGATCCGTATTTTGTGAGAGGAGTGGTTCTTGGCGGATCTGGTCAAGGTGAGGCCATGGTCGCCAACAGATCTCCCAACGTCCGAGCGGCGGTTTTTATAAAACCGGCATCAATTGAAGGTGGGGAAGGAGCAGATGATGTTATCAGACTATCAAGAGAACATAATGACTCCAACGTCCTGTCTCTGGGGGCTAAGTTCCTGACCGAGGAGGAAGCTAAAGGGGCGGTAAAGAAATGGCTGGAGACACCTTTTAGCGGAGAGGAAAGGCACAAAAGAAGGATCAGGAAAATAGATGAGAGTCTTAATTAAGCTGTATAATAGAAGCAGCTTTCTGCATATCTGTACGAAAAAATTTACAGATATCCGCAAATTTGTAAATTTTCCGGTAAATATTTGAGATCCTTTGCGTGTTTAGACAAGCTAGTTGCTGGTTTATTTCAGAAAGTTCCGCTTTTTAGGAATTATGTAAAATATTTTCTCGGTTATTTTATTTGTGACGGTTTGGATTTTGGAGTATAAAAGGTTAATATTTATAATATAAGGTAGTTATTTATTTTAAGAAGATATGCCTGAGATAATTCCAGCTATAATGCCCGAGAGTTTCAGAGATCTTGAAGAAATACCGGAACTTGATATTTGTGCAAAATTGTAATAGAATTTTTACAAATATGCACAAATTTGTAAAAAAAATAATACACTTATGAAAAAAAGAGCCCTTTTTAATGAACTGGAGAAATATTTGGATAGAAAGGAGTCTCTTGTTATTACTGGAATGAGGCAGGTTGGTAAAACGACCTTGATGCATCAGCTCTATGATCGCATAGAAGATAAAAGCAAACTCTGGTTTGATTTCGAGAATCCTTTGGATGTTAAGGTTTTTGAGGACGTTGACTATAACAATATATACAATCGTATAATTGATATGGCCGGAACAGGAGAAGGAGAAAAATTGTTCGTTTGTATTGATGAAATACAGATTTTTCCAGAGGTCACTAAAGTAATAAAGTACCTCATCGATCATTATCAAGTTAAGTTCATTTTAACAGGTTCTTCAAATTTTTATTTAAAGAACCTTTTCCCCGAATCTCTTTCAGGTAGAAAGTTTCTTTTTAAACTTGAACCGCTCAGTTTTAAGGAGTATCTGTATTTCCATAACAGAATAGAGAGTTATGAGATGCAGGGTCTGAAGATCCATAATGCTATCGAGAAAAGTTCTTTGTTTTATCACAAGGAATTTGAAACTGATTATGAAGATTTTTTGCAGTACGGCGGTTTTCCGGCGGTGGTACTTGAAAAGGATAGAGAAACGAAGAAGATGATATTGAAAAACATCTTTGCTTCTTTTTTTGAAAAGGACTTAAAGATGTTATCGGATTATAAAGATATTCAAGAGCTACGTGATCTGATACTTTTGTTATTACCGAGAGTCGGGTCGCTTTTGAATGTAACCAGGATATCTGATGAATTAGGTATAAGCAGAGCTAAGGTTTATGACTACCTGGAGTTTTTGCAGAGTGCTTTTATTATCAAGCTATTGCCTCGTTATTCCAAAGGCCTCAGTAGATCCGTGGCTGGAGGGAAAAAGGTTTATTTTAGCGATACTGGGCTTTTGAATATGATAGGTAGTGTTAATGGTGCCCAGCTTTTTGAGAATGGAGTTGTAAACCAAATGAGTAAATATGGTAAGATGAGTTTTTATAACAAGAGAAACAAAGAAGAAATAGACCTAGTATTGGAAAACAAGATGGCTTTTGAAATCAAATTGAAAGGCATAGAACGGGATCATAAAAAAGTTAAAAATATATCTGAAAAACTCGGAATAGCTGAAGCTTATGTTATTTCAAAAGAATTTGTCGATGAAAAGGGGTTTGTTACTCCGGTTGTATTTTAATAATTGACTACCGGAATGATTTTATAGGTAACTCATACTAAGAGTCTAATAGGATATTTATTTTTGTGTTTAATGTTATTTGATCCTTAAAATTTGCTTGGAGTTATGGATATAAAAGGTTAATATTTATAATATAAAGTAGTTATTTATTTTAAGAAGATATGCCTGAGATAATTCCAGCTATAATGCCCGAGAGTTTCAAGGATCTTGAGATCAAGATGCGGCAGGTTAGGAATTTGGTTTCTATAGTTCAGTTGGATGTTATGGACGGGATATTCACTCCTCCGATCACTTGGCCTTATAACTTAAAAGAAGGTTTTGACTTTGAAGATATCCTGAAAGGAAAGAAAGATATGCCTTTCTTGAAAGATCTGGAGTTTGAGGTGGATATGATGATAAACGACCCGGAAGAGGAGGTTGAAAGATGGATCCGGGTCGGCGCCAGAAGGGTTGTCGGGCATTTTGAGGCCTTGGAGGATCCGGAGGCCTTTATCAAAAAAGCTAAAGACGCTACGGTGCCGTATGACTCTCCGCTTTATGCTGAAGTCGGACTGGCGATCGGAATGGAGACGGATATTGAGGATATTTCACCTTTGGTTTCGGAGCTGGACTTTGTCCAAGTAATGGGTATAACAAGGATCGGTTTTCAAGGTGAGGAATTTCAGGAAGAAGCTGTAGAAACAGTTTCTTTACTTCGGCAGAGTTTTCCGGAGTTGGTCATTTCTGTTGACGGAGGGGTTAATGAAGATAATGCCTATTTCCTTACCAAAGCCGGAGCCGACAGGTTGGTTTCCGGATCGGCTGTTTTCCAAGCAGAAGATATAAAAGAGGCGGTGGAGAACCTAAGGTCGTCCGGTGGGGGTGTTTAATAAGATTTTTAATAAAAAGATAGATATTTAAAATGCCGATCTTGGAGAATGACAAAAGAGTAGAGCTTAAGAGAAAAGCTGTTGAGATAAGGATGTCGGTTATTGAGTCTTTAATGAAAGCCGGTTCCGGACATACTGCCGGTTCCTTGGGTATGGCCGATATATTCACTGTTTTGTATTTCCATATGTTAAGACATACGCCCGAGGATCCTTTTTGGGAGGATCGCGACCGAGTTATTCTCTCCAACGGCCATATCTGTCCGGTTCTTTACGCGACACTGGCCCATTCAGGGTATTTCCCGATGGAAGAACTTAATACTCTAAGAATAATGGGCTCCCGACTGCAAGGTCATCCGCATCGTGAGTATCTACCGGGAGTGGAGACCAGCTCGGGGCCTCTAGGTTGTGGACTCTCACAGACCGTCGGAATGGCTCTGGCCGAGCGAATGGATAAGGGAGAAAAGTCCAATAAGAGCTTTTATTGTCTTTTAAGTGACGGGGAGATGGATTCCGGAAATACCTGGGAAGGAGGAATGCTGGGAGCTAAAGAAGGTTTGGGAAACATTATTGCCATAATGGACCGGAACAATATTCAGATAGATGGTCATACTCATGATGTGATGCCGCTGGAGCCGCTTTGTGAAAAGTGGGAGTCATGGGGTTGGTACGTTATTGAAACTGATGGTCATAATATAGATGCCATAATAGATGCTATCAACGAGGCCAAGACCGCCTACGGAAAGCCCGCGATGGTGATAGCTGACACTATACCGGGTAAAGGAGTTCCCGATATTGAGAATAAGTATGAATGGCACGGTAAGGCTCCCGATCAAGAGATGGGTGAGAGGGCGATAGCGGAACTTAGAGCTCAACTGGAGAGTTTGCAATAAATTATTTATGAACCACGAAGAAGGAAACATCAATTTAGATCCTGAGTTTTTTAAAGAAGGAATTGAGAAAGGATCCACTCGTAAGGGTTATGGAAAAGGAGTCTTAGATGCCGGCTTACAAGATGACAGAGTAGTTCTTTTGTCAGCTGACTTGACCGAGTCCACCGCCGGCAATTTTTTTGCCGATAAATTTCCGGAGAGGTTCGTTCAGGTTGGTGTTGCCGAGCAGAACTTAGTAACTGTCGCAAGCGGAATGGCGGCGATGGGAAAGATACCTTTTATAAACTCGTATGCGGTCTTCTCGCCGGGACGGAACTGGGAGCAGATCCGTACCACGGTCTGCTATAACGACCAGCCGGTAAAGATCTGCGGCTCGCATGCCGGTGTGACGGTCGGTCCCGACGGTGGTAGTCATCAAGCGCTGGAGGATCTGGCTTTAATGAGATCGCTTCCCAATATGGTGGTCTTATCACCTTGTGATGCCATTGAAGCTAAAAAAGCGACCATAGCGGCGGCTTTCAACGGAAAGCCGACATATATTCGTTTGGCAAGAAATGCCACTCCGATAATGACGACCGAGGAGTCATTTTTTGAAATAGGGAAAGCGTCTCTTTTTTACGGCAAAAGCGATAAGAGTGCCGATGTCGGGATCGTGGCTACCGGCCCCTTGCTTTATAAAGCTATTAAGGCAGCCGTAAGGATAGAGAAAGAGAAAGACCTAAAGGTCAAAGTTTTGAATTTATCAACCATAAAACCACTTGATGAAGAAGCGATCGTTGCTCTGGCGAAAGAAGCTGGTGCCGTTGTAGCTGTGGAAGAGCATCAGATCTATGGAGGAATGGGAAGTGCCGTTTCCGAGGTTTTGGCGAGGAAGTGTCCGACACCGATGGAGTTTGTCGGCGTGGATGACGTATTTGGCGAGTCCGGAGAGGCTGATGAGCTTATTGAGAGATTCAAGATCGGGGAAGAGCATATTCTGAACGCTATATTAAAAGTATTAGATAAAAAGTAATAACACCCCAGGTCTTTTGAAGAATTCATTTTCTGGGAAGAGGTAAGACTTCCTCACCTCCTTTTCGTCAATTTTTTGGTGTTTCTTCACCGGGGAAGTCAGATCTTCTCAAGCTCGTCGGATCTTTGCCGAAGAATATTGAAATCAGTATTCTTCTTTTAGGAACCAAAGAGATTCAATATATAAGTAATTAATAAATATTCTCATATTCTAGAATATGAGAATATTTGAAATAAAATAATCAGAGAGTCTTTTCGGGGAAGTTTGAGTTTGTTAGACGACTTTCCTAGGAAGTAGTTCTGGGGAAGTCTAACTTCCATAGGAAGGAAAATGGTTGGTTTTTGTG
>JBKHAI010000035.1:0-6580 GCA_046542915.1 Minisyncoccota bacterium | reverse complement strand
CAAAAAGATCCTAGAAAAATCTAAGACCTTTCATCAATAAAGCACTCTTTATAAGACCGATATGACTATAAGCTTGTGGAAAGTTTCCCAAAAGATCGCCACTTTTCGGATCGATCTGCTCAGATAAAAGACCGGTATGGTTTCTTAACTTAAGTAAATTCTCAAATATATCAGTAGCTTCTTTTTCTTTTCCGGCTAATACTAAAGCATCTACCAGCCAAAAAGAGGTTATTAAAAATGCGCTGTCACTTCCCGGCAGACCATCATCAACCTTATACCTTAATAACAACTCTTTCCCGACTCCCAGTTCTCTTTTGACCGCCGTAATGGTCTTTAACATTTTATCATCATCGCCTTCAATAAAACCCAAAGAGGACAATGTTAAAAGCGAAGCATCCATATCCTCTGAACCAAAATACTGAACAAAAGAGCCTCTTTCCTCACTCCATCCTTTTTCCATTACTTCCTTTTTGATAACATCCTTTTCATCTTTCCATCTCTCGACATCCCCTTCAAGGCCATATCTTTCTGCTGTTCTAACAGCACGATCCAAAGCCACCCAACACATCACCTTGGAATAGACATAATGTTTCGGCTCCATTCGAAACTCCCATATACCTTGTCCCGGTTCTTGCCAACAAGAAACTACCAGATCCGCAAAAGAAGAAATGAGTTTCCATATTCTTTCACTTCTTAAGTTATCATTTATCCATAGCTCCGAAACATTCCAAAACATATCCAAGACACTCCCGTAGATATCCTTCTGCGACTGCAAAGCGGCCGCGTTACCTATTCTGACCGGTTGAGAGTTCTTGTGGCCTTTTAAGTGACCCAAGAACTCTTCTGCGGGACCTATTTTCCCTTCTATGTCATACAGGACCTTTAATAACTCCGGTTGGCAGTTGTTCCCGTCCAGACAGGTATCAAGTATCCAGTCAATGTGTCGCAAAACCTCTTTACAGTATCCCATTTTACAAAAGACAGTAAAAGCAAACGACGAATCCCTCATCCAGTTAAAACGATAATCCCAGTTCCTGACTCCTTCTATCTCATCCGGTAAAGAAGCCGTGGGAGCAGCGACCATCGTACCGGTCGGTTGGAAGATCAAAAGCTTCAAGGCCAAGACTGATCGCTCAACAGCCTCCTGATAAAAGCCGAGATCCGGACCCGGTCCATCCATTCCGGAAGATAACCATTCCCGCCAATAAGTAATGATCTCTTGGTAAAGATCCTCGGCTCTTTCTGTTAAAGCGTTACCTTCGAAATGACCATTTTCATCTGAAGTAAGAGCGAAAACGGCATTCTCGCCTTCTTTTAATTCCAGAAAAGCACTGATCCGAAGATCTTGAACATCCAGATCAAAGTGATCAGATAGTAATAAGATCTGTGATCCTTCTCCTCTTAAAGAGACCGAGTTCTTTGAAAGTTTTTCCAGCTCGGTCACTCCTCTACTATAATTAAAACGAGGTTCGCAATTCATCTCTATACGACAGACCCCCGAGACACATTTTACTTCTCTGCACAATTCAAAAGAACTATCGTTCTTTCCTTGTTTTGGAGACATCAGGTCGGAGACCTCAAAGACCCCTTGATCGGTCATAAAACGGGTCACCAAAAGGTTGGTCTTCTCGATATAAAACTGTTCAACTGAATAACGTTTCCCGTCAGCCGGAGAAAAATTCCAGTAGCCTCCTTTTTCATCATCCAGCAAAGCCGAGAACAAGGAAGGAGAACTGGTAAAAGGCAAAGGCAACCAATCTATAGATGCCTCTCTTTGAGAAACCAAGGCACAGGTCCTTAAATTGCCAATTAGAGAATGATCTTTTATGGACTGATACACGTTAAAAATCTTATACAATACTTTACATAGTGTATCCCGTTTGCTGAAAAACTGTCAAAATATCAATTCTCTGTGAAAAAAGTTTTTATATACTCCGCCTCATCTTTGTTTATCTTGTGTCCGACTCCCTGATAAACCGAAAGGGTAACTAAAGCCCCTGCCTTTTCAGCGACTTCCGAGGAGAGACGTACACGGTCAATGGGTATCAGCTCATCAAGATCTCCGGAACCTAAAAAAATCGGCGTCTCCTGAAGATCCGAGGACAAGGAGCTAACCTCCTCTTTCGCTCCAACAAAACAACCGGCTAAAGCAAAGACCCCTCCCCAAGGCCCGCCTTTTTTTAAAACATACTCTAGAGCCAAGCAAGCCCCTTGTGAGAAACCCAGAAAATGTATCTTCTCAGCAGAAAACCCGATCTCTTTGATCTCTTCCACCGCTTTGTCTACCCTTTCTATGGCCGCACTGAATTCGGGTTCTTTTTCTCTCCTGGGCTCATCCACTCCTCTGGGAAACCAAGAAAGATCATCGGCTTCCACGGCGGCCAGAGCAAGTTCAGGGATCTTTAAGCCGGAGACGAACCTTAATATTTCAACAGCCGTGCCTTGGTAGCCGTTAATGCACAAAATAACACGGTCGGGTGACCCCAGAGCGCTTTTAGTATAAACAAGAGGTTTTTTCAAATGAGGTACTTTATCACTTTCTTTCATGAAGTAATGATATAAAAGAAAAAATTGAGCGGATCTAATTTTCTTGCTTTTCTTCTATCATTGCCTTGATCCTCATAGTACTGACCACGGCATCGCGAGATTGCTCCTCCAATCTGTTGGAGATATAACTTATCGTCTCTTCCAGCTCCGGTATCCGGATATTCTCCAAGGCACTAACCCTCCTTCTGGTCCTTTCGATCTCTTTGGCTAAATTCTCAAGAGTTTTTTCCAGATGTGCCAATCTCACCAACAAAGGAAAGACCTCTTCAAAGCCAGCCAAGGCGTTATCCAATTCGCCACTTGTTTCAAGTAAACCGTAAGAGAAAGGACTTCCGTTCTTTTTTATTGAAAATTCCGGTATCTTCACAGACATAATAGACCTTTCTTTGACTTCTAAAGAAAGGTCGGCGCTCGGGAGCAGAAAAGCCAACTCGTGGGTCTTTCTGGCAACCGAGGCCGACGCTTTAACATATGAAGTAAAGACCGCGGGAAGTTTTTGATTAACCTCTTCCCGAACAGAGCGGGTTTCATGGACTTTTTCCATGAAGGTCTGAACCAACCCATCCCTTTTATCTTTTAAGAGTTTATGACCCTTAGTGGCGATCCCCAACTCTTTCTTTAAGGTCAAAAGAGTTAGGCGTGTAGGTGTAACTTTTCTTATTGCCATTTTAATTACTGATCTTTACTACCAAGATATTTCTCGGCTGTATGGGATTTAATACGTTTCAGCGATTCCGCCGGTAGCTTCCTTAGAAGATCCCAGGCTATCTCTAATGAGTCATCAATGGTCCGGTTCTCGTACTCACCTTGAGAGATGAACTTTTGCTCAAACTCATTGGCAAAGTTCATATGAGCCCTGTCGGCCTCAGAAAGAGAAGACTCACCCAAAACCACCGCTAATTCGCGGGCTTCCTTACCTTGAGCATAAGAAGCCGATAACTGGTTCTTTACTTCGGCGTGATCCTCTCGGGTCTTATCACCACCCAACACAGCGGGCTGCAAACGCGACAAGGAACCCTGAACATCCACCGGAGGAGTGACCCCCTTGGTATTCAACTCTCTGGAGAGAATGAACTGCCCTTCCGTGATGTAACCCGTCAGATCGGGTACGGGATGAGTTTTATCGTCATCCGGCATAGAAAGGATCGGCAGTTGAGTTATGGTACCCGGCTTGCCTTTTATCTTGCCGGCTCTTTCGTATAAAGAAGCCAGGTCAGTATAAGTATAACCCGGATAACCACGACGTCCGGGGATCTCTTTTCTAACTGAAGACACCTCTCTTAAAGCCTCACAGTAGTTGGTCATGTCGGTCATTATCACTAGAACATGCATATCATGTTCAAAAGCCAGGAACTCGGCAGTAGTTAAAGCGTAGCGAGGAGTAGCGATCCTCTCCACCACGGGATCGGCGGCAGTATTCAGGAAAAGGACCGAACGCTCCAAGGCGCCGGTACTTTCAAATTCTCTTCTAAAGAATTCGGCTTCATCAAAAGTAACACCCATCGTGGCGAACACAATAGCGAACTCTTCACCGCTGGAGACCTGAGATTGCCTGGCTATCTGTGCCGCTAGTTTACCGTGCGGCATACCGGAACCGGAAAATATCGGAAGTTTTTGCCCCCTGACAAGAGTGTTCATTATGTCAATAGAAGAAACTCCGGTCTGGATAAGATCATCCGGATACTCACGACTCCAAGGATTAAGAGCGGCGCCTTCTATGTTCTCTCTTTTTTCCGGAACTATTTCCGGGCCACCGTCTCTTTCCTTACCATCTCCGGAAAAGATCCGTCCCAGCATATTTTTGGAAAGGCGGATCTTTTCCACTTCTCCGCGAAAACGGACTCGGGCATCAGTTATCTGAGTACCACTGGTCGGGTGAAACATCTGAACCACCGCCTTATTCTTTTGCGCATCTAAAACCTTTCCCAGACGAGGTGTTTTCTCCCCCGGAATACGGACCTCTACAACCTCTCCGTACATAACCTCTCCTATACCGGAAACCACGACCAGAGGACCCGATATCTCGCTAATGGTTTTATATTCTTTTTGTGTACTCATGATTTTTTAAGATTGAATTAATGATTTTACCTCCTCTTCCGCTCTGCTTCTAAAATCTTCAAACAAAGAAGGGTCATTTTTATAGGTTCTTAACTCCTTTAGCTCCTTCACAGAGTTCAGTTCATAGATCCTTTCAAATTCAAAGCCTTCCTCTTCCACCACCGGCTTTAAGTGATCATGAAGATGAATGATACTGGCCAGAATTTGATACTGTTGCGGTAAGGATCTATAAGCGTCATCCGGATCAAGGGCATTTTGGAAAAGGAAGTCCTCTCTCAAAGAACGAGCGATCTCCAATGTTAATCTTTCCGAGTTGGAAAGCGACTCCATTCCGACCAACCTCACGATCTCCAGTAGACGGGATTCGTCTTGAAGCAACCCCATAGCGGTCGTTCGATAAGAAGAAAAGTTCTCGTTCACCTTTTTTTTCCAATAAGGTTCTAGATTGTCTATATAAAGGGAGTAGGACTGAAGCCAATTAATGGCCGGAAAGTGCTTTTTATAAGCCAGCGCGGAGTCAAGGGCCCAAAAACACTTAGTAACCCTAAAGGTTGCTTGGGAGACCGGCTCCGAAAAATCCCCACCCGGAGGAGAAACGGCACCGATAACAGTCAAAGCACCGTCTCTTTCTTCTCCACCTAAACACCTTACTCTTCCAGCTCTTTCATAAAAATCAGCAGTTCGGGAAGCCAGATAAGCAGGATAACCTTCTTCTCCCGGCATCTCTTCCAATCGTCCGGAAATTTCACGCATGGCCTCCGCCCATCGAGAAGTAGAATCCGCCATCAAAGCAACACTATAACCCATATCCCTGTAATATTCGGCTATGGTGATACCGGTATAAACAGAAGCCTCACGCGCGGCCACCGGCATGTTGGAAGTATTAGCTATAAGAACCGTTCTTTTCATTAGCGGCTCTCCGGTGTTAGGATCTTCAAGTTCGGGAAACTCGTTCAAAACATCGGTCATCTCGTTACCTCTCTCTCCGCAACCTATGTATATGATCACTTGAGCATCGCAGTATTTGGCAAATCCCTGTTGGGTTACTGTCTTACCGGAACCAAAAGGTCCGGGAATAGCAGCAACTCCACCTTTAGCCACGGGAAAGAAGGTGTCAATTATATGAGTTCCGCTGATAAGCGGCTCTTCCGGAAAGACCTTTTCTTTTTTGGGACGCGGTGTCCTAATAGGCCACCTTTGGAATAATTTAACTTCTTTCTCCTGCCCCTCAGCTGTTTCCAAAACCGCCACGATGTCCTCAACCGTAACCTCGCTTTCTTTAATAATGTTTTTTACCTCACCTTCAATACCCGGCGGTACCATTATCTTATGATCTATTACACTGGTCTCTTCAACCACTCCCAGAACATCTCCGGCTTCAACCTTATCCCCTTTTTTAACAGAAGGAGAAAATTTCCAGCGCCGATCTCTGTCAAGTGCGTTAGCTTCTATACCACGTTTAATGAAGGCGGAGTTTGATTGTTCTTCTATACTTTTTAAGGGCCTTTGAATGCCATCATAGATTGATTCTAAAAGACCGGGGCCCAATTCCACTGACATGGTCATTCCGGTAAGTTCCACTTTATCACCGGGTTTTATCCCTCCGGTTTCCTCATAAACCTGTATAGAAGCCCTGTCCTCATTTAATTCAATAATTTCACCTATCAGGTTATAACCGGAAACACGGACTATTTCGTAAAGCTTGGCCCCATAAAGACCTTCGGCCTCTACCAAGGGGCCGGTTATTCTGGTTATCTTTCCTTCTGTTGAGTTAGCCATTGTATATAAATTTACTCCTTTAAAATATTAAAAGACAAAAACATCTTTCGACTTTAACGCTTTTACATTATACACATTTTTTCTTTACAAAAAAGGGCTTGAGCCTCCACTGCTAAAATAAGGGTTCCACCCTTAGATCAACTGCATAAGTTCACTTCAACATGGGAATCCTTAATTAAGGAAATACCATGCGACA
>JBKHAI010000034.1:0-6832 GCA_046542915.1 Minisyncoccota bacterium | reverse complement strand
AACATTCTTGGTTTGATTAGCACCAACTTCAACGTTTCGGTAGTCACTTCTAGCTTCTGCGGTAAGAACACCTTCTCTGGCTACGACATCTTCGTCGTCGTCAGCGTCGTCGTCAGCGTCGTCGTCATCGTCAGTAGCGTCGTCATCGTCATCGTCAGTAGCATCATCGTCGTCGTCTTCAACGGCGTCTTCGATCTCAGCGTTAACGGCTTCTCGGGTCTTAGGACCAAAGTATCCAGCAACCGGTTCAATGCCGTTAGCTGATTGATAAGCGGCTACGGCTTCTCGGGTTCTTTCACCGAAGTAATCGGTTTCGTTACCGGGTGAGCCGGCGCCTTCAGTTGCTACGGTGTAACCGTTGTCGTTCAGCCACTCTTGAAGACTTTTGACATCATCTCCGGTGCTTCCGGTGCTAAGGTCTCGGTCAAACTGTGCCACGTCCGGAGCCGGAGTGGTCGGGGTGGTGTCGTCGGTATCCTCTCCGGTAAGAGCGGCTTCCACGTCATTCATAGTTGCCTCATCGGCACCAAAGGACTCAAGGAGTCCAAGAATTGAGTCGATCTGCGACTGAGTCAGCGCTTGTGCCGAAACTGTTGAGAAGGAACCGAAAGCCAACACGATGGCAATGGCCCCTCCAAGAGCTACGGTCAGAAGCGTTTTCTTGCTCTGTATTATTGTACTCATACTTTTAATTTTAATTAGCTTTTTTCGCCCCTCTGTTACTTATAATATGAGAAGCGCAAAAAGTGTTAAGGCCTTCCGAACATATTATTAAATACATTCAGTCGACCCGTTTATAATTTTAAAGACCGCATGGTGTAAAGCGCGTCTTTAACTTGTTAATAATTTCACTATCCCACTGTTTCTTTTAACCGGCAGAGCCGGTATCGACACCTAAACAGTGAGAGTAGTTGCACGGGTTGTGCAAGCGTTCCTTCGTCTCAGACATTAACGGGACAGTGCTTCCTTTCAGCGATGTATACACTGATCAATGTACGCATTAACAACGTTGCCGGTGATCTCCATCAGTAAATGGAATACCGGATATATCTATCCGTCTTTACAAAAGACAAGGAAAGATCTTTCTTTATGGTCTTTTCGTTTTAACTTAAAGACCTTGAACATCTGCTACGCCAGCGCCAAGCTTTAGCGTATGCTGTTCTCTTTATTCGGTTTTCAAAGAACGTACTCCATACGTCCTTACAGTATTCGTTAGCATCCTCTCTGACTTTCTTTGTTTTAAGTGTACGCAAAGAATACTTTTTACGCAAGTTCGGTATATGCAGGAAAAAACAACTTAATGTATCTTCCTACATCATAACACCAACAAGTGTTCAATGTAAATATGGAACTACTTGCTTTGTCAAAAGCAAATATATCTATTTGACGTACACCTCTCTTGTTTTAAAGATCTCTAACAATTTTATTTTAAGCAGAGAGAGTGCTTACGATATTAACTTTTACAAGGAACGGTATCAAAAAACGAGCGAAGCTCGTTAGTTCATATTATAGTGCCTTTGAGCAGACAAAAAAAGTGAAAGATGTGGATAACCGAGCCCCACTCTTTGCTCGCAAAGAGTGGGGAAATTCCAAATCCCAAAGGCGCTTTTGCGCAAGCATCAAATAACAAGCACCAAATAACAAAGGCGCTAAAGCGGAATATTTAATATTGAATAACAAAATCCGAAATAATAAAGAATATTGAATAACGAAAAGAGAATATTGAATAACGAATAACGAAATCCGAAACAATAAAGAATAATGAAATTATAAATCCGAAACAATATTGAAATTAAAATATTGAATATTGAAACAACAACAAAAGTGCTGGAGCGGAATAGAGAAAAGAAAGAAATGGGCTATTTGGTTAAACAACGAGAGAGTATCGGGACCAACGTCTTTCCCCTTCTTTATGTAAAATGCCCTCGTTAACGAGTTGCAAGAGTTCCCTTTGAAGAGTTTTTTCACTGCAGTCGGTAACGACATTGGCAAGATCTCTGACCGTTATTTCCTTCTTTTCACGCAAAAGATTAAATATAGCGGCACGGCGTTCGTTCTTGGCGACGTTGCCGATATATCCGGCCGGGCGGGTTTGAGAACCCCGAGAAAATGAACCCTGAGGCGCTTGACCGGCGACAGCTTCTGATCCGGCGGTCTCTTTTTCTTCCTTTTTGAAGGACCCGCTATCGGTTTTATTTAAAGAATAAGGGTCGGAAAAAGTACCGGAGAATGACGGTCCAACACCGTGGTCTTCTTGAGTAGGTTGAGGCATATCAACTTCAAAAAAAGAAGAGGAAAAACTCAACTCCTTAACCGAGACCCCTTTGTCTTTGGCGTAAGATTGAAGACGCTCAAGAAGCACCTGAAACTCTCTTTTTAAAACCGAGGCGTTCATCTCACTTATCTTGCCGGTAGTGTAGGCAATATCAAGTAAAGAGTTTATACGAAGAACAGTTTCGGAAATAGACCGGTAAGCCTTCAGTAAAAGACCTTCGTCCTTTAATAAAGTGATGTCCGATAAAAGTCTTAAAGAAGACTCTCGGACATTGTTTTTTAAAGGGTCATTATCAGACATTATGTCCGTGACCATATAGGACGCCATTATCAGACGTTCTGTCTTTTTGTAGGCGTAAATAAAAAAAGGATCGGAGTTGAAAAAATTAGCAAGATGCCTATTTTCATCATTATAGCCGGCGAGGTCTTTGTCTTTTTTATCATCCCCCATTTGTCCTTTATTTAAGTAATGTCTTTTTAAAATATCCATACTGTCTTTTATTAACTGAACGTGTCCTTTATACCACATCTATGGATTTTTGTCCATTATACACCCTAAAGGACAAAAGACAAGGGGCGTCTTTAAAGAACTAGAGATAAGGGCGGTTATCTTCAAAATCCCCTCTTTGCGCTTCTGGTCGGCATAAAAACCCTTCAATATGTTATAGTAGAGAAAGCAAAGCAGTGTTTTTGCAGATCTTTTGGTTGTAATTTATTTAATGTTTAAAGATCTAATATAATAGAAAGAATGGCAAAGAGTAAGACTAAAAATAAAAAGAAGAAAGGATCCAATAAAGAGAATAAGGAAGATAAAAAGGAGAGCAAAGAGAAGAAGGGCACCCTTCGTGAGGACACCGTAAGAGCTATAGCTTCGGTTCTCTCTTTTGTAGCCGGTATCTTTTTTATTCTTGCCGCTTTTGATCTGGGAGGGATCGCCGGTAAGTACTCGTTTGAGTTTCTTTTCAAACTATTCGGTGCCGGATACTTTTTCATACCCTTAGTTCTTATCCTGATAGGAGCAACTCTGTTAAGGAGTTTGGAGAACGCCTTTAATAAGGTGCACGCTTTGGGAGCGCTTTTGTTTTTCATCTCCGGCGTCAGTCTGGCGGGGCTTTTGACCCATGGCGATGGCGGCGGATTGATCGGCGGTTTTATCGCTTCACCTTTAGAAAAGTTTTTTGACTTTTATGCCAGTTTCATCATTCTGTCGGCTTTCATACTGATCTCGATATTCATAATGTTCAATACCTCTATAAGGTTTGAACATTTTGCCGCATTAAAAAATCGCTTCAGTCGATCCAAGAAGAAAGAAGACCCGGAAGCAGATAAAGAAAAAGAGACGGATGAAAAGACCACCGAAGAGTTTCCGGAGATAGAAAATAAAGACGAGCTTACAAGCACACCGGAGACGGAAAAAGAGGAAGCGGAGGTGGCGACAGAAGAGGACAAAAAGGAGGGTGTCTTTGCCGGAATGACAGAGAGATGGAAAAAGAGTTCCGAAAAGAAGAAAAAGGAAGACGAGATGGACGCCCAGCTCCACTCGGAGGGTATAATGTATGAGTACTCACCTCCCCCTACCTCAATACTTAAATCCGACAGCGGAAAGCCAAGCATCGGGGATGTTAAAGCCAGCGCCAACATCATAAAAAGAACCCTTTCCAACTTCGGTATCCAAGTGGAGATGGATGAAGTATCGGTCGGTCCCAGCGTTACCCGCTATGCTCTTAAGCCGGCAGAAGGAGTGAAGCTCTCAAAGATAGTCGGGCTTCAAAACGATCTATCACTGGCTCTGGCGGCGCACCCTCTAAGAATAGAAGCACCGATACCCGGCAAGTCACAGGTCGGTATCGAGATCCCCAACAAGACCAAATCCACAGTGGGGCTGGGCACGCTCTTGGAGGCCGACGAGTTCCAGAACTCTCCCAAGTCGTTGCTGACCGCTTTGGGTAAAGATGTCTCCGGAAATATGCATTTCGCTAATCTTGCCAAGGCCCCACACATGCTGATAGCCGGAGCCACCGGTAGCGGTAAGAGTGTTACCATTCACGCTCTGATCACCTCACTCCTTTATCGCAATTCTCCGGAGTATCTGAAGTTCATAATGGTTGACCCCAAGAGAGTGGAATTAACTCTTTACAACAAGATCCCTCACCTTTTGACACCGGTGATAACCAACCCCAAAGACACTATCAAGGCATTGAAATGGGCGGCTAAAGAGATGGATAGACGCTACGACATCCTGGAGGCGGAAGCGACCCGAGATATTGAGTCTTACCATCAAAAGGTCGTAAATCCGGCCAGAAAGAAATTCAAAGAAACAACGGAAGAAAATCGTGATCCACTGGACCTTCCGGAGACAATGCCTTATATAGTGATCATCATAGACGAGCTGGCCGATATCATGGCAACCTACCCGCGCGAGCTGGAGGCCTCCATAGTAAGACTGGCACAGATGAGTAGAGCGGTGGGAATACATCTGGTACTTTCAACCCAGAGACCTTCGGTCAATGTTATAACCGGACTCATTAAGGCAAACATTCCGGCCCGAATGGCTTTACAAGTCGCCTCTCAGGTAGATTCCCGAACCATACTGGATGCCGGCGGAGCGGAACGTCTCTTGGGCTCCGGAGATCTTCTCTATCTCTCCGGTGAAATGTCCAAACCGAAACGTATCCAATCGGCCTTCATATCCGAAGAAGAGGTTAAAAAGGTCTCCTCGCACATCAGAAAACACTACCAAGGCGGGCTGGATGAAGAACTTGATCTGGCCATTAGCGAGAGCGGACCGGGAGCAGACCTTTTTGAAGAAGGAGACAGTGAAGATGACGAGGATGAGGATGAGTTATACGAAGAGGCCCGAGAGACGGTCATTCAGGCCGGAAAAGCGTCAACTTCCTTTCTGCAGAGGAAGTTCAAGATCGGATACAACCGAGGAGCCCGTCTTATGGATATGCTGGAAGCCCGAGGTGTCATCGGACCCGCCAACGGCGCCAAGCCACGCCAGATACTTGATAAACCGGAAGATCATGGCCAGCAAACCGAAGAAGAAAGTTAAGGATAATAAAGCTAATGATAACCAACAAGTGGCGAAAAAAACTAAAGATAATGGCCTTTATAGTCGCCATAGGCGGTATTTCGTTTTACGGTTATTTCCAAGCGTATGACCTCATCAAAGGACCGATCATAGATATCCAAGACCCTAAAGAGCACGAGGTTATTGAAGACGACATCATAACCTTGAAGGGGCAAGCAAAGAACGCCTCTAAAGTTGAAATAAACGGGCGGTCCACTCTTCTTGACCCTAACGGTGTCTTTATAGAAAAATTGCCTCTGATAGGAGCTCGTACTATAATAAAGATAGAAGCATGGGATAGGTTCAACAGAAAAAAAGTGGTCTATCACAGCATTCGTAGTAATTTAAAGTCCAACAGAGTACCTTCTGCCGAAGAGTTAAGAAGAATAAGGAGCGGAGAAGCGGAACAAGAGGAAAATGAAGATGCTCTCAACGAGAGCACCGATATCTAAATAAAAATTATGGCAAAGAAAAAGACAAATCAAAAAGAAGAAAACCAAGAAGATCCCTTAAAAAACACTATTGAAGAGATAAAAACGAAGTTCGGCGATGAGGCCATAATGAAACTGGGGGAGCGTCCGAAACTGGACGTTAATGTTATCTCCACCGGCTCTACCGGCCTTGACCACGCTCTCGGGGTCGGAGGCCTCCCCAAAGGCAGAATAATAGAGGTCTTCGGACCGGAATCAAGCGGTAAGACGACCATCTGTCTGCACGTTGTCGCAGAAGCTCAAAAGAAAGGAGGTATCGCCGCTTTCGTGGATACTGAACACGCTCTGGACCCCGAGTATTCAAAAAAACTGGGGGTTAATATCTCCGATCTTTTGATATCCCAGCCGGATACCGGCGAGCAGGCCTTAGAGATCGTAGAAAGTCTGGTCCGCTCCGGAAACATAGACGTAGTAGTAATAGACTCGGTAGCGGCACTGACACCCAAAGACGAGATAGAAGGAGAAATGGGGGCTCATCACGTCGGAAAACAGGCCCGTCTGATGTCGCAAGCCCTGAGAAAACTGACCGCCATAACCGCCAGAACCAACACTATGGTCATTTTCACCAACCAGATAAGAATGAAGATCGGCGTTTACTTCGGTTCGCCGGAAACCCAGCCGGGCGGTAAAGCACTCAAGTTCTACTCTTCGGTAAGATTGGATATCAGAAGAATAGCCCAGATAAAGAAAGGTGAAGAGATAATGGGCGGACGTGTCAGAGTTAAAGTAGTAAAAAACAAGGTTGCCTCGCCTTTCGGACAGACGGAGTTCGACCTGATGTACAACGAAGGAATATCCCGCGAAGGAGAGATCCTGGCTCTGGGAGAGAAATACGGACTTATCAAAAAAGCCGGAGCTTCTTACAGTTACGGCGAGGAAAAACTGGGGCGAGGATATGACGCGACCAGAAAATTCCTTAAAGAAAACAAAAAGCTCTCTAACGAGATCCTCAAAGAGATAAAGAAAAAGTTGAAAGAAGAGAAGAAAGAATAAC
>JBKHAI010000033.1:0-6842 GCA_046542915.1 Minisyncoccota bacterium | reverse complement strand
AAGTAGTTCTGGGGAAGTCTAACTTCCATAGGAAGGAAAATGGTTGGTTTTTGTGAACATCTGACATCTCCAAGATAAGCTATCTTTCTTTTGGATGTCAGACATCTACAAGCCCTAATTTTAAGCTGTATGTTTGGAATATTCATATTCTGGGGACGTCTGACATCCCCAGAAGAAATTTTTCATATCTTGGAATATGTTAAAAAACGGAGTCCGAGACATTCTTCGGACTCCGTTTCAATTTTATTCTTTAGTCTTAGTTTACCTTCTGAGGGTGGTGATCGTCGGGGCGGTTTCTTAAGTGTTCTTCCAGTTTTTCTCTGGTTAAGACCTTTCTACTAGATCTTTCTTAGGTCTATAGATAGATTTGCTGTTCTTTTACTAATTTGTATAATTTAGCTATGACATTTGATTCTCTAAAAAAAGAAATAAATCCGATCCTTGAGCGGCAGGGGGTAAATAAGGCCGCGATCTTTGGTTCTTTTGCAAGTGGGGAGGCCAGAGAAGACAGTGATATAGATATTGTGGTCAGCTTTGAGGAGGAGAAGAGTTTGTTTGATCTTGTGGGGTTAAAGTTGGAATTGGAGGATAAATTAAAAAGGAAGGTTGATGTTTTAACGTATAATGGGTTGAATCATCGGCTAAAGGAAGGAATTCTAAAAGAGCAAAGAATTATTTATGAAAAAGAGTAGCAAATTTTATTTGGTGCATATAATTGATTGCATTAATGATATTGAAAAATATACGGAGGGTTTTTCAGAAATTGAATTTAAGGATGATCCAAAAACACAAGATGCCGTTATTAGAAAACTGGAAATAATTGGAGAGGCAGTGAAGAATATACCTGAGGCCTTAAAGCAGGAACACCCGGAAATTTCATGGAAGAAAATATCCGGCACAAGAGATGTTTTAATTCACGAATATTTTGGGGTTGATATAGATATAGTTTGGATAGTGGTGATAAAAGACCTTCCGGTACTAAAAAGACAGACAAAAAAAATTTTAGAAAAGATCAAGTGACCCGAAAAAAACCCGAAGCAAATGCCTCGGGCTTTTTGATCTTTAGTCTTAGTTTACCTTCTGCGGGTGGTAATCGTCGGGGCGGTTTCTTAAGTATTCTTCCAGTTTTTCTCTGGTTAAGAGGCCTCTTTGGGCGCCGATCTCTTGGACTACCGACATTGAATTTATCGGGGCCCACTCCAGAGCTTCCGGAATGGTTTTGCCGAGCACTAAAGCACTGGTAAAGGTTGAAGCGAAGGAATCTCCGGCACCGGTTCGGTCAACCGGTGGTTTAGGGTCAGGGTAAGGAGGCATAAACCACATCTCTTCGCCGTCGTAGGTGTAAGCTCCTTTGGGTCCGTCGGTTACGACTACTTTTTTCGGTCCCAGGTCGCGAGTCATTTTCAAAAGCTCGTTTATCTCCATCTGTTCGTTCTTTTTGCCGATTATGTCCTTGGCTTCTTCGACGTTACAGAAGAAGAGTTCGGAGAGTTGGTATATTTCTTTCAACCGCTCATAGCCCAGACCCATCTGGAAAGTTCCCGGCTGGAAGACCAGCTTAACATCGGGATTGGCTTTAACGTATTCGGCGATGGAGTCGTGGTATGGCAAGGAATTCTCGGCCAAGGAGCTCAAGTATATCCACTTGGGAGGTGTTTCTATTTCCGGGAATTTATAAGGATATTCTTGATGTTTGACCAAAATGGTCCTTTCATCTTCATACCAGAGAACATAGTGATAGTTGGTTTCAAAATCGGGGTGTCTGGTAACGAATTGAGTGGAGACACCTTCTTCTTCAAGTGCTTTTAAGCATTTTTCACCTTCATCATCATCTCCCAGGTCGGTTACCAAGTGGGAGTTAAGACCCAGACGGTTGGCGGAAACCGAAGCGTTGGGGCTGTTACCGACGGCTCGTACCACTTCTACGAATTTATAAGGTATCTTGTTACCAAAAGAGATGCAAAGATTGAAAATACCTTTTTCTTTGTCTTTCTCTACTTTGGCATCTTCAATACGGATGAAGGCATCGGTTACCATATCGCCGATGGCGAGAAAGTCTATCTGTTCATTGTTGGACATATACTAGAAATTAATTTTAAAATTGTAATTCTCCACATTATAACATAGCTTCTGATCGGCTGTGGATATGTTATGATATTTGGAATGAAAACATATAAAGAATGCATCAAAGAAGCTGAAGAGAACCAGATCGCTATCGGTCATTTTAATATAGCCAACACCGAGATGTTTTGGGGAGTTATTAATGCCGCTCGAGCCAGAGAGCTTCCTATCATAATCGGGGTCTCGGAAGGAGAAAGGGATTACATCGGTCTAAGACAGGTGGCGGCTTTGGTAAAAAGTGTCAGAGAAGAATATGATCACCCCATATTTCTAAACGCCGATCACACTTATTCTTTTGAACGGGTCAAGGAAGTTGCTGATGCCGGATTTGACTCCGTGGTCATCGACGGAGCCAAGCTGCCTCTGGAAGAGAACAGAGAAATGGTCAGAAAAAGTGTTGAGTATATTCGTTCGGTAAATCCCGAGATGCTAGCCGAGTGTGAGTTAGGATATATTGGAAGTTCCTCTTCGGTCTTTGACGAGTTGCCCGAAGGCGCGGCGGTTTCCAAGGATCTTTTGACCAAACCGGAAGAAGCCAAAGAGTTCGTTGATAGTGTCGGGGTGGACCTCTTGGCCCCGGCCGTAGGTAGTGTTCACGGTATGAGCAGAAAGGGGTTGCAACCGAAACTCTATACCGACAGGATAGCAGAGATAAGGGAAACTGCCGGAGTACCTTTGGTCCTACATGGCGGTTCCGGAAGTTCTAAAAAAGATATGAGAGAGGCCATCAAGGCGGGAATAAGCATTATCCATATCAGTACCGAGCTAAGGGTTGCCTACAAAGAAGGTATCAAAAGGGCCTTGTCCGAAAAACCCGAAGAGGTTGCTCCATACAAATATCTTAACATCGCGATCTCCGCGGTTGAGGAAGTAGTGGGAGAGAAGCTGGATCTTTTCTCGGGTAGGAAAGATGAAGTTAATTAAATTAATAACTTGTGAAGTCTGATCGCTAAAGATCTTTCTCTTGATTTTAGCTGTTGGATATAGTATGTTTACACTGTTATGTTGGAGTTAAAAGCAAAAAAACGCGATAAGAAAGAAAATCTCAACGCCTTAAAAAGAGAGGGATACATTCCCGCCGTTTATTACGGTCGTACTCAAGCGTCCACTCCGATCACTATTCCCAAAAGGGATTTTGAAAAGATCTGGCAAGATTCCGGTGAATCGGCGGTAGTAACGCTAAAAGACGACAGTAACGGTTCATTGGAAGCTTTAATACATGATGTTGACATTGATCCGATCTATAACACTCCCCGTCACGTTGATTTTTACGTCTTTGAAGAAGGCAGGACCATTGAGGTCAGTGTTCCGTTAGAGTTTGTAGGGGTTGCCCCTGTTGTTAAGGAGCAAGGAGCAATGCTGGTCAAGGTCTTAAGAGAGCTCAATGTTGATGCTATGCCACGAAGTATCCCCAATCACTTGGAGGTGGATGTTTCGTCATTGAAGAGTTTTGATGACCAGATCCTTGCTAAGGATATTAGCTTACCGAAGGACGTCTATCTAAAAGATGATCCGGAGGAGGTCGTTGCCGCTGTTACTCAACCTGAAGAAGAAGTGGAAACCGAAGAGGAAGAAAGCGTAGATTTCTCTGCAATTGAGGTAGAGAAGAAAGGCAAGGAGGAAGAGGAAGAAGCTGCTTCTGATGAAGAATAGATCCTAATTGTGCTATAATACTACCGTGGGTTAAAGAAAAAGCCGTCGGTATTTATATGATCACTGAAAAATACTCATTACATTTTGTAGTTTCTGTTGCGGTCATCCTTGTCGGTTTATATATTGCCGTCTTTTTGCAAACGGAGGAGCTCTCCGCTCAATACGAGGATATGACGGAAGAGGAACTTCAGGCCGAGCTTGAGAAGGTGGAAGATCAAAGAAAGGAAGCCGCAAAGAAAGAACATCAACACAAAACCGAAGCATCTTCCATTGAAAGGGATATTGCTGTTTTGGAATCTCAGATCCAACAAGCTCAACTTAATATACAGGCCAAGACGATAACCATACAGCAACTGGGGGAAGATATTTATGAAAGGAATCAGACCATAGAAGATCTAGAGGGAGATATAGATGAGATGCGCAACCGGCTGGCCCATCTTTTAAGGGAGCGGAACGAAATAGATTCTTATTCTTTCGTGGAAGTTCTTTTGAGTAATAAGAACGTTTCCGAGTTCTTTGTGGACTACAATGATTTTCATGCTATAAATGATTACTTGCACCAAACTCTTGATGAGATCCGTTACGCCAGACGATTAACAGCCGAAGAACGTGAGGAGTTGGATCAAAGAAGAGCCAAAGAGATAGATGCCCGTAAGGTCATTGAAGAAGAAAGAGCTTCTATTAAACAAAAAGAAGCTGAAAAGCAAAGACTTTTGAATATAAGCAGATCACAGGCCGCGGAGTACCAACAGATCGTACAAGAACGCGAGCAAGATGCGGCCAGGATCAGAAGTGCTTTGTTTGCTTTGCGCGATACCGATGATATTCCTTTTGGTGATGCGCTAACGTATGCCAGAAGGGCTCAAGAAGTAACCGGTATCCGTCCTGCTTATCTCTTGGCGGTCTTTCAGCAAGAGTCCGGCCTTCGTGAAGGAATATTTGGAGTAAATGTCGGAACTTGTAATAGACCGGGGGATGAACAGGGTTGGAAGGACATAATGCCCGGTCCTAATGATAACTCTTGGCGTGATGATCAGACGGCTTATCTTGAGCTAATGAAGAAACTGGGAAGAGATCCGGATACTCAACCCTTGTCCTGCCCGTGGGGTGGGGGCTGGGGCGGTGCTATGGGTCCGGCTCAGTTTATTCCCACAACATGGAGTCGAATGGAGAGCAAAGTAGCAGATGCGGTCGGGGTCTCGGTTGCCGATCCTTGGGATCCCGAGCATGCCTTTATGGCATCGGCTATGTATTTAGCTGACTTGGGAGCTGCCGGTGGTGGTTATACCACCGAGAGAAACGCGGCCTGTCGTTATTATTCCGGTAGAGCCTGTGATAGCGGAAATCCCCCCAATAGTTTTTATGGGGATGGAGTTATGCAAAATGCCGAGAAATTGCAAAAGGACATAGATATCCTGGACAGCGTAGATTAAAAGATCAAAATAAAGACCTTTTGTCGATGGTTTATTTTTTATTTGCAAATATTATTAAATTCTGGTAGTCTTTTTAGACCATGAAAAAAGGAATTCATCCCGAATATCACGAAAACGTAAGTATAAAATGTGCTTGCGGAGCTGTCTTTACTGCCGGTTCCACCGCTAAGGATATAACGGTGGAGGTCTGTTCAAAGTGTCATCCTTTTTATACCGGACAAGAAAAGGTTATGGATACCGCCGGAAGAGTGGAGAAGTTCAAGAAAAGACAAGAGGCAGCTCAGAAATACAAGAAATAACAACTATGACCCCGATATTATATCTGCGGCTGTTTCGCGGTTTGGTCTTCGGGGTCTTTTATTTTATTCATTTTGCTTATGGAACTGGAGGAGCTGAAAAATAACAAGAAAACAAGCGCTTTGGCTTACGCCTTTGAAGATCTAAACGATCAAGTGGAAGATCTTAAAGAGATGGCGGAGAATGATGAGTCCGTAAAGGACCTTGCCAATGATGAGATAAGCAGTTTGGAGAAACAGAAAGAGGACATCTGGCGACAGATGGAAGAGATCATTAAAGCGGAAAAGTTGAAAGAAGATGAAGAGAGAAAATATCCTCCGGAAGCTATCCTCGAGATCCGAGCCGGTGCCGGTGGTGACGAGGCGGCACTTTTCGCCGCCGATCTGGCCTATATGTATGAAAGATATGCCGAAAAAAGAGTTTGGGGTTTTAAGCTTTTAGACAGCTCTCCCAACGATCTTGGTGGCTACAAAGAGGTTTCTTATGAAGTGAAAGGTAAAGATGTTTTTAAAGATCTCCAGTATGAAACCGGAGTTCATCGTGTTCAGAGAGTACCGGAGACGGAAAGCAAGGGGCGGATCCATACCTCCACTGCCTCGGTGGCGATCATGCCGGTTTTTAAAAGAAGTAAAGTGGAAATAAATCCGGCTGATCTGGATATCGGTTTTTCGCGATCCGGCGGTGCCGGCGGTCAGAATGTTAATAAAGTGGAATCGGCTGTTCATTTGACTCACAAACCGACAGGGATAATGGTCAGATGCACCGTTGAGAGAAGTCAGCACAAGAACAGGGAAAAGGCCATGAGTATCTTACAAGCCAAACTGCAGGATCTTCAAAGACAGAAAGAAGAGAGCGAGTATGCCAATAAACGAAAAGATCAGATCGGAACCGGAGACAGGTCCGAGAAGATACGGACTTATAATTTCCCACAGGATCGGATAACTGACCACCGCATTAAAAAAAGCTGGCACGGAGTAGAGGAGGTCTTAAAAGGCGAGCTTGATCCTATTATAGAAACCTATAAAGAGGTAACGGGGAGCGAGGAATAAAAAAAGTCCGCCTTTATTCAAAAGTATTCTTTGGTTAAATGCTTTAATTAATATTTGGAACTATTAAAATGGCTTAAAATGGCCATTTTTACTATATTTTCCCTTAAGGTCATAGATCTTCAAAAGCCGGATCTGGCCGATGTGTGGTTATGATCTTTGCTTTAGTTCTTAAAGCTTTTCAAAACCGTGACCACGGTTTTAAAAGACTCCTAAACTGTTGATTATTTATTAAAAATCATTGGAATTTGAGCGGTTTTTGTAGTATAATAGAAGGGTACTTGAAGGTACT
>JBKHAI010000032.1:0-6910 GCA_046542915.1 Minisyncoccota bacterium | reverse complement strand
TCGAGTCCTACAGCGCCCACAGATAACCGAGCTTGGCTCGGTTTTTTCTGTGGGTGCGGGCGTAGCGTTTATTAAACGCGTCACCCGGACTCGAGCGGATCCTACAAGATCTTTTTAAATTTAATAATTAAAAAGATCCGCATAGATCCCCGTAATGTCCTCCCGGCAGGAATCGAACCTGCATTTAGGGCTTAGAAGGCCCTCGTTCTATCCATTGAACTACGGGAGGAGGCAACTAGAGTATTACAAAAACATAGTGTTTTGACAAGTAAAAACTCACATTCTTTAAATAAAAAATCAAAGGATCTCTTCCAAGGGGTCTTGAGTCTCAGCATCTTCTTCATCAGGATCTTCTGATTCAGGGTCTTCTGATTCTGAGCCTTCTTTGTCATCGGTCTCAACTTCTTCAGGTAAAGGTTCCTCTATCGCATCCCAATTTTCGTTCAATTGATCCAGGTGTTTTCTTTTTTCTTCAAAAAGATCCCAGATATTGCTAACGTCTTCTTTATTTAGTTCTGTACTTTCCTCCGCCGGAGGACTTTCCGTTTCATTCGGCAGGGCATCATTTTCTTCTTGGGGTCTACTATTTAAATATCCTTGATAAAGGAAAAGGAAAGTATTGATCAGAACTAAAATAAATAGGGCGATAAAGAAAAAAAACATCATAAAAGTCCAGTCTCGTTTAGGTCGCGGTCTAGGACAAACGATAAGATCTCGCAGGTTCTCCTTTATATCTTTAAATTTTCCTTTATCACCTGACATAATATCAATCCAATAATAAAACACTTACTACGACAGAAGAGGTCCAGGCCCCTTCCTCCCAATTAAGTTGAGCTTCTTTGATAGATATTCTGTAAGGAAGAAGCTCCAAAGAAGCAATGGCTTTATTAATACTTTCCCAATCCCCGAAGGTCTCAAGCTTGAATGTAAGAAAGTTTTCTTCATCTTTTTCATCAATAGAAAGTTTGGATATCTCCCATTCCACGCCGGACCTTTTTCCTAGATCCTCAACCTTTTCGATAAAAGAAACTATATCTTGTTCTTTTCTGGCCAGTAAAAGATCTTCTACCCCTTTGATGCGTTCCTCGGAGCCTTCAACAAAATTAACTGTTTCTCGCAGATCCGAATAGCGTCCTTCATAAAGATCCAGATCAGATCTAAGTCGATCTATTTCGTCATTCTGTTTGCCCAAATTCCAGAAAAGAAACGTCTGCCCTCCCCAAACAACCGTGGCTAATATCATACTTATTATTAAAATATACTTTGAAGATGACATGATGATCTTATTCTAAGTCCCCTTCTAACTGTAGGGAAAAATTAAGGTCTTTCTCACTGGTTAAACTGGAAAGGGGTATATTTGTGTCATTGATAAATTCCTCCTCTTCCAGATCATTTGAAAAATTAAGTAAAACATTCCTATTTACGGCAAAGCCCGCCAAAGAAACTTTTAGAGACTTTTCTTTCTCGTCCTTATTGATCGCTAAACTGGTTATAGAAACGTCTTCCGGTTTATTGGCCACGACCAAACGTACGATCTGGCCGATGGTAACATGATCGGCATGGGGTTTAAGAGACTCGATCATTTTGGACGTTTCATTCATCAGACTGAACATCTCGGGATCGATCAGTTCTTCGGATTCCTTTTGCACCATTTCCAGTCTGTCACTAAGATGCTTCTTTTCAAACTGTATCATCAAGTATGTCGGCAAAAACGATCCTAAAGATATAACACCTAGTAAAAAAACGAGGATAAAAAAGACCGACCAACGTCTTTTTTTATAATCGCTTTTTAGAATTTCTCTTTCTTTTTCGGGTAAAAGTTCAAACATCTCTAATTTTTCCTTTTAAATTCTTTAAGTGCCAATCCTACAGCTCCCCCAAACTCCAATGACTTTGAGAAAGGAATATCCGGAATATAGTCATCAAAACTGGTAACATTCTCCCAAACGTTAGCTATATTGACCTCCATATCCAATCCCGAAGCAATAATGTCTTTCTCGGAGCTATGGTTTTCCATTTCTCCACAAAGAATAACAGTCTGAGGAGCACCGGTGTTTTTTGAACCATGAGACTGCCAATAAGACCTGACTCTGTCCAATTCTTCTTTTAGCCATAAAGCCGACCGATGTATATCATCTTCACCTTCCGTATCCACACCTCTACGAACCACGGAAGTGAAGCGAGGAATATTTCTACTGACGATCGAGATATTGGTGCTTTCCTTTTGGATATGTGCCAAAATATGCGTTCTGGGATCTCCCGAGTTAACAACAGCCCGTGATAAAGAATAAGATTCGATCTCAAAATACAAGGGAGTAATTTCTGCCTCCTTAAGAATATCTATATAACTTTGGACCATTTCATAAGGAAGTACCATCACCACCACTTCCCTACCCGATTTATTACTTGCTCCGGTTTCCACATAATCAAAGACCACTTCATCTACGGCAAAAGGAACATTCTTTTCTAAAGTAAAGGCAACTTGATCTTCAGTGACCCCTTCGTCTTCCGCCGGGATATGAACGGTATAAACATAACCATTCTCCTCGGGCAATGAAAGAGCAACCTGATCCAAGTTCAGTTCATCCTTCAACTCTCTCAGACTCGACATAAGTGCCTTTCGATCAACGATCTCTCCCGCTTCAACAGATCCGGAAGGAATATCTTTTTCAAGATAATTTTTCAACTCTATGGATCTTTTTCCTCTTTTTAGCTCCACATGTCTTAAAACACTATCGGAAACCGACACACAAGTAGCCGGCATCAGAAGATATGAAGGAACTGGAAAAAAACGAAGGAACCCTTTGGTGCTCATATATTATAATATTATACATTATATTTCCTTTTGCCTATACCCCCTGAGAGCTGGATTTATCCAGATAGCGCTGAAGAATAATAGCGGCAGCGGAAGCATCTACATAGGCAGTCTCCTTTTGAAATCTGGTTGCTTCAACCGTGGAAAAGAATTCCGGTTCTAGCTGAATATCTAAATATGACTCTTGAAGGAGCCTGTCTTTGAATGTTTTGATCTCCTTCATGATCGGATTATCTTTACCGGACAGTGTTCGCGAAGCTCCTATCACAACTAACCCCACATTTTCCTCTTTACAAACATTACCAACATCCCTTACCAGATCCTTGTTGTTGGATAAGACCTTATAAGGAAAAGCAACACTTCCGGTCTCATCGGAAATAGCTAACCCTACTCTCTTTTTCCCATAATCAATACCAAGAATACGCATTACTACATCCTAGCTTAAGATCGATTTTTTTGGTAGTATGGTTCTCGTAAAGGAGGGGTGCGCCGAATTGGTAAGGCAGCGGTCTTGAAAACCGCCGGGAGCAATCCCTTGCAGGTTCGAGTCCTGTCCCCTCCGCAAACAAAGACGACAACACGAAGTGTTGGAGGATATTGGTTTTCGAGAGAGGGACAGGACGAGAACGGCGGAGGCGGTTTTACCCACGACTTTAGTCGGGGTCGCCGAGTCGGGGCAGAGAGTTCTTAGCGAGCGAGGTGTTTTCTAAACACTGAGGAGCTTAGAAACTCTACGCCGAGTCCTGTCCCCTCCGCAGTGAACAAAGTGAACAAGGAGGGGCGCACAGTGTTTTCGAAGAAAACGCGTCGTGCGAACTCGAAAGGGTTCTCCTGCTCAGAGGCGACCGATAAATACAAATAAAACGGTTTTCTTTATTTTCTTTTAATAGTAAAATTAAAGAGATGCAAAATACCAAAAATGAAAATCCGTTGTTATTAAAATGGGATACCCCAGAATACCCCTTTTGGAGAAAAACAGCAGAATGGTACGTGTCAATGATCATAATCAGCGGTTCAGCGGTCTTCGCCGCGGTAATGTTAAATAATTTAATATTTGCAGCTTTCTTGGCAGTGGCCGCTTTTGCGCTTCTCACGATGGCGAGTATCCCTCCCAAGAATATAAAAGTGAAGATAAAGAAAAGAGGAATAGCCATCGGTAAGAAATATTATCCATATGAAAATCTGGAAAGTTTTTATATAAACGATTTTGAAGAACCTCCACGTCTTTTTTTGAAATCAAAGAGTCTTTTATCGCCTTTGATCGTCACGCAACTTGGGGAAATAGAAGAAGAAGAGGTTGAAGAAACCCTGTTAAAAAAATTAAAAAAAGAGTACCTACAGGAATCTTTTTTTCAAAAATTGCTGGAGCGACTCGGTTTTTAAGGCCGAGATTGCCCATAGATCAATTAATAGTTATACTGCCAACTAGACGCTATCATTTTTTAAGTAAAAGACTGAAAGCTCCCGTAGTTTAACGGATAAAACGCTGGTTTGCGGAACCGGTAATTCAGGTTCGATTCCTGACGGGAGCACACGAGCAAAGCGAGTAGTGCGAGCGTAGCAAGTCAACTTCTTGGCTTGCGTCAGGGATCGAAAGGCGGAGCGATGTCGAACGAAGTGAGACCGCGAGCCCGGGCAGGAAGCGCTTAACGAACGAAGACCGGAGGGATGAATGAGTTTAGCGACTTGACGCCGATTCCTGACGGGAGCACACGAGCAAAGCGAGTAGTGCGAGCGTAGCAAGCCAACTTCTTGGCTTGCGTCAGGGATCGAAAGGCGGAGCGATGTCGAACGAAGTGAGACCGCGAGCCCGGGCAGGAAGCGCTTAACGAACGAAGACCGGAGGGATGAATGAGTTTAGCGACTTGACGCCGATTCCTGACGGGAGCACACGAGCAAAGCGAGTTGTGCGAGCGTAGCAAGCTAGCTACTTGGCATTTTGATTTTTAAGTAAAAATTATGAAATACAAAAAAACGGCTTTGTAAGCCGTTTTAATTTTTACAAATATTATCTTTATTTAACAAAAAAGTCACTTTCCCCTTCTGGTTCCTGCCACTCTACCCTGACATCTTCAACTTCCGCTTGCGGAGATCCTTCCCAAAGGAAAGAAATGAAGTCCTCCAGGGCCTCTTTACCACCCTCTGCGACAGCCTCAACACGATCGTCTTCAGTATTTCTGACCCAGCCTTTTAAACCTTCTTTTTGAGCTTTTCTAACGGTATGGTATCTAAAAAAGACCCCTTGAACCTTCCCTGAAACAAGCGCATGAATGCGCTTAATATTTTCCCGTTTTCCTTGAAGCATTTCTACTTCTTTTATTAATTATTGCTGAGACTTAGCTTTATTCAAAAAACTAGAAAGTCTTGATTTCTTTCTGGCGGCGGAGTTCTTCTTTATTACTCCTCTTTTTTGAGCTTTATCAATAGCTTTATAAACCGTCGGGATCTGCTTTTCGGCATCTTTTAAATCACCCGCTTTTACCGATTCCCTAAAGAGCTTCACTGTCTTCTTCATAGCGTTCTTTCTGCGGGTATTGAAAACCGCTTTCTTTTTTGAACTTCTTAATGCTTTTTTGGCACCTGCTGTATTTGGCATAACGCGGTCATAATAACTCAGAGTGTTACAAAAATCAATACCTTGGTAAAAATATTTAGTAATATTAATTTGACGTAAGCTAAAGAATGGTATACTATTTGCCAAGCTTCTAAGACTCCATTCAAGAGATACTTTGGTAGCTAGCGGGTTTCGGTCCGTAGTCGTGTATAACACGCTCGCTTTTTGCGGTTCCGCTAACTCCATATTTTAAAAATAATTTCATCTTAAATGAATAACGAAACATCAACACGACCGCGTCGAAACTCTTTTGGCGGAAATCGTTCTCAACAAAAAAATAGAGGTCAATATAAAAAAAATAACTCTTTTAAAAACCGTAACCGTAACGGAAGAAATTTCGGTGGATCTAACCGTGGAAAAAAATTCGCTCGGAATAACTTTGATCCTTCTCAATTCATAAACAAAGCACCTCAAACACCGGTTATAGAAGAAAAGTTCACTCCAATTCATACCTTTGAACAATTCAAACTCTCTTCCGAATTAGTTGCTACTTTACATAAAATGGCCATAAAGACACCGACCCCTATTCAAGATAAGGTGATCCCCGAGATGTTAAAAAGTAGAGACATCGTTGGCCTTGCCGAAACCGGAACCGGGAAAACCGCGGCCTTTCTTTTACCGTTGATCGAATTGACTTTAAGCGATCCCAAAAGGCAAACCCTTATCGTTACTCCAACCAGAGAACTGGCCGCTCAGATAGAAACCGAATTCAAAGCACTAAGCCGAGGATTGAATATGCACACGGTTGTATGTGTAGGCGGAGTCGGGATCGGTCCACAAATATCCGCCCTCCAAAGAAGACCACAATTTATTGTCGGAACACCGGGGCGACTGATAGATTTGATAAACCGCGGTAGACTCCAAACAGATAAACTTTCAGCTGTAGTTTTGGACGAAGCTGACAGAATGTTGGATATGGGATTCATAGATGATATCAGAACCATCCTTGAAAAGACCCCTCCACAGAGAGAAACTTATCTTTTTTCCGCCACCATAACGTCCGCCGCCCAAAAGTTGGTCAAGGACTTCTTAAAAGATCCGATCGAGATATCAGTCAAAAAGAAAGACACCATAGAAAGTATAAGCCAAGACATTGTCACTTACTCTCCCGACACTAAGTTTGAAAAACTTATCGAAACTCTGGGAGAAATAAAAAAGGGCCGGATCATAATATTCGGTGCAATGAAACAAAGTGTCGAGAAACTTTCAAAGCAGTTAAAACAATCCGGATACTCAGCAGATTCCATTCACGGAAACAAGAGCCACAGTCAAAGAAAAAGATCCCTTGATGGTTTCAAAAGCGGACGTACTGATATCTTAGTAGCGACTGATGTCGCCGCTCGAGGGATCCATGTTGATAATGTCTCCCACGTTATAAACTACGATCTGCCCAGTACATTTGAAGATTATATCCATCGTATCGGCCGCACCGGACGTGCCCACAAACTCGGCAAGGCCTTAACTTTCGTACCAAAAAACCA
>JBKHAI010000031.1:0-6936 GCA_046542915.1 Minisyncoccota bacterium | reverse complement strand
GCGACAATATTTTTGTAGCCGGAGACGGAACCTCGCAGTTTTCAAAAGAGCAGGGGAGTCGTTTTTATTCTCCCTCCTCTCTTTTTTTACGAGATAAAGCCAAGGATACAAAGGGTTTAAGAGTATTTTTTTGGCCACTGCTAGATCGAACTGGTTTCGGTGATCCAAGGTCTTAAGGGCGGTTTTCATATGATATAATTTAATCTGAAAGGTCATGACCATTTGTATTTTTGGTGACAGTATAACGTGGGGTGCTTACGATCCGGAGCAGGGTGGGTGGGCTACGCGCTTGCGGAATTACTTTGAATTACAAAACGAGGGCGTTGATGTTTATAATCTCGGTGTTAGTGGCGACACTACAGATGATCTGTTGGAGAGAATTGAAGCTGAAGCGACCTCGCGCGAGCCGGATCTGATAATTTTTGCGATCGGTGTAAATGATGCCCAATTTATTTACTCCAAAAATATTACACGTGTTTTGCTCGGCGAATTCCAACAAAACCTTACAGAACTTCTTACCATTGCAAAGAAGTTTACCAATAACATTGTTTTCGTTGGGCTGACGCGCGTGGATGAATCAAAGACCACTTCGATTCCGTGGAATACTGATAAATCCTACACCAATCTGAATATTGAGCGACTAGATAGTACGATCGAGAAGTTTTGCGAGGAAAATAAGCTGAAATTCATTCCCGTGAAAGATCTTTTAAATCACGATGACTTTATTGACGGACTTCATCCTAACACCCAAGGGCATATCAAGATGTTTGAAAAGATCAGGTTTGAAATAGAGCCATTGATCTAGATCTTTCTGTTTTTTAGGGAGAATAACGGATATTTATTAACAAAAAAGACACAAACTGTGGATAACTCTGTGGATTTGTGTATAAAAGACATAAAATGTCTTAAAAGAATTATTTTTTTCTTGGTTAATGAAAAACTTTGGTAGTAAAGATCAAAAAGGTCTTAAAGGTGAAGATGTAGCTGTTTCTCATCTTCTGAAACTTGGTTTTGAGGTCACGGAGCGTAATTTCTGGGCGGCCGGCAGAGAGATAGACATAATCGCTTTTAAGGACGGGGTTTTGCATTTTGTAGAAGTTAAAAGCTCATTTGGAGATATTTCTGTTGACGGTCAGTTTTTATTAAGAGAGAAGATGAATAAAAAAAAGATGGATGGTATAAACAGAGCAGCTCGTTTTTATCTGGAGAGAAAAGGTATGGAAGATAAGTATTGGGTGGTAGATCTCATAAGTGTGTTTTTCTCCAGGGAAGGGGAGCTTTTAAAGGTATCGATGGATGAGAATGTTGTTCTTTAATTAGGCCCTATTTTGTGGTATGATTTTTCTGCCACTTTAAAGACCGGGGAATAGTATAGTGGTAGTATACACGCTTTGGGAGCGTGAGGCCCGAGTTCGATTCTCGGTTCCCCGACAGGGTTATATCGCTTAGGCGCTTTTTTCTTGGAAGGTGCCTATAACTTCTTTTACTATATCTTCCGGAAGTAGTGACGATTTAACGACAAAGTTGTGGGCTCCCAGTTCTTTCGCCTTTTCTTGGGAGATCTGATCGGCGTGGTTGCTTAGAACGACCAATAAGGTCCTTCCCAACATTTCTTTTTTGTGTGCCATCTCCAAAGCTTCAAAACCGTCCATTTCCGGCATTACGATATCTAAAAGGATAACATCATATTCATTGTTTTTTTCTTCCAAGATATCAAGCATTTCCTTGCCGGAATGAACCGTCTCTGTCTCTATTCCTTCATCTTTAAAACTTTTACTGTAGATATTGCATATAAAATCTTCGTCATCCACTATCAGTACTTTTTGGGGTTTATCCTTTGAACTCATTTTAGTTTTTGTTTTATTATTTGGTTGATATCTATTAAAGAATAACATAACTTGTTTTTGATACAATCTCTTAAGATTAAAAAATGAAAAATGTTTAAAAAAAGAATTGAAGATTTTAAGTGTGAAAACTGTGGGGAGTATATTAGAGGAGACGGTTACACCAATCATTGTCATAGATGTCTTTGGAGCAAACACGTTGACGTTGATCCGGGAGACCGGGCGGCTGAGTGCGGAGGAATGATGCCACCGGTTGCGTATCATTATACGGCTTCTGAAAAATGGGTGATCCATGAGTGTTTGGTTTGTGGAAAAAGAAAAAAGAACAAATTACACAAGAAAGACCGTCTGGATGCCTTGACGGGTCTTTGAATGTTTCCACACCTTATCCCCAGTTGTTCTGTTTTTTTATGCAAAAAAACATATCGATCATTCAATAAAAGTTGATGTAGATCTTTGATCGCATACACTCCAAGATAGAGCACTCTACCGCTTCTTTTAGAGAAAAAGCAAATTGCGGAAACCTTACATTTTTGCTAACATTGGAAACGGGTTCATTTGATAGACGTTCTTTTAATTAAGATCGTTTAAATTTTTGCGGACATAGTTTAATGGTATGACGCGGCCTTGCCATGGCCGAGATCGGGGTTCGATTCCCCGTGTCCGCACATTAGGTTCCTCAAGATCTTTTTTATTATTGATATCAAATATATCAGCTTTTTGGGTTTTGTTTTTAAATGACTTCGTTATTTTTAAAAATTGGAAAGCCGTATCTTTTAATAGGGGTCTTACGTGAAGATAGATTCACGACAAAACCAAAAAAAGCCCTAAAACGGGCTTTTTTGGGTTGTGATATCCTTGAATTTAAGAATTTCTGACAGCGTCCTTTAATCCCTTGGCGGGTTTGAATTTCGGAACTTTCATCGCGGGAACGTCTATAGCTTCTCCGGTGCGAGGGTTACGAGCCTGTCTGGCTTGACGCTCCTTGGTTGAAAAGATCCCTAGACCGGCAATGGAAACGTCCTCTCCCTTTTTGAGAGATTCAGTAATGGTTGAGATAATGGTTTCCACAACTTCTTCGGATTGGGTTTTTGTTCCTCCCATTTTCTCATGTACAACTTCTACAAGTCCTTGTTTGTTCATATTTTAAATTTGTTAGAAATACTTTTATTATTACTCGACCCCACAAGATACATTAAATATCATGTGTAATCTAATGATACCTTATATGGTATCTCTAATAATTATATACCCCTTTAGGGCTGTCTGGCAACGTTTTTTGTCTAATTTTTTATCTGGCATATTCGGTGACCCGGGATTCTCTGATCACGTTGACCTTCACTTCTCCCGGGTATTTTAATTCCTGTTCTATTTTAAGAGCGATCTCTCGAGCCAGTTTTTTAGCTTCCAGATCACTTACTTTCTCCGGAGTTACAAAAACACGCACCTCTCTCCCGGCCTGGAGAGCAAACGATTTTTCTATCCCCTCAAAAGAGCCGGCAATAGATTCCAGTTCCTTTAGGCGTTTCAGATAGTTTTCTACGGTGTCTCTTCTGGCGCCGGGGCGACTGCCGGATATGGAATCGGCTACCTGTACTATGACCGACTCTATAGTTTCAAAAGGATATTCTTCATGATGGGATTGCATTGATTTTATAATTTCCTCACTGACGTTGAATTTTTGCAATATCCTTCGTCCTATTTGGACGTGAGTGCCGACAACTTCGTGGTCTACCGCTTTACCAATATCGTGAAGTATGGCTCCGGCTTTGGCAACAGACACGTTGGCGCCTAACTCTTCGGCTATCATTCCCGCTATATGTGCCATCTCTACTGAGTGTTGAAGCACGTTTTGACCGTAACTGGTACGGAAATAGAGTCGACCCAACAAAGAGACCAATTTGGGGTCAAGATTGTAAACACCGCATTCATAAACGGCTTGTTCTCCCTTTTCTTTTATTATTCGGTTTATTTCTTTTTCGGCGTTTTCCACTGCCTCTTCTATTTTGGCGGGTTGTATTCGGCCATCCATGATCAGGTTCTCTAGGGCGATGCGGGCAACCTGGCGTCTTACCGGATCAAATGAAGAAATGGTTATAGACCCGGGAGTGTCGTCAACGATTATTTCTACACCTGCGGCTCTTTCAAACGATCTTATATTCCTGCCTTCTTTTCCTATAACTTTTCCTTTGATCTCGTCGGAAGGGATGGATATGGTCGTTGACATTACATCGGAAGCCATAAAATTACCAAGTCGATGTATGGCGTTGGTCAGTATCTCTTTGGCTCTTTTTTCCAGCTTTTCGGAACCGATGTTTTCCAGTTTACGCATTCGGACCAAGATATCCTCTTCAGCTTCTTTTTCTACCTGGGATAGTAGTTCTTCTTTGGCTTCTTCTTTACTCATTTCCGAAAGTTTTTCCAACTCGGCCGTCTTTTGTTGGTCCAGGTTCTCTGCTTCTGCTTTTATAGCTTCGGCTTCAGCTATCTTTTCTTTTATGGACTCTTCTTCTTTGTTCAGGTCAATTTGTCGTTGATCAAGGGTTTCTTCTTTTTTAATTAACCGATCTTCACTTTTTTTCAATTGGTCCTCTTTTTCCTTGATCTCCTTTCTGCTGGTATCCAGTATTTCTTCGGCCTTTTTTTCCGCATCGGCGACGATCTTCTTCGCTTCATCTCGGGCTTCAAGCATCATCTGCTTGATCTTCAGTTCCATTGACCCTCTTTTCCCCATGGATATTATCCACCTAAGAAAATATCCAAAGGCTACTCCTATTATTAACGTAACTCCCAAAAGGAGAATGACTATTTGTGTTTCCATGAAAAAATTTTTTACTTATCTCTTTTCTTCTGCTTTTTAAAAAACATTAAAAACCGACACCTTAACCACGAGCTTCGGCGTTGTTTTGCGAAAACTCCGTGGTTCTTAGTTAAAAAACAGTAATTTACTACGAAACCCGTTTCGGTCGGGTTTCCGGTGGTCCGCTCAATATTTTGTGTGACGGCAATGATCTGGGCACCTATTTTGAGGGGGAGTAGATCTTGTCAATGATACCGTATTTTTTGGCTTCATCTGAAGACATAAAAAAGTCCCTATCGACATCCTTTTCGATGTTTGATAAGGGCTTGCCGGTGTTTTTGGCAAGGATCTTGTTGAGCTTCTCTCTGGTCTTTATTATGTGTTTTGCAGTTATTTCGATATCCGAGGCCCTGCCTTCAGCTCCACCCCAAGGTTGATGTATCATAATCTCGGAATTTGGCAATGCGTATCTTTTTCCTTTAGCTCCAGCCGAAAGCATTATTGCTCCTCCGGAGGCGGCGATGCCGACACAAACAGTTGATACATCATTTTTAATATGATTCATAGTATCCAGCATGGCCAAGGTTGACGTTACCGATCCTCCGGGAGAATTGATGTACAACTGTACGTCTTTTTTAGGATCTTCCGATTGAAGAAAAAGCAACTGGGCTATGACCAAATTGGCGGTATGGTCATCTATTACTCCTCCTAAAAAGACGATCCGCTCTCTCAAAAGTCGCGAATAAATGTCATAGGCGCGCTCGCCGAACTGAGATTTTTCTATAACTGTGGGAATTAACATATCTGTATCCGAGATTACCACTCAACTATACCACAACATATTTTTAAAACCAACCGATCAAGCCTCCGGTTTATTGATCGATCGTTCTGAAAGATGTTTTCTTTGGGAAAATGACCTATTTTTCTTCCGATTCTTCGTCTTCTTTCTCTTTTTGTTTGGTATCGGCTTCTTTTTCATTTCCTCCTGATTCTTTTTCTTCGGGGTTCGCGCTTTTGTCTTTATCGCCGAGTGAGGCCAAGAAGGCCAAAGTTTTCTCATTAGTTATTTGGGTTTTTACAAAAACCCTAACACTTTCGGGGTTGGCTTCTTTGTAGTGTTCCAAAACTTGATTGACCTGCTCTTCTACCACTTCAGGGTCGGGGCTTATATTTTCTTTTTCTGCTATGGTGTTTAGTATCAATTGAGTTTTGGCCCTTTTGGCGGCGTTTTCTTTCCACTCGGCTCTAATGTCTTCCTCGGTCTTTTGAACCTTTGAGAGGTAGTCGGAAAACTCCAAACCGGCCCTTTGAACGTCGTCTTTAAGTTGAGCGGTCATCTTATCAAGTTCTGATTCCACCAGAACGGAAGGGATGGTGATATTCGATTCTTCGATTATGGCGTCCAAGATCGCTGCCCATTGTTTTTCTTGTTCTTTGCTCCTTTTTTGTCTTTCCAGATGCTCTTTTATTTTTTTGTGAAAGTCGTCCAGGTTACTGAATTCACCCAAAGAAGAAACAAATTCATCTGTCAAGGCGGGAAGGTCTTCTTCTTTTAGTGACTCAGGCGAGGGAACCTCTTCTCCTTTTTGACGTTTTTCTTCCAAAAGTTGGCTGGCTCGGATGTTGTAGACCGTTTCATCCATCTCCTCTTGGGTTACTTCCGGATCTTCGGAGAGGGGATTCTCTTTTAAGGCACGCTTGGCGATCTCCTTATAATCTCCGAGTTCTACTTCTGGCATAGTTGCGGTCTTTATTTTAAAACCCAGGTCGCTTCCCGGGGCTATTTTGGTAATGGTTACCTGTGGTTGTCCTATCGGTTCTATTTTTTCATAGCTTAAGATCCTCGGATATTCTTCTTGGAGTATTTTTTCGGCGGCTTTTTGCATCAAAAAACCTTGTCCGACTTGTTTTTCTACCATCTCTAAAGGGGCTTTACCTTTTCTGAAACCGTCTAGTTCGGCATCTTTTTGAGCTTCTTTTAAAGATTCGCTGTATTGCTTTTTCATCTCTTCGGCCGGAATTTCCGCCGTTATTTCCACCTCCGAATCGCCGGTATTATTAATAGATATATTTTTACTTAATGGTTCCATATTTTTTTCTTTTATTTACAAAAACTTGAAGGGTCAGTATATCATGTAAAGCGTAAAATGCCATATTTGAAACGTTTTTATATAATTAAAACCCCCTTACTTTTAAAGTAAGGGGGTTTTATAAGTAAAGGTTTTTACTCCTCTTCTTCTACATCTTCCTCGGTGGTTTCTTCTTCCATATTTTCCTCATCCGCGTCCTCTT
>JBKHAI010000001.1:0-34670 GCA_046542915.1 Minisyncoccota bacterium | reverse complement strand
TCGGCTTCTTTTCTAAGAATTATAACGTACCAGCCCTTTTCTGGGTCTTTATAGAGATCCTTGAGAGCTGAGAAGAATTTCCGCCGTAGATAGTTTCTTTTTACCGCACTTTTGCTTACGGAACCGGGAACTATTACCGCAAATTTCAATGAATTAACTTTTAATTTTTTGAGTATCTTAAAAAAAGTTGAAGAGCTACTTTTTTCATTAAAAGCAAAGACCTCCCGTACTTCACCGGCGGAAAGTCTGTTCTTTTTAGGAAGCATAGTAATTAACCGGAAACTGATAGTTCAGCTCTTCCTTTTCTTCTCCTTCTTTTTATAACATTCTTGCCGGAAGACGTTCTTTGCCTTACCAGAAAACCATGCCTTCTTTTCCTCCTTATTTTCTTGGGTTTATAAGTAAACGACATAACGGGTAAAATAATACCATTTATAAAGAAAAAATCAAATTTTTGTCTTTTTATCAATATTTGCCACTGAAACAAAAAACCTATAAAATAAGAAGCCGAGGTGGTTATCCACAAATTATAAACAAAAGGTGAACATTATTATTACTGGAATAATATCCCAATATAATGCTATTCTCTGGATATAATAATGTAAATCATTCTCAATGAAAACAGAAATTATGGATAATGAGAAGCTCTGGAAAAACGCTCTTATAGAAATAGAACTATCAATATCAAAAGCTAACTTTAATACTTGGTTTAAAGATACCTATGTAATTAAAAAAGAAAACGGAGTTGTTCAGTTAAGTGTCCCCAACACTTTTGTTAAAGATTGGCTTTCAACAAAATACCATTCAATGATATTGAAGTATTTACGTGGTCTTTCTCCCGATATTTACTCCTTAGAGTATATAGTTGAGAAAAATCGCAGTAAAAAAGAAAATAAAGAGGTTAAATATCAGGAAAATAACGCTTCGGAATTGCCTTTAGCTAATACTTACATTAATAAAGAAAGTAATCTAAATCCAAGATACAGTTTTGATTCTTTTGTTGTCGGTCCTTTTAACGAGCTCGCTTACGCGGCCTCGCAAGCTGTTATAAAAGATGTAGGTTCCGTTTATAATCCATTTTTTGTCTACGGTGGCACCGGACATGGAAAAACCCATATAATTCAAGCCATAGGAAATAAAATATCCGAAAAGAATAAGGATCTAAAGGTTTTTTATGTAACTTCCGAGAGGTTTGTTATTGATTATGTGACCTCTATTCAGTTAAACAAAGTTACTGAATTTAAAGAAAAATACAGAAAGTATGATGTTTTAATAATGGATGATATTCAATTCCTGTCTAATAAAGAAAAGACCCAGGAAGAACTTTTTCATCTTTTTAACACTCTTTATGATAATAATAAGCAGATCGTCTTCTCCTCCGACAAGCACCCTAACTATATCCCGGGACTGGAAGACAGGTTAAAATCAAGATTTGGAGCCGGAATGATAGTGGATATTCCCGCTCCGGACCAAGAATCAAGAGCTGCTATTTTAAAGAAAAAAGCACAAATGAATAGTATCTCTCTTTCTGATGAGATAATAAATTATCTGGCATACTCTATTGAAGGAAACATCCGCGACCTGGAAGGGATCCTTAACTCCTTAGCTTGCCAGATGAAGATAAAAAATGATGCTATATCACTCTCTGAGGTAAAAAATCTAGCTCGTAATACCAAAAAACCACAGAAAAATGTTTCGCCTTCGGAAGTCATAAGAGCTGTGGCTGTCTTTTATAATATAGAAGAAGAGTATATACATAAAAAAACAAGAAAAAAAGAGGTTATCAGACCCCGTCAGGTAACAATGTACTTATTAAGGGAAGACTATAAAATATCTTATCCTTCGATCGGGGAAAAACTGGGAGGTAGAGATCATACTACCGTGATCCATTCCTGCGAAAAAATAAAAAGTGAATTGAAAGTAAATGAAAATCTTTGCCAAGAGTTGGAACAGATCAGGACAATGATCGGTTAAGATGTGGATAATAAAGGGAAAAGTGTTGTATAAAAGATGAATTAAGTTGTATATAAGGTCACATTTTATTGTTTAAAAACTCTGAGTTTAAAATAATAGAAAAATAAGATCATCTATATCCACAAAATTATCAACAGTTAACAAAAACTAATTTTAATAAAAAAACATTATTACTAGCCATAAAATCAGAAATCCACATATTAACTTGATAAATAATAAGGAGAAAGAAGATAATTTAAAAAATATTTATGAAAATAGAATGTACTAAAGATAAACTGCATAAAGCCCTCCAAAAACTGGAAAAGGTGACGGTTAAGAATCCGACCCTACCGGTTCTTAAATGTATTCTATTTGATGTTTCTGAAAAGAACATAACTTTAAAGGCCACTAACCTTGATATCGGAGTTGAGACTGAAGTAGCCGGAAAGGTTCATAATAAAGGAAGTTTTGCGGTTCCCGGGGATGTGGTAACCCATCTTTTTTCCAATATTGATGAAAAAGGTAAAGTTGTTCTGGAAAAGGGTGACGAAGATAATTTTGTTACGATAAGAACTCAAAAAACTTCTACAAAATTAAATACTTATCCTGCTGATGATTTTCCCAATATACCGCAAGCGGATGGTGAAAAGGGTGTTTTCAATATTCCAACCTCATCTTTAGAAGAGGGTGTAAGATCCGTTTGGTTTAGTGCTTCTACATCGAATATTAAACCGGAACTTTCCAGTATTTATGTCTATGAAAAAGAGAATAAATTATATTTTGTAGCTACGGATTTTTTCAGATTATCCGAAAAAAAGATAGATATAAATTCCGATATTGAAGGTATCTCCGTTCTTTTACCTTACAAAAACACTCAAAACATCATTAAGATCATAAATGAGTATAGTGATGTCAGTATATCTATTGATGAAAATCAAATATCTTTTACAACCAAGGATTCTTTGGTCACATCAAGAACGATCAATGGTAACTTCCCTGACTATCAACAAATAATACCAAAGGAATTTAAAACAAAAGCTACTCTCTTAAAAGAAGATCTGGTTTCCGCTCTTAAAATAAATTCCATCTTTTCCGGAGAGTTTAATCAAGTTAAGTTTATTATCTCAAGTTCTGGTAAAGACCTTACGATTGAAACCAGTAATTCTCATATCGGGACCAATACGACCAATATTGATGCCAAGATAGAAGGGGAGGATATAGAGATAACTTTTAATCATAAATATATATCGGACTGCCTTCCTTATTTTAATTCAGAGAGCGTAATTTTAGGATTTGAGGGATTAAATAAACCCTTAACCATAAAAGGTGTTAACGATGATTCTCTGACTCAATTAATAATGCCGATGAATAAATAAAAATGGAAAAAGTATCGGAAATACTTGGTCGTTTTAAAAATGCTCTTAATTCACGAAAAGCCACTCAAGATCTTTTAAGTGAGACCGTAAAAGAAGAGTTAAACATCGTGATCCCTCCGGAAAATTTTTCGATCAAAAACGACACCATTTTTATTAACTGTAACTCAGTTATAAAAAACGAAATTCTTATTAGAAAAGAAAATATTTTAAAAATATTTAAAGAAAAAGGTGGTTCAGCTGATATTGTAAATATTTTATAGATCAAATACCGGTTTCCTCATTGACTGCTTCTTCCGGAATGTTTTTATCCTCTTCTTCCGTTTCAATATCCTTATCCTCTATTTTTTCTTCTATTTCTACACCTATTCCTTGTTCAGTAGCCCATTCTTGTATAGGGTGTTCCCAATAAAAATATAGGGAATCACTTGCCGGATCAGATGGATGATCACCTCGTGGATCTTCTTTATTTACCCAATGTAGTATAGAGTGAACTTTTGTGGTTTCTTCAACTTCATCTTCATCATCATCTTCATCATCATCTTCCTCATTATTTTTTTGAGTAGTTTCTTTTACTTGCCACTGTCCTCTTAGAACAGGTTTTAGTTCATCTTGGTCTTCTTTTGGTGGCTCGGGAAAGGAAGAAACTTCACCTTGTTGTATCACAGGTTCCATAAAGTCTCTCCAAAAAGGGGATATTATAAAACTGGCTACTCTTTTATGCATTGAACTTCCGTCGTTATTTCCGGCCCATGCTCCCACAGCTATGTCGGGAGTATATCCGACTATCCAAGCGTCTTTATAATCATTAGTTGTTCCTGTTTTTACAGCGACATCATGATCGGAGAAATTAAGAAGTGAGTTTTGCCCAAAAGCCGGGGTTCGGGCGTTATTGTCGGATAAAATATCAGATATTTGCAAAGCGATATCTTTATCCAGCACTCTTTTTCTGACCGGTTGGTGTTCTTCCAAAACCTCTCCGTTGTTGTTTTCTATTTTTAGGACGGGTATATGTTCTACGCGTACACCTTCATTGGCAAAAACTCCATAAGCACTGGTTAAGTTAAGTAAAGAAACTTCTCCGCCTCCTAAGACCATAGTTAAACCATAAGAGTCAATTTTATTTAAATTTTTTAAGCCCATATCTTTGGCCAGTTCACCTGTTTCTTCCAACCCGGCTAAATGTAGTGTTTTGACCGCCGGTATGTTAACTGATTGAGCTAAAGCATCTCTCATACTCATCGGGCCTCTAAAAATTCCATCATAGTTTTGAGGGGAATAACAAGGATATTCATGTTTTAATTCATAAGGCTTACAAGCTGTTGAAAACTGTGTTTTAAGATCAAAAAGCACGGTTTCCGGAGTATATCCTCTTTTAAAGGCCTGAGCGTAAGCAAACGGTTTAAAAGCTGAACCGGGTTGTCTAAGCGAGGTTGTGATATTATAGTTTCCTTCTATTTCCGGATCAGAATAATCACGAGAACCCACCATTACCAAGATCTCACCGGTTTGAGGTTCTATAGCCGTCATTGATATATTTTCTGCACCAAAATTATTCTCGTTCCTTAAGGCGTGTTCTAAAGCCAGGTCTTCAGCTTCCTTCTGTAGATCATGATCCAAACTGGTGGTAACTCGAAGACCGCCACGCTCAAAAATATCTACTCCGTATTTAGTTTCCAGATATTCTTGGACATACATTACAAAATGAGGGGCTTTAATGTTATTTTCTTCTTTACTTTTGAACTCCACTTCTTCATCTAAAGCACTCTCGTACTCTTCTTTGTTTATAAATTCATTAAGATACATTTCTTTTAAAATAAATTCTTGTCTTTGATCCAGTAGATCACGATTGGATCCGTAAGGTGAAAGTTTAGTGGGAGCCACGGGAAGAGCCGCTAGATAGGCCGCTTCAGCAACATTTACTTCTGAAGCAGATTTCCCAAAAAAAGATCGGCTGGCTTGTTCAACTCCATAAATATTTCCTCCGTAAGGTGTTTCGTTCAAATAAAACTCAAAAATAGTATCTTTATCCATTGATTGCTCCAACCTAATGGAAAATATCCACTCTTTTAACTTTCGGGATAATACCTTATCTGTAGTTAAAACCGAGTTTTTTACGACCTGTTGAGTTAAAGTGGAACCTCCTTGAGTAAAATCGCCGGTCTTTAAATTTACTAGTGTAGCTCTTATAATTGCTTTGGGCTCAATACCGATGTGCTCATAAAAACCGCTATCTTCAATAGCTAAAGTGGCATATTTTATATTATTACTTATTTCCTCAAAAGAAACCGGTGTTCTTCGGGCATGCTCAAAAACGTCAAAAAGAAGAGTTTCACCGTCTCTAGCGTATATCTTTGTGGTTTCTTCCACTTTTCTGTCATCAAATGAATCCAGGTGCGGTATTTTTAAAGTTGCTATCCAAAATATAAAAAATCCCAAGGAAAATATCGCCAGAGCGGTAAAAAATATTAAAATATATTTAAGGACAGACAGTCTAAACATTTTTATTATGAAAATTAATAGAAGAGCTTGCTTGAGACGTTAATAATAAGATCATTCAGTTATTTGGTCAATAGGCGATGCTTATTATATTAAAACCTCCAATTTTCTTGGAGGTCTTAAAACGATAAGTACTGATCTATTCTTCTTCAAGATCCGGTATTTCCGGAATATCGTCTTCATCAAACGTTTGGTTATTTGCTTCCAAAAAAGAACTTTCTACAATACTCTCCATCTCATCTTCTTCGTCTTCTGGAATATCATCATCAATGTCTTCAAAGTTTGAATAAAAATTTTCCAAATTATCCCTCATATTTTTTAAAGAACTTTTTAATTCTATTAACAATATATTTTTATCAAATTTTTTAAAAAATGCAACTTTTCAAATTCTAAGGCTACTTAGTGTTGCCGAACACGCTAAAGCCACGGCGATCGCATCAAATTCATCATCATATTTTATTTTTTTATCTATTTTTATTATATAAGGTAAAGTTGCGATGACCTGTCTTTTTTCACTTCTACCGTAACCGGTGATAGCTTGTTTTACTTGAAGGGGATTGAATTCTTTAACCTTCATTCCGTATTTAGCCGCAGTGGACATGATCACTCCTCTAACCTCGGCTACTTTTATGGCCGTTTTTTGGTTGGTATTAAAAAAAAGTGTTTCAATGGCCAACACTTCCGGTTGGTCTCTTTTGATACATTCTTCCAGAGCCAGATTTATTTTATATAATCTATTCCAGTGTTCCTCTTTATTGGATGTTTTAATACAATCAGAAAAGACCAAAAACTCTTTGCCGGTCTCCTTTTTTTCTATAACCGCCATTCCTAGGCGTTCATAACCGGGATCTATTCCCAGAACTTTTAAATTATTCGGCATTTGTATATATTTCTTGGATATCCTCACTTTCTTCCAGACTTTCTATTATAGAAGATAACTTCTCTTTAGAGGATCCCGTGATCTTAACCGGGGTTTTTGTTTCGTAACTTCCTTCATTTTTATTAAACGCCCAAGTGGCGGAACCCGGGACCGCAAGCTCAATTCCGTGTTTTGAAAGAATACTTTTAACCTCCGCGGCGGTTCTATTTCTGTTGTCTGTTAATCCTTCTATGATCATAGCAACTCCTTCCGGTCCATAGGCCTCATAGGTCACTTTCTCCATATCTTTTTCATCGGAGTTCTTGGCCCTTTTTATAGCTTTTTCAATGTTGTCATTAGGCATATTCACCGCTTTGGCTTGTTCTATTGCTTTTCTTACTCCGGAGTTTTCGGTGTCTCCTCCGGCTTTTTTTACCTCCATAGTTATTAACTTTGACAGTTTTGAGAACTGTTTGCTTTTTTGAGCGTCTGTGGCCGCTTTTTTGTGTTTAACTTTTGACCATTTATTATGTCCTGACATATTTTATTTATTTTAAGGGTAATTATTTTTCACCCGTATCTTTACCTAGGTGCTGATAGGCCTTTTGGGTAACAACCCTGCCTCTGGGTGTTCTTTCAAGGAAGCCTATTTGGATCAGATACGGTTCATTGTATTCTTCCAGCGTTCCTTTTTCTTCGCAGAGAGAGGCAGCGATGGTGTTCAAACCGACCGGTCCGCCGTTAAAATTAGTGATCACCACTTCTAACATTAACCTGTCGGCTTGAGTTAAGCCGACACCGTCAATACCCAAAAGGGAAAAAACATTCTCCGCGACGCTTTTGTCTATGCTGTTTTTTTTATGCACTTGGGCGTAATCCCGGCATCTTTTTAAAAGATAATTTGCGGACCGGGGTGTGAACCGGCTTCTTCTGGCTATATCTAGAACCGTGTTCTCGTTAATTTCAACACCCAACATATTTGCCGATCTTTTTAGTATTTCTCCTATCTCTTCTTCTTTATAGAATTCTAATCGAAATACTCCGCCCGAGAACCGGCTCCTTAAAGGAGAAGAGATCAAGGATATCTTGGTAGTGGCGGCGATGAGCGTAAAAGGGGGAAGTTCCAGTTGTATGGTTCTGGCAGAAGGTCCCTTACCGAGGATAATATCCAGTGAACCTGATTCCATAGCCGGATATAAAACTTCTTCAACGCTTTTGTTCAATCGGTGAACTTCGTCTATAAAAAGTACGTCATTAGGTGAGAGGTTTGTTATCACTGACGCCAGATCGCCTACCTTTTCTATCGCCGGGCCCGAGGTTATCTTCATTTGGCTTCCGGTCTCTTTGGCTATTAAGTGGGTGAGGGTGGTTTTTCCTAATCCCGGTGGTCCGTAGAACAAGATATGCTCCGGCGACTGTTCTCTTTCTTTGGCGGCTTTTATTAGTATCTCCAGGTTCTCTTTAATTGATTCTTGACCGACATAGTCTTCCCAGTTTTTCGGTCTTAATGCCTTATCCAGGGACCTTAAGTTATCTTCTTCTTTATATTCGCTTGACATATAAAAATTAATATGCTACTTTTGCATTGACAATATTTATTTTATTTGTTCCTTTAAAGTTATCGTCGAAAATAAGCACATCCTTATTTTGCATCTCCAAACAACATTTTCATAGCAAGTTACGAACAAGGACACTCTGGATCACCTCTGGGGTTATCCTCAGTGAGTAACCAAAAGCTAAACCCGTTGTTTGGAGGTGTAAGGTAAGGAGATCATATTAGTTTGAAGGTTTATTTTCTTTCAAACTGACCTTATTATTGCTTAACTTGGCATCTCGTGCAAGCAGCCACCACTTTTGGTCTATTGGAATCCTCTTAAAGAGACGATGCCGTCAATTTCTTCATAGGAAGTAATTCCTTCAAGGACTTTCAAAACTCCGTCCTGTTGCATATTCAATATTCCTTGGGAGAGAGCGGCTTTTTGGATCTCTCTTTCGCTGGGGTTGTTGATCACCAGATCTTCTATGGTTTGATCCATTTTTATTCCTTCGTAAACACCGATCCTTCCCTTATATCCGGTGTTATGACACTCGTCACATCCGACCGGCTCCAGTGTCCATTCTTTCTGAACACCTTCAAGTGTGAAGACCTTTTCTATGGAAGTTAAGATCGGTTCAATTGTGGCTTTTTCATGATCTTTTAATCTTCTTTTTTTTGCGCAGTTCCGGCATACTTTTCTGACCAATCGTTGAGCCATAGAAAGGTTTATGGCGGAACCTAACGTTTTGTCATTTATTCCCAGATCAATAAGGCGCGGAAATGTCCCCGCCGCGTTGTTGGTGTGTAAAGTGGAGAAGACCAGGTGTCCGGTAAGAGCCGCATTTACGGCTATTTCCGCCGTTTCCTCATCTCTGATCTCTCCCACCATTATAACATCGGGGTCTTGTCTTAGAGCTGATCGTAGTCCTTCAGAAAAGGTATAACCCCGAGCGTGGTCCGTCTGAGTCTGGACGATACCTTCCAGGTGATACTCAATAGGGTTTTCTATGGTAAGGATCTTTTTTTCCGGGGTATAGATCTTTTTCATGGAAGCATAAAGAGTGGTTGTTTTTCCGGAACCGGTTGGGCCTGTTGTTAAGATCATACCGTTGGGTTTATGGATCTCTTCTATGAAAATGTTAAACATTTGCTCTCTCATCCCCATTTTTTCCAAGGGAATGGAGATGTTATCAGGATCCAGTATTCGCAAAACGATCGATTCACCATTGCCTCCGGGAATAATAGAGGTTCTGATCTCTATATTCTGCTCTTTTCCTACATTAATACTAAACCGTCCGTCTTGAGCTTGATTTCCTATATTAAGTTTTACTCCCGAGAGTAATTTGACCCTTGATAGGATATGAGAGTATATCTTTTTTGGAATGGTCGCGATATCTACCAAGGAACCGTCTATTCGATATCTTAATCTCAGGTCTTGTTCTGTTGGTTCAAAATGAAGATCGGAAGCCTCTAAAGAAAGAGAGCCGGCCAAGACAACCTCCAGAACCTCCGAGGTGTCGGCAGAGGCGCTTTTTTGGGTTATTTTTTTTATGTGACGATTAACGTCTTCTATACTTTCTAGCTCCTTTTCTAATTTTTTCAGAGCATCTTGGGATATCTGAAAAGATCCGGCTTCTTTCTTCCTGGTTAACTTGATGTCTTCATAAAGTTTCCAGCTTAACCTCAAACTTTCATTAGAAACGACATATAGTTCCAGGTTAAAACCTTGACCTTTTAATTTCTCTATTATTTCTTTCGTCTTTTCATAATCCGGAGACTGCACTCCGACCTTTAGGTTCTGATTTATTTTTTCAAAAATGACCATATGACCTTCCCGGGCTTCTTCTTCTGATAGAATACTGACGGCACTCGTTTTTATGGTGGTCAAAGAAAGATCGGCGTACGGTAAGTCATGTTTTTTTGCCAGACGTTGAGCTAGGTGTTCCTGCTCTTGCTTTTTGAAATCACTCACTCTGGCTAGTTGTTTGTCTTCATTAAACTCAACCATAAAACACATTGTAGCAGTTTTAAGACCTTTTTTAAATCGGTGTCCCGTTCGGCCGTTAGTATCATCTAAGGTATCGGTCTGTTTTTTTTGTTAGAATAGAAAAATGGAGGTTATCGTGAAAAACGAAGAAGAAACAAAAAGGCAGGCGAGATCGGTCTTAAAAGAGATGATCAGAAAAAAAGATAAAGCCGCTTCGGTTGTGGCTTTATCGGGAGAGTTGGGTAGCGGAAAGACGGTTTTTGCCAAAGGTTTGGCTGAGGCCTTGGGAATTTCGGAGAGGGTCATTAGCCCTACCTTTGTTATAGAAAGGCGGTACGAGACCAGTAGTCCCGGTTTCCCTTGTTTTATTCACATAGATGCTTACCGACTGAATTCGTCAGACGATATGAATACTATCGATTGGCCACAAAAACTAAAAGACCCCGACAATTTAATATGTTTGGAATGGCCGGAAAATGTCTGTTCGGTCATACCACCGGATTCTCTAAAGATCAATTTTGAGGTAGTATCGGAAAAAAAGCGGCTTCTAAAAATATTTTATGACTAAAAAGAGAAAGGAAAAAACAATTGTTCTGATCGACGCCCATGCCGTTATTCATCGGGCTTATCATGCCTTACCGCCTTTTTCTTCTTCTAAAGGAGAACCGACCGGTGCTCTCTATGGTCTGGTGACCATGTTATTAAAGGCCATAAATGATCTGGAACCCGATCTTTTAATAGCGTGTTTTGATGTTCCGGAGCCGACATATCGCCATAAAGCTTATGATGCTTATAAAGCCGGCAGGGTTAAAGCCGAAGACGATCTCAAGGCTCAACTTCAGCGGGCCAAAGATGTTTTTTCGGCTTTCGGTATTCCTATTTATGAATCGGTCGGATTTGAGGCGGATGATATTATCGGTACCATTACTGAGATCTTAAAAAAAGAAAAAGACCTATCCGTTATCATCGCCTCGGGGGATATGGATACATTGCAATTGGTGGATAAAGATAAGGTCAGGGTCTTTACTTTAAAAAAAGGTATTAAAGATACTGTTATTTATGATGAAAAAGCCGTTTTGGATCGCTTTGGATTTTCACCCCAGTTGTTACCCGACTTCAAAGGCCTCTGTGGTGACCCGTCGGATAATATTCCCGGCATTAAAGGCATAGGTGAGAAAACAGCCAAAAGTTTAATAGCGTCATTCGGGGAACTGGAAGAAATACTTAAAACTGCCGAGGAGGAACCGGAAAAGATCAAAAAAGCCGGAGTTACAGAAAGGATCATCAATTTATTGCTTCAAAACAAAGAAGAAGCACGATTTTCCAAGATGCTGGCCACCATCAGAAAAGACGCCCCTTTGGATTTTTCTTTGCCTCAAAATGACTGGAAAGATTCTGTGGATTCGGAAAAGGTTAACAAGCTTTTTTCCGAGTTGGACTTTAGAAGCCTGATAGGGAGATTTAAGGAAACCGTCGGTTTGCCAAAAAAAGATCAAAGTGAAAAAAACGAAAGTTCCGATATTACCGAAAAGCAGTACAAAGAACTGAAGGTGGCTTCGTGGCTTTTAAACTCCGAGTTAACCCAACCGGAAAAAGATGACATCCTGTCACTTTTTGCAACTTCCGATCTCACATCCGCTTATTCCAAAGCAATGAAAGCTTTACAAGAAAACGAGCTGAACGATGTCTTTGAAAGAATAGAGAGGCCCTTTATTGAGATAGTGGAGAAGATGAGTAAGCGGGGAATAAAGATCGATACCAAAGAGTTGAAAGAAATAAAAAAAGAGTACGAGCAAGACCTAAAGAAAGAAGAGAAAAGAATAAAAAAACAGGCCGGATCGGATTTTAATATCAATTCCCCGCAACAGCTAGGAGAAGTTTTGTTCAATAAATTGGGTCTTCATACCAAGAACTTGAAAAAAACCTCCACCGGCTCTCTTTCTACCAGGGAATCGGAACTCGTAAAATTGAAAGACAAACATCCTATTATTGAAGAGATCTTAAATTATAGAGAAATAAATAAACTTTTAACTACTTATATAGAACCGTTGCTTTCTATGGTTGACGAAAATGAAGTTATCCATGCTGAGTTTTTACAGACCGGTACTACCACCGGTAGAATATCTTCAAGTAATCCCAATCTGCAAAATATACCGGTAAGTACCGAAAGGGGCCGGAAGATAAGAAATGTCTTCGTGGCCCGAGAAGGATATACTTTGGTTGCTTGTGATTACTCTCAAATAGAGCTAAGAGTGGCGGCGATACTTTCCGAAGATGAAAAGTTGGTTGCTGTTTTTAAAGAAGGAGGGGACATTCACTCAGCTGTGGCCTCGGAGGTCTTTGAAGTTCCGGAACAAGAAGTTGACAAAGAGATGCGACGTAAGGCCAAGGTCATAAACTTCGGTATTATGTACGGTATGGGGGTTAACGCCCTGAAAGCCAATCTTGAGACTTCTCAGGCCGAAGCACGTGAGTTTTTAAATAAATATTTTGAACGTTTTTCCGGTCTGGCGAAATATATCGAGGAAGTGAAAAGGTCTGCTCACGATCTTGGTTATACCAAAACTCTTTTCGGGCGCCGTCGCTATGTGGCCGGCTTGAACTCATCTGTTCCTTATATCAGAGCCGGAGCTGAAAGGGCGGCGGTGAACGCACCCATTCAAGGAACAGCGGCGGATATCATAAAAAGAGCCGCGGTTTTGGTCCGGTCCTTTTTACAAGAAGAAAAGAAAGAGGATGAAGCCTTTCTTCTTTTACAGGTTCATGATGAGCTGGTCTTTGAAGTTCTTGATGACCTCTACCAGGATTTTATCCATAACGCCAAAGCAATAATGGAATCGGTTTTGGTAAAGGAAGGTTATAAAGAGGTACCCCTTGAAGTCAACGTAGAAAAAGGTAAATCATGGGGCAAAATGGATAGGTTTTTAAAATAATATATGCTAATACTTTTATACGGAAATTCTTTTACAAAAAGAAAAAAAAGAATAAAAGAGATAACCGACTCCCTTAAAAAGAAGCGCCCCAATACCCAAGTTTTTTCTTTGGACGAGGAAAGTTTCGGTGTTTCTGATCTGGAGGAGCTTCTGTTTAGTAGCGGACTCTTTGATGAAAAGCACATCGTGCTTTTAAGAGCTGTCTTAAAGAACAAAGAATATTCCGCTTTCATTCTTAAACATCTTGATCTAATGGCGGATTCCGGTCACGTCTTTATTTTTTCAGAGTTGGACATCTCGCCGGCTTATTTCAAAAAGATAAAAGACAAGGCCTACATCACAGAAAAAACCGAAGAAAAAGAAGAGAAAAAAGAAGTTTTTAATAATTTCGACATTGCCGACGCGGTGGGAGAGAAAAACGCCCCAAAAGCATGGAAGCTTTTTCAGACCGCTCTGATGCTCGGGAAAGACCCCGAAGAGTTATTGGCTGTCATTACTTGGATAATAAAAAGTATGCAAGCCGCTTCTTGTTCTCTGTCCGCCCAAGAGGCCGGAATGAAAGATTATCCTTATAAAAAAGCTAAACGCTATGCCGAAAATTTTCAAAACAGAGAACTGGAAGAGATCTCCTTAGAACTTTTAAGCGCCTCCCTGCGGAGCAGGAAAGGGAAGACCCCTCTTCATATTTCTTTGGAGAAATTACTCTTGAAACTCTAGAGAAAATGGAATGTTCTTAAGAATTATTATCGTGTCTTTGTCCGCCCACTAGGAATCGAACCTAGGACCCCCGGCTTAAAAGGCCGTTGCTCTACCAGCTGAGCTATGGGCGGAAATTCAATAAGATCAAAACAAGATCCTTGCCCCAATAATATACTAAAACATCTATGTTTAGTCAAAGGAATGAAAAACAAAAAACCGGTTATTTGATCCTGCATAATATCAGAAGCGTTTATAACGTCGGATCTATGTTGCGAACCGCTGACGCCGCAGGGGTGGATAAGGTCTATTTGACCGGTTATACACCTTCACCGATAGATAGATTCGGTAAAAAGAGAAAGGACCTGGAAAAGACATCTTTAGGGGCAGAGGAAAACGTTCCTTGGCAGTATTTTAAGGATATCAGTTTTCTGATCACTGCCTTACAAAAAAAGAACGTGGAAATACTGGCGCTTGAACAGCATTCTTCTTCCGTTGATCACCGCAGTGTTGATCCTTCTTCTTTTGCCTTGATCGTAGGCAATGAGGTAAGAGGTATTTCAGGGAGTATCATTGCTAAGACCGATAAAGTTATAGAGATCCCTATGAAAGGCAAGAAAGAATCATTGAACGTGGCGGTAGCTTGCGGGATCGCGATCTTTCAATTACTTCATGAGTAAGTTACTTATAAAGTATCTGGTGCTGGTCGCAGAAATGAGTACTTCTTCCTCCTATAACACAACGCCTTATTACTCCTTTGCATCCTCGGCGGCTACAAGACGATCCGGTGTTTTGGTAGGCTTTATGATGATAATGGTAATTCCCTTTTGCTCCACTGGGATTCCTGTAATCGGAAACAGAGTCGCCACCTAACCTAACTCCTTGTCTTAATATGACTTTCATAGAGCGATATAGCTCAAAAAGGGCTTTTTGCGGGATCGCTCCTGTAGTACTCATCGGATGGATACCCGAATTCCATAGTATTTCATCAGAATATATGTTACCGATCCCGGCGATGACCTCTTGGTCTAACAGAACACTTTTTATGGGTTTTTGTGAATGATAAGGCAGGATCTCCAAAAAGACCTTAAAAGTAAAATCTTTTAATAAGGGGTCGGGACCCAGTCTTTTTACCGCCTTGGGAGGGTCATCAGTGTCAAAAAAACAGACGGTTGCGAATTTTCTGGCGTCGGACAAGACCAGATGTTTTCCGTTTGAGAGTGTGAAAACAAGCCTGATGAAGCGGTTGAAAGGATCTTCTTTCAGGGGACCTTCTTCCAGGGCTATCCAGTCGGCAAATTTCTCTTCTTTTTCCTTGCGGTAGGCTTTTCGATACCTGCCGTAGAGAAGATGTCCTGTCATTTTCATATGGATCAAAATGGTCAGATCACCCGAAAGTCTTATGAGTATATATTTCCCGATCCGGTTGATCGTCACTATGGTCCTGTTGAGGGTCTCCTTTTTAAATCTTTTAAAATGATCTCTGTCTTTAATGTTTCTTTTACCCTGGTAGTATTTTGAATCATAACTACTCCAAACGCCGTGGATGGATAAACCGACCAGTTGATCGTTCAGTTCGGTGACCGTGGTTTGGACCTCTGGTAATTCCGGCATTTTATTTATATTTATCTATAAGACCTTCTTCAACTCTTCAATGGTTACGCCGGTATCACTCCAAGGTTCTCGGGAACCGTGAGGCCCCATAATGAAAGGGTCGGTTCCTTTTCCGGTTATAAGAACGATCGTTTGGCGGCCATCTTTTTTATCTTGAGAAAGCGACAGGGCTTTTTTAAGGGCTTTTTTTATGGCTTCTCTTCTTTCCATTATTATTTTCGGTTTCTGTTTTTCCATTCCTTTTTTTATGTCCTCAACTATTTCCCGGGGGTCTTCATCATAAGGATCTTCGTTGGTCAGAATTATGTATTTGCAATATTTTTCGGCCAGCTTTCCCATTTCTGGTCTTTTCCACCGGTCACGGCCTCCACCGGCACTACCTAAGACACAGACTAACCTTTGATCTTTAAAGGTCTCATATAGGGCTTTTAGTGAATCAGGGGTATGGGCATAATCAACATATACTTTGAAAGGTTGGTTTTGACTGATCTTCACTTCTTCCACTCGGCCTTCAATTCTATCGGTTAAAGCGATCGCTCTTTTTGCCGTTTGAGTTGGTATTCCGAAGTACTCTGTCACCGTCAAAGCGGCACAGATATTATAGACATTGAAATGGCCTCTTAAGGAAGAAACGATGTGTTCGCCGTTGTAAACAAAAGAAAGACCTTCCTCGGTGTCTTTTATTTTTTCGGCGTGGTTTAAAGAGAAGGTGAGCTTGTGTTCTACATCTACGGAAAGAAAATCCGGCGCCTCCTTGTCGTCGGAATTTACAATAATAGCCCGACCGCCCTTTGGTGACCCTTCCAGGGCTTTGGCCAAAGAAAGTTTGGCTTTTTTGTATTTTTCATAAGAGCCGTGAGAGTCTATATGTTCCGGGCTTAAATTTAAAAAAACCAAGGCGTTCATATGAACAAAGGCGTGCCGATGCTGTTTTGCTCCCTCGGAGGTCATCTCCAGCACCGCGTAAGCGCAGTTCTGTTCCACCGCTTCCGACAAGAACTTCTGTAAAAAGAACCTTCCCGGCATCGTCATCTTGTATTTGTTCTCTTGTATTTTATTTCCTATTGAGAACCTGATCGTGCTGGTGGAAGCTGTTTTATATCCGGCCGAGTTCAAGATAGCCGTTAATAGTTCCACAGTGGTGGATTTTCCTTTAGTGCCGGTCACTCCTATAACGGTCAGGTCTTTTGAAGGATGTTTGTAAAAGAAAGCTCCGGCGCAGGCTAATAAAAAATGATAGGGAGAACGGATCAAGTTCAACAACTTAGAGGGTATTAAAGATCTTAAGAAACGTAGCATGATCAAGAACTTAATATTTTTAATGCTTGTTTTATGCGGATCTCCATATCACTGCCGTCATTCGGAAGTTGTGAAAGGGCTTCACGGACTTCTTTGGCGGAGTATCCCAAACTTACCAACGCTTCGTAAACCTCTGTGTCGGATCCTTCAAAGGCCTCCTCTTGGTCCTTAAGTTCAAACTTACCTCGAAGCTCCAGTATTATCTTTTCAGCGTTTTTTTTGCCGATCCCCGCTATTTTGGTAAGTGCAGCGGACTCTCCGGAGATCACGGCTTTCCTTAAAAAGGAAGGGGAGGCGGTGTCCAAAATAGCCAGAGCTGACTTCGGTCCTATGCCCGAAACCGACAGGAGGGTCTCAAAAACAACAAGACTTTCTCGGCTTTCAAAGCCGTAGAGATCCAGAGCGTTTTCTCTGACGGCTAGGTGAGTCCACAAAGAAAGACCGACACCTTCTTTTAGTCTTTGCCGCAGGTCTTGCTCTAAATGAATTTTGTAACCAACTCCTTCGACATCCAGAATTATCCACGAGCCGCCAATATTTAACACCTTTCCTTTTAGATAACCTATCATATGTTTTCTTATGCACTAATACTAACCTAAATATGCTTTGGCATAAAGCTGACAAAAAATTTATCCATTTAAGAATAAAGTGATAGAATATGAAGAACTTAAGCAGCCATCTTTGTAGCATTAAAATACTTTTACTTTGAAGCATCTCATCATTTTTATGTTTTAATGTTCGGTTTATTCAAATAAGTTTAAATCCAACAGTAATGATCAGAAACCGCGAAAACCTTTTTATAATATCACTTTTATCTTTGGTGGTTCTCGCTACTTTCTTTTGGTTCTTTTTCTATTGGGGTTCTATTTTCAATACCTCATCCGTGTCAGAAGGAGCTGAGGCGGGAGTGAATATCGAGGAAGAAAGCCATTTGGTCAAGCAAGATGAAGAAAAGAATGAGACGGATGGTAATAAAAAATTGACGGATTTGGCAGAAGATAATGATCTTAATCAAAAATGGTATCAAGACCTGGAGGACGTTCCTGAAAAAGATGTCGTAGTAACTGACGAGGAGGACAAGGAAGACGAAGAAGACCTTGGGGCTACTTCTACTGATAAAGATCTATTTCAATACATAAAAGTAACAGGTAGTTGTGGACCATATTTTAACGGCGAGTGTCTCAATGTCCGAGCCGGACCGGGCACCGATCATCCGATAGTTGGAAAGCTTCGCAACGGGCAGATCTTGAAAGTTGAAAAAAGCATAGAAAGACAAGAACATCTTTGGTATAAGATAGAATTCAATGAATGGCTTCGTTACCCGGATAGGTCGTCCGGGGACTGGTATGTGGTAGCTGATCACGTAGAGGTCTTTTTTGAAGAAGGAAGCAAGATCATCTCTTCTCTAGATCCAAAAGAGAAGAGTAATATGAAGCTGATAGTTGTTGAACGGGGTGGACAAAAACTCTATGCTTACGAAAATGATGAGTTAGTTATGGAGTATGATATTTCTACGGGATTGAATTTAACTCCGACTCCGAGAGGGGAGTTTGTTGTTTTTAAAAAAACACCAAGCCGTTATATGCAAGGACCGATTCCCGGTATCAGTCTTCAATACTGGGACCTGCCGGGAGTGCCGTGGAATCTTTATTTTACGGAGCAAGGGGCCGTTGTTCATGGAGCTTATTGGCATGAATCTTTTGGCAGCCCTTATTCCAACGGATGTGTCAATATGCGCCCGGAGGAGGCCGAGGAGCTTTATCACTGGGCGGAGCTGGGGACTGAGATCATAGTTAGAGATTAATTGCAGGATCTCTTTGTTTATGGTATAAAAGCTCAATGCTGTCAATGTTAAAGATCTCGCTTTTCGGTTTGTTTTTCGGGGTCTTTGTAAGTGGTGCCGGAGCTTTATCCGGTTTTTCTTTTCTGAGTGGTAACCATATGGATAAAAAGACCCCCGATGTGGTTACGACCGAATTTTTTTATCAAGACGTTGGCATCCCACTAAAGCCGGACTACTCTCGGAGTCTGGCCGCCTCTGTGTCGGTAAAAGAGAGAGATGAGCGCGAACTTGGAGAAAATAATAATACTTCAGTGAAAAATGCTTCTAAAGACCTTAAAGAAACGCTCCCTGCCACTGTGCCCAAGGTACCGTTCTTTTCTCAGTCAAGTGATATAAACTGGGTTAAATGGAGAGGTAGGGCCTGCGGAGTTGCCAGTTTGGCGATGTTGATAGAGATGTATAAACCCGGAGAAACCTCGCCGCAATTACTGCTAGAAGAAGGTCTTTCCTCCGGTCATTACTTAACGGAACTTGGCTGGACTCACAACGGACTGGCCTTAATGGCGGAAGAACATGACCTGAAGGCCGAGACTCATGATCTTTCTCATTTGGCTATGAATGATGCTTATCACCAGTTTCTATCTTTTTTAAATGACGGACCCGTTATCGCTTCTGTTTTTCATGGTTTTGACCCCGATAGTGAGATACCTCATTTGGTGGTCATCAGCGGAGAAGCTGAGAACCTTCTTTACTATAATGATCCGGCGGAAGGTCTGGGAGGTCTTAGAATAACCGAGGAGCAATTCAAGAAGGGCTGGAAAAAAAGATTTATCACCGTTGGTACTTTTTAAGTTCCAATACCAACACTTTTCCTTTGTCAGCTAAAGAAAGCGTGATAATATTAAGCTGTACTAATAAAAGAATATGAATAGGTACATACTTATTATTTTAGGAGTGGTACTTTTATTGGCTTCGGTCCTAATTCTGGTTTTGCAGTGGGACAGGGAAGCTCCATCCAAGGAGAAAGAGGAAGAGCTTGTTATGGCCGATAAATATGAATGCGATGACGGAGTTGTACTAGATACTCTTTTTCATTCCGATGGTTCAATGGTTGAGTTTACTCTACCCAGTGGCCGAACCTTACTCCTTGAAGGTGTGGTCTCAACCTCCAGTGCTAGTTACGAAAGCGGTGACGGTCTCGTAGTTTTAAAAATAGAAGGTGAAGAAGCTACTCTTAAAACGGGAGATAAGACCATAGAAGGATGTCGGGCGGTTGCTGATACAGAAACTTCCGAGTAGGTGATAAAGTTTGTTGTCTCTTATCTTAGCGAATAGATGATCATAATTAATAACGAAAATACTTAGCTTGGGATCTATGTTTCCGGAGGCTTTTATATATATAGGCATTTTCATTTTATCTTGTACTGTTTTTTATTTCAGTGGCAGTTGGATAATCGGAGGAGTGAGTAAGATATCTTATAGATTTGGTTGGAGAGAGTTCGTCCTGGCTTTTTTAGTAATGGCCTTTACTTCCTCACTGCCCAATTTTTTTGTCGGTATTACTTCTGCTCTAAAAGGCGTACCGGAGTTGTCCTTTGGTGACGTTATCGGTGGAAATCTTATCGCTCTTACCGTGGCGGCTCCTTTGGCCTTATTTTTTTCGGTTAAAAAGGAAATAACCGCGGCCAGCCGGACCGTGCAATGGTCGCTTTTTTTTACACTGGGCGCCGCCTTGCTTCCTTCGGTCTTGGTTTTTAATGGGGTCTTAACCAGAGTTGACGGAGTTATTCTGATATCGTTCTTTTTTGCTTACGTGATCTGGCTATTTTATAAAAGAGAAAGATTTATTCTTGAACGCAGTCAACGTAAAAAAGAAGAGATGCCGAGCGATTCCGATTTAAATCTCCGAGATGTCTTAAAGATCTTAGTTAGTCTGGTCTTGATAGTCATCGCCGCCCAAGGGATAGTTATCTCGGCAACCTATTTTGCGGAGGGTTTCGGTCTGTCCCTTCTTATGATAGGTGTTTTGATAGTTGGTGTCGGAAATTCTTTACCGCAAATATACTTTGCTTCCACCGCCTCTTTTAAAGGAGATAATTGGATGCTCTTGGGTTGTGTAATGGGTTCCGTGGTAATACCGGCAACTCTGGTTCTGGGATTGGTCTCTTTGATGAGCCCTATTCCGGTAGATAATGTTGATGTGGCTATGGCCGGCCGGATCTTTTTGGTTGTGGCCGCTATCGTGTTCTTCTTTTCTCTGAAAACAAGCCAAAAGTTGGTAATTCAGGAAGCGTTGTTGCTTTTGGCTATTTATGGAGGATTTTTGGGATATGTTTTCTTTGTTCACTAAGAAGCAATTTCCGGACCAAGTAGTTAATTTACTGCTTAATTTTATGCTGTATAATGATAACTAATGAATCAAGAGTCGTTAGGAGACCGAGAAACTAAAAAAAGCTTTGAAACTCCCCAGGAAGAACTTGATTTCCTGCGTCAAGAGTTGGCGAAAAAAGAAGAAGAATTGGGAGAAGCCGCGGAAAAAAAAGAAAAAGAAGACGCCAGTGTAGAAAAGGTCAAGGAATACCAAAAAAAACCGGCTTCCGAGGTTCTCTCAGAAAATGCCGAGATGACGGAAGCCGATAAACTTTCCCGTCTTTTGGATATAGAACCGGAAGATCACGACATTAAAATAAGCAAACTCTTGGAAACAATGGAAGAGAAGGGAGTTCATAACACCCTCTCTTTGGTTGAAAAGATGCAGGATTATCATCTTGAAGATGATCTTCACCGAGTTTTGGTTCAGTGGTTAAAGACCGGCCATTCTATCAAGGGATTAAAAGAAAAGACGGAGCTCTGGCGTTCTTTTAAAATGACCCTTTTTGAGATATCTTTGCCGAAAAAAGATTCTGATGAAGATAAACAAAAGACCTTTAAAGAGATAGTTTCCTCGATGGAGCAGTTTTACGCCGGAATGCATTCCGTTGCGGGGGTTAGTGCCAAGGAAGGGGGTTTTTTCACTTTTGAAATAGCCACTTCTGAAGAAAGTAGTAACATTGTTATGTATGCCGCTATTCCGGATGAGAAGACAGTGGTCTTTGAAAAGCAGCTCCTTTCTGTTTTTCCGGAGGCCCAAATAATAGAAAGAAAGAATGACTACAACATCTTTGTAGAAAAAGGAGTTGTGGCCGGATCAATTGCTGAGTTTAAAAAAGACCCTTCATTGCCTTTAAAAAGTTACGAGGAATTTGATCATGATCCTATGAATGTGATCTTAAACGCCTTTTCCAAGATAGCGGAAAAAAGGGAAGGGGTTGCTCTTCAGTTCGTTTTTAATCCCGGGACCGGAGAACACTCAAATCGCAACCGACAGATATTAACGCAACTGGAAAAGGGTTATTCCTTAAAAGAAGCGGCAGAGAATATTTCCTGGGATACGCTTAATGTCTTAAAAGGTATATTCAAAGAAATTTCCGGTAATAATAAAAAAGAAGTTGACGAGTCTCCGCGCCAACCTGACCAAGTAGTGATAGAGGAAGTAAAGAAAAAGATGTCCGCCATGATCATTCCCACTAATATCAGGGTGATCTCTTCCGCTGACAGCAAGGAAAGATGTGATCTAATGCTTGACGAAATAGAGGCCTCGTTCAATCAGTTTGAGAACTCAACCGGCAACAAGCTTGAGTTTAAGAGATTGAAAGGTAAGAAACTTGACCGCCTATCCAAAGATTTCATATTCCGGCGCTTCAACAGAAAGAACGCCTTACCGTTGAACATTAAAGAACTGACCTCTATGATGCACACTTCTTTAAGCACTGTCTCGTCTCCGGAGTTCAAACAGACCACTCATAAAACGGCGCCTCCTCCGCCTGATATGCATAGAAACGGCATACTTTTAGGCATAAATGAGCACAGGAATCAAAAGACCGAAGTTTATATGTCCAAAGAAGACAGAGTTAGACACCTTTACACAATAGGGCAGACCGGTACTGGTAAAACCAACTTTCTAAAGAACATGATCATTCAGGATATTCAAAATGGTGACGGAGTTTGTATGATAGACCCTCATGGATCTGATATTGATGATGTACTGCAAAGGATCCCGAAGGAAAGGTTTGATGACGTGATATATTTTGAGCCCGGTTATACAAAAAGATCAATGGCTTTGAATATGCTTGAGTATGATAAAGAAAGTCCCGAGCAAAAAACTTTTGTTGTTAATGAACTCTTTAGTATCTTTCAGAAACTTTATTCAAGTAATCCCGAAGCGATGGGGCCAATATTTGAACAGTACTTCAGGAACGCGACAATGCTCACTCTTGAGGATCCGGATACGAACAGTACCCTTTTGGATATATCCAAGGTTTTGTCTAACAAGGAATTCAGAGATCACAAATTATCTAAATGCAAAAACCCGGTAGTGAACCAATTTTGGAACGAAATAGCCACAAAGGCTGGAGGTGAGTCACAGCTTGAGAATATTGTTCCCTATATAACCAGTAAATTTGATGTTTTTACTGCCAATGACATTATGAGACCGATAATAGCTCAGGAAAGATCATCTTTTGATTTTAAGGATGTTATGGATAATCGAAAGATCTTACTGGTTAACCTCTCTAAAGGAAAACTAGGAGATATTAATTCTCACTTGTTGGGTCTTATCTTGGTTGGTAAAATATTGATGGCAGCTCTTTCTCGTGAGGTTTCTAAAGATTTGCCACCATTTTATTTATATATTGATGAGTTTCAGAACGTTACTACCGATTCCATTAACACTATTTTATCGGAGGCCAGAAAGTACAAGCTTTGTTTGAGCGTGTTCCATCAGTTCATTTCTCAGCTCGATGACGGGATCCGTGACTCCATATTCGGTAACGTTGGATCAATGGTTTCGTTTAGAGTGGGATATGAAGACGCCGAGTTTCTTTCTTCTCAGTTTGAGCCCGAGTTCTCCACAAATAATATTATGAACTTAAAGAACTACCATGCCGTCGGAAAGATCTTGGTTAACGGTTATCCTAGTAGACCCTTTAATTTCAACCCTCTTCCTCCTCAAGAGGGAGATCAAAGTCAAGTGGAGGACCTTAAACAACTGTCTTATATAAGATACGGACGCCCTCGGGAAGACGTTGAAGAAGACATTCAAATGAAATATAAAGAAGTAATATAAGTATATTATGGACCTCAATGAAAAAAACCACGTAGAACCAATCGATGGGATAAAAAAAGAAACTCCACCCGATTTGAAAGGACATAGCGAAGATCTCTCCGAAGTGCAAGGGTACGAAAAAGACCCGGAACAAATAAAAGAAGATAATGAAGGTAAGGAAATTACTCCGGACGTTCTTTTATATCAAAAACGCCAGAAATTCGCGGAAGTTGATAGAGAGGCGGAATTATGGGTCAAAAAAAGAAACAAAGTTAATTTTTGGAAAGGTCAAGGTGATCAGATCAACGCAACCAAAGAAGACTATAAAAAGAATGAAAACCCGGAGTATCTCAGAAAGAAAGAAGAGTACCTGGAAGCTCTGAAGGAATATCGAAATACTAAATTAAAAGAACTGGACGAACAAGATATCTCCGATGAACAAAAAGAAGCCCGTAAAAAAGAGATCTTTCAAGAAACCCTGACCCTGGAAGCCAACAACCTCCACGAAGCCAAACTGGAAGCTGCTTTAAACGAAAAACCGGATTCTTTAAAAGAAAAAGCTAAAGAGACCGGTAAAAAAGTAGCCAACTGGTATCGGGGTCTGCCGTTAAGGTATAAACTGGGTATTTCCGCCGGTCTTTTAGGACTGGGGGCCGGAGCCGGCGCCTTAGGCGGTGCTGCCGGTGCCGCTTTGGCAACCGGTGCCATAGCCGGGTCCCGAGCTCAGAGAGTGTTAAGTGGTGCCGCTACCGCGGTCGGTCTGGAAGGATTGATAAAGAAAAGTCAGGAAAAAAAGACGGAAAAAGAAGTGTCAGAACTTTTTGCTAAAGGTCTTGAAGAAAAACTTAATTCCGGAAACGCCGAACTTGATAACAAACTCTTTGAACTGGAAGGCCGAAAGAAAGGTGAAAGATATAGGCGTTATATCTTGGCCGGTACCGCCGGAGTTTTGGTGGGGTCCGGGGCCGTCAGTAGGGTCTTTTCAAGTATGGCGGATCTTTTCGGCGGAAACCAGGAAGAGATCCTTGGTAAAATGAAAGATGCCTTTGGTTCATCCGAAGCTTATGCCGGTGTTCCCGAAGGAGACTCTCCAAGCGGCTCGGCGGAGGAGCTTGAAGAAACCGGATCTTTAGAAGCGGAGAAAGAGAGCTCCTTTGATTTTACAAGACTCAATTTTGTCAAAGACGATGAGGGTAACGTCACGGATCTGGATTTTGCCGGCAATTTTATGAATTTTGACGCCGCCAAGTTCATTGATTTTTCTGTTGCCGAGGAGGCGGATGATTTTGGTTTGAGCGAGAAAGTGAAACTGGAAGATTCTATTAAGGAATTAAAGATATATCAACAGGCGCTTGAGAGGGTGCAGGAGAAGGGGTTGAGTGAGGGGGCGGAATATCAATGGTTGGAAGACCGTTTGGAGGAGGGTAAGAATTCTTTGATTGAAAAGTATGAAAACATCTTAAAAATAGATGAACTGAAGAATGACCTGACGGTTGAAGAAAAGTCGGAGGTGGAAATTGCCGAACCGGAACCTCGGGAAATACCACAAGCTGCAAGTGAAGAGGAATTATCCGCAGAAAAAGAAGAAACTCAACCGGAAGAAGTTCCTGATCCTTCGGACGATCTTCAAAACGAAGACCCAAAACAAGACCTTGATCCTGATGAGCCACCCGCTCCTGATGATACGACCGTGGAAGAGACTCCATCTTATAACGAGGAATTTGTAACTCAGATAGAAGCCGGGGATTCAGTCTGGGATGTTACAGAAGCCAAACTAAACGAGTTGGGGTATTTTGACGGTCTAACTAAAATTCAAAAGGAGTACTTAACGGCTCAGGTGCTTGAAAGGATAGCTGAAGATCCGGAACAGTTCGGAATGGAGGGGGTGGACGACATAGATATTGTCCAACCGGGGCAAAAACTTGATCTTTCAACGGTTTTGGCGAACGGAGAAGTTATGGAAAGGATGTTATCTTCGTCGCGTGACGTGATGGAGCTTGTCAGAGAAGAAGTTGAAACTTCCGAGAAAGCGCCGGAGCCACAGGTCTTCACTGAAACTGAACCGGAGCCGTCAATTTCCGAACCTGAACCAAAGGAACCGGAAGCTCCACCGGTTCCAAAGCCACCGGAAGATATCTTAAAAGAGCAAGAAAAAGTAAAGTCCGAACCGGCACCGGAGATGGTGCCCCAAGAGGCGGATACGGAGACTTTTGAAAAATTAGAACCGGAAAAAGAAACAGATACCAAAATTCAATTTGAAGATCCAACCGAGACCTATGTAGCGGAAGTTAAAGAAAGTGGTTCGGTCTGGAAAGCTGTCGAGGAAAAGATCGGAAGTCACTTTGAAGGGTTCGATAATTTTAATGAGGCTCAAAAGACTTACTTGCTGGATGCTATAAAAGACAAGATCGCCGAAGACCCCGATCGTTTCGGAATGGAAGGAGTAGATAATATAGACATTGTCCAATCGGGGCAGAGAATTGACCTCTCTACAATAATGAAGGAAGAAGAAGCGATCACCAGAATGTTTGAGTCGGCAAGTAATCTTAGTAACGGAGACATTGACAGGATCATTGAAAATAATCAAAAGATAGCCGAGTGGGTCAGAGAAAACCCTTCCGAGCTTTTAACATCTGATAAAGTGGAAGAAATAATTTCGGGGGAGGCAACGACGGAAGAAGGTGTTTTAGAAGGCACAAAAACTAAGGAAATAATGGAAAGATACGGTATTTCTGAAGGCAACGAGGAAACGGTGGAGCATCTACTCGGTGTTATTGATTCCACGGAGCTTGAGGGTGGAACAAAGAAAGCTCTAGCCGATCTTTATTTTGAGAACTGGAATGATGACGCTATGCCCGGGGATAAACCGGAAAGAACACTCAAGGATTTTTTGGGAGAGGACTCCTTAAATGACAGTAAGGTGAGCAAAGATAATTTGGAAATAGAAAGAAAAGATGAAGGTGGGGTTTCAATAACCATAGAAAAGGGAGTATCCGAAGGTGAAACTAAAGAGTTTAGGATCGATCTTTCTTTGGACGGCAAAATAAATGCCGGCTCAGGCTCAGAGGAGCTAAATGTGGAGGAGAAAAGGTTGGACAAAGATTCACTACAAGAGGTTAAAAAAACCTTGGCATCATTTATAAAAAATTAATCATAACCTAATTTATTTACTATGGAAGAACAACAAAAAAATGATCTCTTAGAAGAGTTTGATCTTAAAAACCTGCCGGAAGAAGCACAGTCACGAATTCTTCAGGCGATGACCGAGACTCTGTTAAAGAAGATAACTCTTCGTGTCTTGGAAGAGCTCTCCGAAGAAGAGCGTGATGAGTTTGAAAAGGTGAGGGAACAAGAGGACGCCGAGAGAACAGAGAACTTTTTAAGGGAAAAACTTCCCAATTATGACGAGATCTTGGAGGAAGTGGTCTCCGATTTCAAAAAAGAGATGAAAGAACACATTGAGGATATCAAGAAAGGGCTTGAAGAAAACTGATCAAAGTTGTTAAATGAGATCAAAGTAGCTTAAGTCAGAATTTCTTTTGACCTTGCTTAAAATTGTGGATCTTTATGGAAAAAAACAAAGACAAATACTCGGCTGTTTGGGTCTCGCATTCTTCTATGGGGGATTTCTTGAAGTGCCCTCGGCTTTATTATCTTCATAATGTTTATAAAGACCCCAAAACCGGCCGAAAAATGAACATCGTCAATCCGGCGCTTTCACTAGGGCAAGCCGTTCATGAAGTTTTGGAAGGACTGATAAGATTTAAAGCGGAGGAGCGAATGGAGCAACCACTCTTAGAGCATTATGAGGATGCCTGGGGTAAGGTCTCCGGCAAGAAAGGAGGGTTTACGGACAAGAAGGAGGAAGAAGAAATGAAAGAAAGAGGGAAAGAGATGATAGAAAGGGTAATGAAAAACCCCGGACCGCTTTCCAACAAAACCGTAAAATTAAAAGACGGCGGAATGTTGCCCAACTTCTATCTCTCAGAAGAGGAGAACATAATTCTTTGCGGTAAGATAGACTGGTTGGAGTACAGGGAAGAGGATGACAGCATCCGGGTTCTTGATTTTAAGACCGGCAAGAACGAAGAAAAAGAGGGTTCCTTACAACTCCCTATTTATTTTCTGCTACTTAAAGCGCTTCAAAAAAGACCGATAAGCGGTGCATATTATTGGTATGTAGATTCAGAGGATGCCCCCAGAGAGATTGAACTCCCCGATCCGCAAAAGAGTAAAGAGGACGTATTGAAAGTGGCGCGAGAGGTTAAAAAGGCCAGAGAAGAAAATGAATTTAAATGTCCCCGCGGAGGATGTTTTGCCTGTAAACCCTATGAAAAGATCCTGAACGGAGAGGCCGAATATGTTGGAGTCGGAGAGTACAAACAAGACCTTTATATGATCCATTAAGACAATGAAGGAGCTGTTTTTAAGAGATGAAAAGGGTGATATAAAGGTTTTCTTTCGTCGGCATCGGCGCTCTAAATACCTTCGGATAACCATATCGCCCAACGGAGATGTTCTAGTAACTCGGCCAATGTATGTGACGGAAGAGAGAGCGATCTCTTTTTTAAATGAAAAGATGGATTGGGTTAGAAAGAAACTCTCGCAAAGGACCAAGAATACAGATCCCGACATAGAAGTTCGGAATCCGGAGCATTATCTTGAACATAAAGAAAAAGCCAGAAAACTGGTAGAGAAGAAGGTCTCCTACTGGAATGAGTTTTATGGTTTCAACTTCAACAGAATATCAATACGCAACCAAAAGAGTCGTTGGGGGAGTTGCTCTTCCAAAAAGAACTTGAATTTCAATTACAAGATAGTTTTTTTGAAAGAAGAACTTCAGGATTATCTTATAGTTCACGAGCTTTGCCACTTAAAGCATCTGAACCATTCAAAAGATTTTTGGTCTCTGGTCGCTGAAGCAATACCTCGTTATGAAGATAGCAAAAAAGAACTCAAACAAATTTACCAAAAGTGATCGATCTCTAGTATTTTTTTTATTTTTTTTGATATAGTGTATTTAAATTACCAATGTATTAAACTGCTTTTAATATGAGTGAAAAACCACCCGTAAATAATCCCAACGAGGAAAAACAAGACCCTCAGATCCACGCCGAAACCGCTTATCGTGGTAGAGACGATGACACACAAGAGTATATGGAAGAGGTTAGAAAGGAAATGGAAGAGGATGTGGAAAAAAGAGAAAAGAATAAGAAGGACCAAGAAGAGCTCGATAACTTGAAAAAAGAATGGTTTGCCCAAGGAAAAGGAAAATTTTTGCCTGAAGAAAAACAGAAAAGACTGAATGAACTTGAAGACGCCGTTTATAATTACAAAGAAATGAGGAAGAAAAAAAAGAAGACTGAAGGCAAAGAGAGTGATGAGAAGACTGAAAAAGAAAAAGGGTCAGAAGAGGTAGTTCAGGAAACCCCGGGCGAATCTCAGGAAGAGGAGAGAAGTTCGGAAGAGATACTTAAAGAAAAAAGAAAAGAATTCGCAAAAATGGACCTTGATCAGGTTAACAAAGAAAGTCCTAGTCAAGAATATGTTCAAAAAAAGCAAGAATATATTGAAGCTCTGAAAAACAGAAGAAAAGAGCGAATAGAGTCTCTAGACCCGTCACTTTCAAAGGAGGATAGAGATAAGGAAATAGAAAGGATAATGACAGAAACCCTGACCCTGGAAGCCAACAACCTCCACGAAGCCAAACTGGAAGCTGCTTTAAACGAAAAACCGGATTCTTTAAAAGAAAAAGCTAAAGAGACCGGTAAAAAAGTAGCCAACTGGTATCGGGGTCTGCCGTTAAGGTATAAACTGGGTATTTCCGCCGGTCTTTTAGGACTGGGGGCCGGAGCCGGCGCCTTAGGCGGTGCTGCCGGTGCCGCTTTGGCAACCGGTGCCATAGCCGGGTCCCGAGCTCAGAGAGTGTTAAGTGGTGCCGCTACCGCGGTCGGTCTGGAAGGATTGATAAAGAAAAGTCAGGAAAAAAAGACGGAAAAAGAAGTGTCAGAACTTTTTGCTAAAGGTCTTGAAGAAAAACTTAATTCCGGAAACGCCGAACTTGATAACAAACTCTTTGAACTGGAAGGCCGAAAGAAAGGTGAAAGATATAGGCGTTATATCTTGGCCGGTACCGCCGGAGTTTTGGTGGGGTCCGGGGCCGTCAGTAAAGCGATAGATGGAATATCCAGTCTGTTTGACCCCGGTGAAGTTCCTACGGAGTCTCATCCTGAGAACAAAAATGACTCCATCCCTGGTTCTTCAGACGCTTATGAAGGCAATGTTTTGGCCACAGCGGGATCCGAACCGGAATCTACGGAGTTTTCTCCAATAGAAGAGACTGAAGAAGATGAACCTATAAATCACCAGGATATTCCCCGGCCACAAGATACTTCTCAAGCCGGAGTTTCTGGTGAGGGAGTCGTTAATGAGTCTCAGTTTGAAGAACATCGTTTTGATGTCCAAGAGTTTGATGAGCAACCGGAATGGATAAAGAACCCGGAGATGGCGACGGCCGGCAGTTCCGGGATCGAATTTGGTGTTGAGATCAAACCCGGCGAGTCGGTTTGGAGTACCACCGAATCTTTCCTGAAAGATAATCTCGGGGATAAGTTTGAGGATCTTAACGAAGCTCAAAAGACCCATTTAATAGATCAAATAAAGGACAAGATCGCAGAAGACCCGTCTAATTTCGGAATGGAAGGAGTTGATAGCATTGATATGGTACAAGCCGGACAGAAAATAGATTTTTCACCTTTGGCAAAAGACGGACTGATCGGAAGTATGCTTGAATCTTCCAACGATCTCAGTCAAGAAGCTATGGAGAGTATCGTTAGAAACAATGAAATAATAGAGGAGTGGGTCAAAGAGAACCCCGGAGAAAGACTAACATCGGAAAAAGTTGATAACATTTTATATGAAAAAGGAATTGCCGAGGAACAGATGGTAAAAGAAAGTTCTGCGGAAACTAAGTTCTCTCCAATAGAAGAAGCTGAAGAAGAAACCGATCCTTTAAAACACCAAGATATTCCTGAGTCGGGGGAAACTTCTGAACCGGACCCATCAGAGCAAAGCGGTGTTGAGAAAGACCCCGTTGATGAAGAGTTTGTCCGAAAAGAAGGAAGCGGTTTTGAGTTTGAAGAATTCGGTTTTGAATATGATACCGAAGGCAACGTGAGCGATATGCATTATAAAGGCAACTTAAAGCACTTTGATCCGAATAAATTTATTGATCTGGAAGCTGTCAATGAAGATCCTGCTCGTTATCTGGAAAAAGAGGGTGAAATTCAAAGCTCTCTGGGGGACATAAAGGTTCACGAGCAAGTATTGAGGGAAATGGAAGACAAAGATAAGCTGGGTAGTAAAGAATACGATTGGGTAAAGAACAGATTGCAGGAAAAAATCGCTTTATTGAAAGAAGATCACGGAAATATTTTTGAAGAAGAAAAACTCAACGAACTTGCCAAATAAAATTTTGATCTATAATTAATTAATTTATTTACTATGGAAGAACAACAAAAAAACGATCTCTTAGAAGAGTTTGATCTTAAAAACCTGCCGGAAGAAGCACAGTCACGAATTCTTCAGGCGATGACCGAGACTCTGTTAAAGAAGATAACTCTTCGTGTCTTGGAAGAGCTCTCCGAAGAAGAGCGTGATGAGTTTGAAAAGGTGAGGGAACAAGAGGACGCCGAGAGAACAGAGAACTTTTTAAGGGAAAAACTTCCCAATTATGACGAGATCTTGGAGGAAGTGGTCTCCGATTTCAAAAAAGAGATGAAAGAACACATTGAGGAGATAAAGAGAGGGTTAGATAATAACTAGAACCCCTTCATATCTTTTATGTTTTTCTCATAAGAACCTTTTTGATCAACTTTTTGTTAATTGCAGAGGGTGTTTTTTCAGTGTTTTGTTCCCTGTTGGAGCCAAACTATATAACCCCAAAACTTTTAAAGAGGCCAGAAATATAATATCAAAGGAGCCGAAAGAATTATTATCAATATCTCCAGCGGCAGACCGACCCGTAAGTAATCTTTAAATGTATATCCGCCGGCTTCCATGACCAGAGAATTTGATTCGTGCCCGTAAGCGGTCAGAAAGACCGAGGTTGAACCGATAGCGACCGCCATCAGGAAAGGATCGACGGAAACACCTAATCCTGATGCTAAGAAAAGCGCGATAGGGGCCATTATGACCGCTGAGACGGTGGCGTTGACTATATTAGCTATTATTATGGTGATCAGAAGGGTCATAATGACCATAGTGGCAGGGTTAAGCAGACCACTGAGTGAGAGTATAAAGTCGGCTATTATATCGGCTCCGCCGCTTTCTTGTAAAGCGACTCCAACGGTTATCATAGAACCGATCAATAGAAGTATCGGCCACTCAATACTGCCGTATGCTTGCTTTAACGGAACCAGATTGGTGACTATCATTATAAAAGCGGCGGTCAAAAAAACTATCTCTACCGGTGCCGTTGTTAAGGTGGCGGTCAATATCGCTAAGACAAATATTATCAAAGCCAGAGGAATGGCTGTTTTTTGTCCGAAGGTCAGTTCACGTTCGGCTAAAGGGTAACATTCTAGTTCCGAGATCGTTTTTCTAATGCTGTCTTTTTTACCGTGGAGAAGGATAACGTCTCCCGGTCGTAGATGAGTATTGGCAAGGGAGGTTTGTATTTTGGAATTGGTCCTTGATATCGCAAGTAGGTTTACTCCGTATCTTTGAGAAAGGGGAGTTTCTTCCCAGTTTTTGTCAACGATAGAGGACGAAGGGGTAACCACCGCCTCTGTGGTCATCCTTTCTTCTTCCGGTGTCTGCGATTCAATGGCTTTTTCTCCCACGAGGTCAAGGCGATATTCTTCTGTAAAGTCCTTTAATGAGTCTGGATCCGCCTTTAATAAGAGGCGATCACCGGGTTTTATGACCTCGTACCCGGAAGTATGATTTATGACGACGTCATCCCTTATCAGTGACGCTAGGGAGACTTCTTTGTTGCTGAGTTTTCTTATAGAACTGAGGTATTCACCGCTAAGTTTGGAATTTTCGGGAACACTTACTTCGGTTATATATTTTTCTACCGAAAATTTGCCAGCAGAGAACGAGCTTTTTCTTTTGGGAAGGAGCCTCCATCCCAGAAAAGACAGAAAGAGCACTCCGGCTATTGTCAGACCGCTTCCCACTAAAGCGAAATCAAACATGGAAAAGGCCTCCAATCCCGCCTTCTCTCTAAAGGAGGAAACAATTATGTTCCGGGGTGTTCCTATAAGGGTTAGATAACCTCCCAATTGTGAACCAAAGGCCAAGGGTAGTAAAAAAAGCGAAGGCGAGAGATCGTTCTTTCGGGCTAAATGGATAGCTATGGGTATCATCGGTGCCAAGGCTCCGATGTTGTTTATAAAAGCCGAGGCGATGGCCACTAAGGCGGTCAAGGTCCCTATTTGTAATACCGGGTATTTGTCCAGGACCCTTACTTTTCGGGTGATCAGGTCTATTAAGCCGGAGTTGGTTAGTCCTTGGGTTAAGATGAACATTGAGGCGACCAGTAGAACCACCGGATGGATCAAACCCGCAAAAGCTTCTTCCGGAGACAGAACTCCGGATAATATGATCAATAAAAGAGAAAATACAGCGACCAGATCATATCTCAAGGTTCGGCTCATTAAAAGGATCATTGTTAAGGCGACGACCGTGAATATGAGCAGTTGATCGGTGTTGGTGTTTGCTAAGATATTCCAGTTAAGCATAACAAAATGATAACATCCTTTGTTTTAAAGAGGGAGTCTTGTTAAACTATTATTAGCTCATTTTTGATCATGGAATTTTTGCCTTTTTTCTTAATACTGTTAGTAGCGACTTTCTTTTCAGCTGTCTTTCAAAGTTTGCATATACCTTGGGTGGTCGCTCTTATACTGGGTGGCATAATAATCGGTCCTTTCGGGTTTGATCTACTGGAGATCGACGAGACCATCTATTTTCTCGGTCAGATCGGAATAGTCTTTTTAATGTTCATGGCGGGACTTGAGACCAAGATCTCGGACCTTCGCTCCTCTTCCGGTAGTCTTTTTACAATAGCTACTTTTAATACCGTCATACCTTTTTTGGCCGGTTTTATCTTAGCGCTTTTCTTTGAAATGGGGATCTCGGCCGCCATTCTTTTGGGTATTATATTCATCTCTTCCTCGGTTGGCGTGGTCCTGCCGAGTTTACAGTCCAACGGACTTTTGTCCACTCGGCCCGGTAGAGTAATAACTTCGGTGGTGGTTTTTGAAGATATCTTTTCTTTATTTTTATTGGCGGTCTTTCTCCATATCGTTATTCCGGAAGCAGGTTTCAGTGATCTGCCTCTTTGGGCTTTTTTACCGCTTTTCTTTTTATCTTTGGTGGTCTTAAGATTTATCATTCCGAAAATAAAGTGGCTGGTCTCTTTAAAAGAGCAGACCCCTTCGGAGATAGATGAGCCGAAAGAGAATGAATACGGATCCGGATCATCTAACGACCTTAGAGTGGTCTTAGTGGCTCTTCTGGGAACCGTAGTGGTCTTTGGGCTTTTAGGGATCCACCCTATCGCCGGTGGGTTTTTTGCCGGATTGATCCTTTCCGATACGATAACCAGTAAAAAAATAAAAGAAAGATTCAGAACTATCGGTTATGGTATCTTTATTCCGATCTTTTTTATAATAATCGGTGTTCAGACTGATCTAGGGGTTTTTGCTAAGATGGAGAATGTTTTGATGCTAACGGTTGCTGTTATTTTGACTTCAATGATATCAAAATTCCTAAGCGGTTTTTTGGGTTCCAAGATCAACAATATGTCCAACAAAGAAGCCGCTTTGGTAGGAGCTTCGTCTATGTCTCAACTATCCATAACCTTAGCAGTAGCTTTTACTGGAGTAGAGGCCGGCATTATTTCAGAGGATCTGGCCACTGCTTTGGTTGCTCTGACGATCGTCTCTACCTTAATCGCTCCTCTACTGATACGGTGGCTGGCTAGG
>JBKHAI010000030.1:0-8296 GCA_046542915.1 Minisyncoccota bacterium | reverse complement strand
CCCCCAGATAACTATCCGGTAGGTTTGTTTTATATCTTTTCTGTATTATATCCCTGTAGTTTTAAATAGGCAAAAAAAATACGGCTAAAATTGTGGATAACTTCGTAATTTTTAAAAAGAGATCTCCGGTTTGGGACCGGAGATATCAGATAAATTTCTTCAGTTTTCAAGATCTAGAAGGCGGTTCCGCTGGCAACATCATAGATCGGAATAAGGACGGAAGCCAAAAGAAAACCGACCAAAAGACCAAGAGCGATCATCATGATCGGCTCTATTAAACTCATCAAGGTGTCCACCGCCGCGGTAACCTCTTTTTGGTAAAAAACCGCCAGGGTGCTAAGCACGCTTCCGACGGCGCCACCTTCTTCACTGACCTTTATCATCTGAACCATCATAGTGGGGATCTCTTCGTGTCTGGAAAAAGCTTCTGAAACCGGAGCTCCATCCTTCACCGATCGTGTTACATCTTCCAAAACTTTTTTATAAATACGGTTATCAACAACAATGGAAGATACCTCTAAAGCTCTTGTCATAGAAACCCCGCTGGATATCAGCGTGGTCATGGTATCGGCGATCCTTGCCAAATAAAGTTTCTTGTAAAGGGTTCCGATCAACGGAATGGATAGTTTAAAGGTGTCAATGATCTCTGAACCGGTAGGTGTTCTCGCCCACCAAATAACACCCGCTATAGCGGCAACCACCAGACCAAGAAGATAAATACCGTAATTGACGAAAAAGTCACTTACCGCTATGACTATTTTGGTATAAACCGGTAATTCTTGTCCGGATTCGGTTAGAATGCCGGCTATCTCCGGAATAACCGCCGTGAATATAAGGATCATAACGGCAATAAAAACAACGATAACAAAAGCCGGATAGATCAAAGCGTGCTTGGCCTTGGTTATAAGATCATGAGTTCTTTCCAGATAATCAGCCAGATATTTGAAGGTTTCATTCAACTGTCCCGATTCTTCACCGGCACGGACCATATTTATATAAAAACTGGAAAAGACCTTGGGGTGTCTGGCAAAAGCTTCCGATAACGGTTTTCCGTCTTGAATATCGTTAGCGACCTTCTCCAGGATCATTCTGAGACTATCGTTTTCGGTCTCTTCAGATAAAAGCCGAAATACCCGTAGAGCTGATATTTGTGCCTCAAAAAGAGTAGAGATCTGACGAGATATGACCACCATATCTCTGTGAGAAACCCCACCAAAAAATGATGAGTTTTGAAGTTGCGAGAACCACGAGTCACCTTCACGCCATATATCCGAAACAATGAGACCTCTTTTCTGTAAGGCGTTAACCGCGCTTTCTTCACTGACGGCATCAACAGCCCCTTCTCTCTCTTTGCCGTCTTTTGTTATCGCTTTGTATTTGAAAAGCATATTTGTTCTTGTGTGTCAAAAGATCTTTTAATATAACAATTAAAGCATTCGCTCCAGCGCGCGTCTGTTATTGCTGTTTAGGAAAGCGTTTTCCATTGTTATTTCTCCGTCTCTGACAAGATCGGCCAAGGACTTGTTCATAGTTATCATTCCCTCAGAGGAACTTGTCTCTATAACGGTGTCTATCTCGTGGGTACGCTTTTCACGAATGAGGTTAGAAACAGCAGTATTGGATATTAAAAGCTCATAAGCCGGAACTATACCTCCGGCGATCCGTGGTATCAGACGTTGAGAAAAGACCCCGGCTAAACTTCCCGCCAGTTGTACTCGTATCTGGTCTTGTTGCTGTGAGGCAAAAGAGTCTATGATACGTTCTATGGTCTGGGCGGCCGAATTGGTGTGTAAAGTGGAAAAGACCAGATGACCGGTTTCCGCGGCAGTAACGGCGGTTGACATAGTTTCCGGCTCTCTCATCTCACCGATCATCAAGACATCCCCGTCTTGCCTGAATACGGCCGTTAAAGCTGAAGGGAAATCGGTAGCGTCCATTCTCACCTCTCGCTGATCAATAATGGACTTTTCCGGAGTAAAAACATACTCTATTGGATCTTCAATGGTAATTATGTGCTCGGATCGTTCCCGATTGATGATATCTATCACCGAAGCCAATGTAGTACTTTTACCGTGTCCGGTGGGGCCGGCCACCAGAAAGAAGCCCTGTTTCATCTGAGCAAAATCATAAAGAACCGAAGGGAGTCGCAACTCTTCCAGCGTCTTTATTCGATTCGGTATAAGCCTCAAGGCCGCACATAACTTACTTTGCTGAATATAGGCATTAACACGAAATCTGACTCCCTCTTTAGGGGAATACGAAAAATCAACTTCTTTGTTTTCTTTAAAACGTTCTTTAGCGTCCTCCGGGATCAACTCTTTCAGGATCTCTTCCATATCTTCCTTGGCAAGCTCATCGTAACGATTGATCGGGGTAAGGTTTCCATCTACTCTGATTATGGGCTTTCTCTCTTCGGCGATATGGAGATCGGAACCCTCTTCTTTGATAACTGTTTCGACAAAATCTAGAAATTTTTCGTATGACATAGTTTTATTATATATTAACTTTCATTTTTTGAAACTATCTTTTCCACTTCCGCCACAACCTCAGAAGGAATAGAGGTGGCCTTAACGATGTAACCATCCACGTCCAGTTCCTTGGCCTTATCCATATCCTCCTGCAGTCCCTGATTGGTAAGCATTATGACAAAAGAATCTTCCGCCAATTTCCGCTCTCTTATTTCCTTCAAAAGGGTCAAACCGTCGGTTCCGGGCATTATGATATCAAGCAAGATGATGTCCGGCTTCAAACCACCTTCCAGTTTCTCTAAGGCCTCATCACTACCACCGGCAACTTCCACTTCCATGCCATTGTTCTTGAACTTCAATGAGTACATATTAAGAAGGAAATAGTCATCATCCACTATAAAAACTTTCTTGGGTTCTTTTGTCATAAGATCTCTTAATAAAAAACTTTAATTTAATGTTAACACACGCCTCAACTTTCACCTATAAAGTACTTACTTCTGAAAACGGTATCTCGCCTTTAAAGGCCTTTAACATCGCGTCTTCTCTTAAGGTTAACATTCCTTTTGATCGGGCATACTCTTCAATCTTGTTCTCGTTAGGGTCGGTCAAAATTATATTCTCCAACTCTCTATCCATCTCCAGTATTTCCACAACGGCACTTCTGCCCTTGACCCCCGTCGGACACTCGGAACTGGAGCCGGCCTGATAAACCTTGTCCGGTATCTCGATCTCTTTCCGGAACTCTTCCGGCAGATCCTCAAACTGCTTGTTTACCATTTCTTTTATACTTCCCTCCGTGGGTACTTCCTCTGCGGCCGAGGGACAAAGATCCCTGACCAATCGCTGAGCTATGGCCATTACTAAAGTAGGGGCTATAAGATAAGGGTCAACACCCATATCAACAAGTCTGGGAATAACACCTATAGCATTATTGGTATGAATGGTCGAGAAGACCAAATGACCGGTCAAAGCGGCCTGAATTGCCAACTGAGCCGTCTCTTTGTCTCTGATCTCTCCTACCATTATGATATCGGGGTCTTGTCTTAAAATGGTCCTTAAACCGTTAGCGAAAGTGTAACCAATATCGCTTCTTACTTGCGATTGACTGATGCCTTCCATGTTGTACTCCACCGGATCTTCCAAACTTAAAACATTGTTCTTTTCCCTGTCCACTTCTTGAAGCATGGCATAGAGAGTGGTGGTCTTACCGGAACCGGTGGGACCGGACATTAAGATTATTCCATAGGGTTTTTGGGCCGCTTTTTTAAGTTTATCCACATTGATCTGCCGCAGACCAATGTCGTCTAAGCGCCTAACTCCTTGAGAAGAATCCAGAATACGCATAACAACCTTTTCCCCGTTATAGGTAGGAAAAGTAGAAACACGAAAATCTATTTTTCTCTTGTCTATTCTGGCTGAGAACCTACCGTCTTGCGGTCTCCTTTTTTCGTCTAATTTCATATTGGAGAGAACCTTTATTCGGGCGGCTACTGAATTGTGAACCTTTTGCGGTAACACCAAACTAGTATTCAACTCTCCATCCACACGAAAACGAACGCGAGTATTGTCCGGCATCGGCTCCACATGCACGTCGGAAGCATCCCCGTCGGTGGCGTAGCGAAGAATTGTTGCAACTATTTTGGTTACCGGAGCATCTTCCACGATCTTGGCCTTCTCCTCTTCCATGTCATATGACTCTGTCGTCACCCCCTCATCTTGATCGGTTTCCTCCGGACCGCCTGATTGTATATTAAATTCATCTTCAAGCTCCGATAGTGCCTCCTTAACTTCTCCCTTAAGACCACGATACATGGATAATACCTTCTGAAAGTCAGCATTAGAGACCGTAAAAAGCTTGTACGGCATATCCGTTTTGGAAGAGATGAAATTCAAAACATCCCGAACTTCTATCCTGTCGGGATTGATGGCACCTATCTCCAAGACATTATCAGAAATACCGATAGGAATGATCCTATAGTGGCGAGCTGACTCCTCGGGTATGTATTCTAAAACCTCTTTAGAAATATCACCTTCTATTTTTTTAAAAGGGATATTGAAGTATTCACTCTTTTCTTTAGCAACCTCGTCAGAGTTTATTATATTCTGCTTATCTAAAACATCCTCTAAGTACTCTCCGCTGTTTTCTGCTTCTTCGCGAACCTTCTCCGCTTCGTCGGAACTTATTAAGTTTTTTTCTAATAAAAGTTCAAGAAGGTCCATAATAACCCATTATCGTCGATCATTAATAAAATCATTCAGGTCGCGTGACCCTAGAACGGACTAAAGGGATTCACTCGACCAATATCTACTTCTGTCACCTCTTTTTCAAATTCATCCGTCAAGGAAAGATAAAGGTCGGTTTCAAGAAAATCAGCACTGAGACTTAGCCCTTCTATAGCCTCTATTCTGCTCACATAATCGTCCAGCATCTCTTTTTTGCCCATGGCGTCTTCAACCTCATCGCCACCGTATACAAAAGCAAGAAGCACCCAGCCAATTATCAAAAGCAGGAAGATGATTATAATGGGATATCTGTAATTTTTTATAAGATCCATAAAAATATTTATTACTATTCTATCCAATAAGTCTGTACTGAGGCATTAAAGGTATAAACACTTGAACCTTCATTGCTTTCAAATTCCATCGCAACAGTGTCAAAAATTCTCCTACTTCTTTCCAAGGCCGTTAAGAACTTGGCAAAATCCTCATATTTTCCCTCAAACTCCATATCTATGGTTTTTATCTTCCTCTCTACTCCTTCTTCCTCTTGACCTCTATAGGAACTCCTTCTTTGTCCTCTGGCGCCTTCGTTCACCTTAATGTCAAGGATAGAAATATTATTAGCGCCGGCCATAGCGTTAATGATCATTAGAGTTCTGGCATCGTCTCGTCTGGTGGGAACCATGCTCTCAAAGTCATCCTGGTGCTCCTGAAATTCTTCGTGATCTTCTCTCTTCTCCTCTTCTTTTTCGGCGAGCCTGTTGGCCTGTTCCGTAACCTCTTGGAACCTTTCTTTCTCCAGAGAAAGAGCTTGAATAGAAGTATAAGCTGACGTGGTATACGTAAAGAATATTATCAGCGCCGACACTATTAAAACTGTTGTAGCAATGTTTTGATCCATATAATTTTATATTTTTTCCTTATACAAAAGCACTTCTTCATCCAAACTCAATATTACATCAAATTTAATATCCTCTTCATCAAGGTGGATATTTTCCACAGAAACATCACTTATCTTCTCTTCTTCTCTAAAGACATCTGACTGAAAAGCAATAGCTTCATAACTTGGTGCTACCGCCTTCAGCTCCACTAAGGTTTGACTGCCTTCTTCTACCTTATGTGAAACATAACTGAAATCATAAAAATAGATATTCTCGGCAGTTAGATCCTCTAGAATGAAGAATATCTCCGTCGGAGCTACTCGCTTTTCCATCAGCTCCTCGGAAGAAGTGATCATAAGATCGGCCGCGTTAAGTTCCCTGATAAATTCAGAATCAAAAAGCTCCTCGGCCGGAACAAGTTCTTCTTCCATCTGTTCTATTTTAGAGTTCAAGTAATACTCGTACCCAAAGAAAGAAGCGGAAACAAGCAAAACCAGAACAAACACCGAGGTCCCAGTTAGCGTAAAAAGGCTATAAGAGGTTTTTTCCTTGCTTCTTTCAAATCCTCTTGCTTTGGGTATGAATGATGGTTGTTTGTTTTCTTCCGCCACTGTTTTTAAATTAATTTAGTTAATTATTGACGTAATTAATTATATCACGTTTATTTTATTTTCAAGAAAGTTATCAACACTATTTTTCAAAACCGATCGCCCTCAGAGCTGCACCGATAGCGGGAGTATACTCAGGCCCTATCTTGGCCAGTGTTTCTTTCATAAAAGGAAAGCTCTTAACGACATCAAAAGGTTTGGCGACCTGAACTTCTTTACTTAAGAACTCCTGAGCGGTATTCTGTAAACCTTTCATCGTAGCTCCACCGCCCGAGAGGATCACTCTCTCAAGAGCTCGGGAGTTCTTCTTTTCATAATTGTTAATAAATCTAAGAGCTTCGGAAAACAGATGGTCAAGCACATTCTGCACCGCTTCTTGAAGGTGGATGTAAGAACCTCCGGCTCCAATGGCTCTTTTTACCATCTCGGCCTCTTCTTCCGAGATATTCATCACCTTGGCAATAGCGATCGTGATGTCTTGTGACCCTCTATTTATCGTATGGGAAGCCCGCATCATGCCCCCTTCAATTATGTAAACCTTACTTGAAGCAGAGCCGATATCAATAACAGCGACCGGAATGTTCTCTTCAATAGAGAGCGCTCTTAAAGTACTGAAAACCTCTATTTCATAAAAGGAAACCTCCAAAGATGTTCCTTTAAGGATCTTCTCATAACGCTCAATGCTGTCGTTATGAATGGCAGCAAGCAGAACATCTATTTGAGCAACTCCGTCACCCTTTTTCTCTTCTTTTTTATCTTTATCCTGCTCTTCACCTTTGTCCGCATTTTCAGCGCTCTCATTGCCGTTACCGTCTTCTTCCACCTTCTTATTATCAACCGGTATATCAGGTCTGGCATCAATGACCGACCAGTCCAAAACAACCTCTTCCAATGTGGCGGGTATATACTTACGCGCCTCTATCGGTATTATCTGCTCAAGTCTGTTCTCAGAAACTTTCGGCAACCTAATGACAGAAACAAGACTGGCATTAAAAGGTATGGTCGCAGCCGCCTTCTCAGCACTACAACCGGATTCTTGCATAACCTTCTGTAAAGCGTCCTGGATCTTTTCCACCGAAAGACCGGTGGCTTTACCAACCTCCAGATCAGCATAGGGTCCTAAGGCCACGGAACCATAAGTCTCCAAATAGACGTGCCCGCTGTCGGTATAGAGCTCTACTACTTTTATAGAAGAAGATCCTATATCCACACCAAGTGCCCGCTTTTCGCTTTTGCTAAAAATGCGCCCGAAGAAGTTTGCCATATGGAGTAATGATACCATATTGTCTATAATGAAAAGCAAATCATTTCTCCACAGTTAATATGTCTAGCTTCTTGAGAAAAATAAAGACGACCGCCGCTTCTTTAATATTCCCCACTTCTCCGACAATAAAAGAATTTGAAGTTATGGAACCCCGTGAAATAGAAAAGGTGCTGCCCAAAAAACCCTACTCTCCTTATCCTTTTATAATTCCTCTCTTTAACTACAGGAATGAAAAAGTGCAAGAAATAGTTTGGCATATTAAATATAGGGGTAACTCTTTCTTAATCGATTCTTTTGGAAAATTACTTTTTGAGAGAATGAAAAAGATATCTAAGTCAAACGACCTTAAAAATAACGAAATACATGTTACTCCGATCCCTCTTTCTAGAAAAAGGCTGGCCGAGAGAAAATATAATCAGAGTGAACTTCTGGCAACCTCAATGTTAAAAAACAACAAAGAAAACATTTTCATCTACTCCCCCGACTTTCTTAAGCGGACCATAAACACCCTTCCGCAGACAAAGCTAAAAAGAAAAGAGAGGTTAAAGAATATGAAAAACTGTTTTGTAGTACCCGAAAAAGAAAAAAGAAGATTAAAAGATAAAACCATCATTCTCATAGATGACGTAACCACCACCGGAAGCACCTTAAAAGAAGCCCGGCTTGTTCTTTTACAAGCCGGAGCCAAAGAAGTTTACGCCCTGACATTGGCTCATTAGATACATTGAAAAAGACTCCTGATGTGGTAGTATCTGAGTATGCACAAGGAGGGTTGCGCCGAATGGTAAGGCAGCGGATTGCTAATCCGTAGGGGTTTAACGCCCCTTGTGGGTTCGAGTCCCACACCCTCCGCAG
>JBKHAI010000029.1:0-8329 GCA_046542915.1 Minisyncoccota bacterium | reverse complement strand
GTGCGCCGGGAGGGATTCGAACCCCCGTAGTCCTGAGGACGGCGGATTTACAGTCCGCTGCATTTGACCGCTCTGCCACCGACGCATCTTTCCTTTACCTGGAAAGAATATAACATAAAAGAGGGGTTTATGTTAAGTGTTCATAGAGAACTGTTTATCTTCCAGTTCCGAATACTCCACCGGACGCTCCCGTAACAGACTTCCTTTTTTACCTTTCTTGACGTCAAACTTGAACTCTCCATCTTTTTTAACCCCGACTGCTACCGAACCTCCTTTCATTATCTCCTTAGAGACCATCATAGAGGCAATAGGGGTCATTATCTTTGACTGTATAAGTCGCTTTATCGGCCTGGCACCATATTGAGGACTGTAGCCCTCTTTGGTCAGTTGGTTGATGACTCCGGCAGAAACCTTTAGAGTGATCTCTTTTTGTTGGAGACGTTCTTGAACTTCCTTGATCTGCATCCTCACTATCTTCTTGACCGATTGCTCGTCTAAGGTATCAAAGAGTACTATGTCATCCAGACGATTCAGGAACTCCGGACGGAAGAACTCCTTCAAACTTGCCATAACTTTATCTTTAACAGCGGCATAATCATCCGCTTGACCTTCACCAAAGCCGAGCTTTTGCATAGTATCAATATGCTGAGCTCCGGCGTTGGAGGTCATAATTATGATGGTATTAGTAAAGTCCACATTACGGCCTTTAGCATCCTTAAGGCGACCGTTATCAAGGATCTGTAGAAGTATGTTGAAGACCTCCGGATGAGCTTTCTCTATCTCGTCAAACAAGATAACAGAATAAGGTCTGTGACGTACTATTTCCGTAAATCCTCCCCCTTCATCATGGCCCACATACCCCGGAGGAGAACCGATCAACTTAGAGACGGCATGTTTTTCCATATACTCGGACATATCAACCCTGACCAGAGCTTTCTCATCGTCAAAGAGGAACTCGGTTAAAGACTTGGTCAGCTCGGTCTTTCCCACCCCCGTGGGACCGAGAAAGATAAAGGAACCAATAGGCCTATTAGGATCGTCGATACCGGCACGGGCTCGTTTAACGGTGTCGGAAACCTTCTTGACGGCATCACTCTGGCCGATTATCCGCTTCTTTATTTCATCTTCCATTCTGGAGAGCTTGTCGGCCTCCTCTTCCAACATTCGGGAAACCGGAATACCGGTCCATTCCGAAACCACATCGGCAATATCGGCCTCGGTTATCTCCTCTTTCAGGATCCTTCGTGATTCTTGAAGTTTCTTAAGACGCTTGCTTTTTTCTTTCATCTCTTTCTCCAGTTCCGGGATCTGCCCATACCTGATCTCTGCGGCATGAGATAGGTCCAGTTTGGCTTCGGCTCCTTCTGCTTCAATACGAAGATCTTCCAGTTCTTTTTTGATGTCTTTGATCCTGGATACGGTCTCTTTCTCGTTGTTCCAGCGCAGGTCAATATCATATATCTGCTCTTTAAGATCGGCTATTTCCTTATCTATCTCTTTAATACGTTTATTGTTCTTGGTTCTTTTATTAGGTTGGTCATCTTCCATCTTTAATGCTTCCCTTTCTATTTCCAGTTTTCTGATCTTGGAGTAAGTCTCTTCCAGTACCGGAGGAATGTTCTCCAGAGATATCTTTAAATGAGAAGAAGATTCGTCTATCAGATCCACGGCTTTATCAGGCAAGAAGCGATCTGTTATGTAACGGCTACTTAAAGAAACCGCTGCTACTAAAGCATCGTCGGTTATCCTGACACCATGATAGAGTTCGTACTTTTCTTTCAAACCTCTTAAGATATTGACGGTGTCATCAACCGCGGGTTCATGCACATGAACCGGCTGAAATCTTCTGGTAAGGGCCGGGTCCTTTTCAATGTTCTTCTGGAACTCTTTCAGAGTGGTTGCTCCAATAACACGAAGATCGCCTTTGGCAAGTGGTGGTTTCAACATATTGGCGGCATCATAGGATCCTTCCGCGGCACCGGCGCCGATCAGAGTATGCATCTCGTCAATAAAGAGAATTATATTACCCTCAGATCTTTCTATCTCCTTAATTATGTTCTTCAGGCGGTCCTCAAACTCACCTCGGTATTTAGTTCCGGCTATTAGCATCCCCAGATCAAGCGAAACGATCTCTTTATCTTTCAGGGATTCAGGTACATTGCCTGTAGCTATTTTAGAAGCCAAAGCTTCCGCTACGGCCGTCTTTCCAACACCGGCTTCTCCTATAAGGATGGGGTTGTTCTTGGTTCTCCTGGAGAGTATCTGCATTATTCTGGAGATCTCCGTATCTCTTCCAATGACCGGATCAAGTTTATGTTCTGACGCTAACTTTGTTAAATTTCTGGTGTATTTGGCTAAAGAATTATATTTCTTGGGTTCTTTGCCCTCCATCTCGGTTCCTTCTCTGACCTGCTCCAAAACTTTCATCACTGCATTGTTATCAACACGAAATCTGCCCATTAGTTCACGAGTGGTACTGGAGCTATCGATGACCGCCATAAAAAGATGCTCCGTAGAAACATATTCGTCTCCCAGGTCAGAAGCTATCTTAGCGGAATGATCTATCGCCTGAGCTAACTCCGGAGTTAAGTATATCTGATAAGAAGAAGAAAGTGTCGCTCCGGCATTGGGCTCCTCCAGAACCTCATTTATGGTCTCCATCAGAGAAAATTGGTCAACCTCTAATCGGTCTAATAGAGAGGTTATGACACTTTCTTCTTGCGATACTAAGGCAGCCAAAAGATGCATCGGATTAACGTGGTTCTGTCCGCGCTCAATAGCCATTTCATGCGCCTTTCTGATGGCGTCTTTTGCTTTTGTTGTAAATTGGTTAAAAGGTAACATAAATCAAATAACTGTAAAAATTTTACTACAAATATAATTAAGAGTCAAAAATTAGCTTTCTTGCTCTTCAGAGTCCGATTCAGGGTCTTCAGCCGTATTCCCTTCTTCGTCATCGTTATTTTCTTCAGTATCACCCTCCTCCCTTTCTTCAAACTCCTTGATAGCATCCTTTATAACAAAGATACTGGTATAGCTTCCAACTTCTTCATTTAACTGAACCCCCCATATCTCCCCAGCCAGATTGGTTATAAAAGCTCCGCTAGTGGCGGAGCCAATTCCATCAGTTCCAATAGTGTTAACTTCTCCTTCTTCATCCACATCAAGCCAAGCTACTCTGCCGACGTGTAAGACCTTCTTATCGGTGTTCTCTATATGTAAAACAGTTGAACCCCTTTCTGGTGTTGCTTCTGCTATTTTAACTTCTGGAAACGGAACCTCTTCATTATCCTCTTTCTTCTCGGCAATAGAAAAGCCTGTTTCATCAGAGGAAAAAATGACCTCAACTTCCACGCTCTCAACCTCTTCCTCATTGAGATCTAGTTCATAAACAGCTCCTTCTTCGGCAACAAAAGGTAAAAGAATTCTTTTTTCGGAAATTATAACTCCTTGAGCTTGGGTCTCTTCTTCCTCCTTAAAAACAGAGACACCGGCCGGACGAGCAGAGTTATCGGCATCGCTTATTATGTCATCCCCTCGGTCTATGACCCTTTCTTCCACTATCTCCTTCACTTCAGTGACCTCCTTCTTTTCCACTTCTTGAGGCGAGACATACTCTACCGTCCTCTCCACCACCCTCTCAACATTACTGGTAACAGAAGGAGGGGCATAGTCCAATAACGACACCGTGATAATGCTTGTTGCAATGGAGGTTACAAAACCCACAAGTATAATAAGAAGAACAAGTTGTCGCTGATTAAGATCTTCCATAAAAAGTATGACTTAATATTAAAAGAAAATCGGAGGCGGTGCAAATTTAGTTATCAAATCACCTTTTAGGAATTAACCGCTTTACCTAAAAGTTCACAAGCACAGCGGACCTCCGAGATAGTTGAATAACGCCCCAATGATAACCGCAAAGAAGATGAGGCACATTCCTTTTTGCCTATCGCCTCCAGAACATGAGAACCGGCTCCTTTTTTTAAGGATCTACAAGCGCTAGAGGAAGAACAGGCACATCCCAAGGAATCCATTCTCACAACCAAGAACTCGCTGTCGGTTTCGGGAACGCAAAAATTATTTATATGAGGAGATCTCTTCTTTGAACTTCCGTTTAAAACAGCAGAAGGTAAGTTTTCCTTTACCCCTCGCCGAAGTTCTTTACTCAACTCCTCTACTCTTTCATACTCGGAAGCCCTCAGCTGAGAAGCTAATTGTAGGGCTTTAGCGATGCCTCGTATTCTGACATTATCCTCGGTCCCTGACCTTAATCCCGACTCCTGCCCTCCACCGTATATTATAGGATCAAGGTCTAAGCCGATACGACGGAATAGCAACCCCGATCCCTTAGGGCCGTACATCTTAGAGCCGTCCAACGTCAACATATCAACTTTTAAAGACTGCGGCGAAACATTAAGATAACACGGCGCCTGACTGGCATCGGTGTGTAGATAGGGGGCGACCCCTTGTCGGTTTCTCAGTTTTTCCAACTCAACACCCAGATCTCTTATCGGCTGAATGGTACCTATTTCGTTGTTAACGTACATTACCGAGACCAGTTTGGTGTTAGGTTGAATAGAGTCCAGGATCTTTTGAACCGGAACGATCCCGTCTTCATCAACGTCAACATATGTAACTTGTAAACCGACGGCTTCAAGTGCTTTGAAACTCTCTAAGATCGCCGGATGCTCAATAGTGGTAGTGACCATATGATCATTTCGGGGATCCTTTACCGTTCCGCGAACGGCCAGATTGCAAGATTCGGTACCGCTTGCCGTAAAGATCACTTCTTTCGCTTTACATCCCAGAGTCTCCGCCACCATATCTCTGGAGTCATCCAAAAAACTACGAGCTTCCACCCCCTCTTTATATAAAGAAGACGGATTAGCAAAGTACTTCTCCGCCTCCCGCATAGACTCCTTGACCTTATCATCCAAAGGCGTCGTAGAAGCATAATCCAGAAAAATTCTTTTATTATTCTTACTGAAAAAAGTTAACATTTTGCTTTTGCTCTTTAAGTGCCTTTCAGGTATAATCATACGCTGTTACTCCTTAATGCTCAAGAGTTATTATTCATAAAATATGGAATTTGTAGAAAACATCACTCCCAAACAACTATTTTTCATAACTGGTTTACTGATCCTTGTGGCTTATACCGGTTTAGTCATACTTTTTTTGCAATTGGTAAAACTAAACGGCCGAATAAAAAGCATGCTGGGAGGATCAAAGGCCGACAACATAGAAGATTCTTTAAAGACGATACAAAAAAAATTAACCGAATACGAAAGGTCCCATAAAGATATTAAAGACCAGATCACTTCTCTGGAAAACAGGGTCAAAAGAAGCATACAAGGAGTTGAGACCATTCGTTTTAATCCCTTTAAAGGCAATGGTGGCGGTGGCAATCAAAGCTTTACCACTTCTTTCATTGACGAAAGTGGCGATGGTGTGGTAATTTCAAGTCTGTATTCAAGAGAAAGAGTAAGCATTTACGCTAAACCGGTAAATCGCTTTGTCTCTGAACACAATCTTTCCGAAGAGGAAAAAGAGGTTCTTGCAAGAGCCGAGAAAAAAGTGAAAGGCCAAGACAGAGATCACTAGATCCCCTTCCACGAAAGTGATACTTTTGCCGAAAAAGCAATATGGAGGCTTGATATAAATAAGCCAGTCGTAATAAATTCTAATACTTTTAATATGCCCACCCAAGAAAAAATAAAAAGACCTCCGGTAATAGCAGTTTTGGGTCATGTTGATCACGGAAAGTCATCCCTGCTTGATAAGATACGGGAAACCAACACCACCGACAGCGAAGTCGGCGGGATAACGCAGTGCCTATCGGGTTATGAGAAACTTCATCACAGCAAAGAGACGAACGAGGATAGATTCATAACTTTCCTTGATACTCCCGGCCACGAAGCCTTCACTTCTATAAGAGAACGCGGAACCTCGGTGGCCGACGTTGTTATATTAGTAGTATCGGCCGAAGATGGGGTTATGCCCCAGACCAAAGAGGTCATAGACTGCCTTTTTGCAACAAAGACCCCTTTTGTAGTAGCTATAAATAAAATAGACACCTCCAAAGCCGATGTTCAAAGAACCAAAAAGTCATTGGCGGAAAATGGTGTTTTTGTGGAAGATTATTCCGGCGACGTTCCTTCGGTTGCCATATCGGCCAAGACCGGTGAAGGAATTCCGGAGCTTTTGGATATGATACTTCTATTAGCCGATATGGAAGAGTTGAACGGTGATCCGAACGATAAAGCTTCCGGACAGGTGGTTGAATCCACTACCGATCCCAAAAAAGGTACCGCGGCGCTTTTGATAATAAAGAACGGAACTTTAAAGACCGGAGACATGGTGGTCTCCGAAGACGCCTACTCACCGGTTAGGCAAATACAGATATATGACGGCTCCACCATAGAAGAAAGGAGTTTTTCCAGTCCGGTCTTCATCGCCGGGTGGAATAAAAGACCCCGAGTGGGAGCTCCTTTTTATGTGGTAGAAACCAAAAAAGAAGCCGAAAAACAAGTTAAGGAATTTTCGGGATCAAGATCTCCGGAAAGTACCTGCCCCGGAGTTTCCAAAGAAAATGGTGTTCGCAATATTCCCATTATCCTTAAAGCTGACAGCGTCGGTTCCATTGAAGCCATACAACAGGAGGTAAAGAAGATAGAAGAGAAAGATCCGGATATTAATATCACTTTTCTAACAGCTGAGGCCAGTGCCATATCGGAGAAAGATGTCCAGAACGCCGGTATTGACCCCAAAACCTTACTTATTGGCTTTAATACCACCATATACCCTCCGGCCAAAAGGGTCAGCGAGAACATTGGAGTTGAACCGGTCTTCTTTTCTATAATATATGAACTGGTTGAATGGCTAGATGAGCATATTAAAAAGACCAAAGAACCGGAGGAAAAAGATAAGGAACACGGCAGATTAAAGATCTTGAAGAATTTCAGCTCCAGTAAAAAAGGACAGGTTTTGGGCGGTAAGGTTACCGAAGGAGAAGTGGCCAAAGATGATCGCGTTAAGGTGATAAGGAACGAGGAAACGATCAGTCAAGGAAGAATAAAAGGGATACAGCAACAAAAAGTTGCGACTAAATCAGTCGGTCAAGGACAAGAATGCGGAATACTTCTAGATTCTCCCACAGATGTCTCAGAAGGAGATATTCTGTCAGCTTTCACTACCGTAAAAGAATAAGACCATATGAAATATAAAAGGGAGAAACTTTCGTCAGCGATCAGGGAAGCCGCCGGTGATTATATATCCAGGGAAAGATTTACGGAAGCTATGGTAACGGTAACCTCGGTTTCTCTAAATAAAGATATGTCCAAAGCCACCATAAGTGTAACCGTTTATCCGGAAAGTAAAGAAAAGAAAATAAGTGATAAATTAAATCGCGGAAAAGGCGCCTTTGCCAAATACATAAAAGACCATACCAGATTATCTTTGATCCCTTATTTCTCTTTTAATATAGACGAAGGAGAAAAATATCGACAACATCTGGACGATATCTCACCATAACCCAATGAGATCGAAAGAAAAAACCCACCGGAGATATCGGTGGGTTTTGTTTGTTATCATATACCCTTCTCCTTTGTCTCTTTATCCAAGGTGGTACAATGATAATACATAAAGAACCAGTCCCGTAGTCGTCGTCTTTTGGCACTTTGAAAAATAAAAACTAAAGACCCCTCTTTCTTTGCGACAATTTCGTAGGCCGCCGCACCCTTTTCATTGGATAACTCCTTTTCTAATTCGGATAAAAATCTTTTGCACCTCTTAAGAAAAAGGAGTTTAGCTGACGGTAAACCGACAAAGCACAGGACTAAAGCTACGATCAAAGCCGATATCACTTGATTTAAACCAAAAACAACAACTCTCAAGTCTAAGCGAATAAGTAGCGCAAGGAAAAGAGAAACCATACTTGCAAACACCCAAAGCGGGTAAAGGACCCAATGGTCACCTATCATCACAAGAAGAGAACGTACTTTACGGACATCGTCACGGTAATCGTCTAAAACCTCATCCACCCAGGAATTATCTTTCACTTTTTGTAAGTCTATGCAGTCCGTATCTTTGGACATATTTTCAACCTCCTTTTAAAGAACCAAGACAACCGAAACATCTAGACCAAGAATATGGAGTTTTCAATACAGTGTCAAGATAATGTACTGCCAGTACTTTTATGACAATTCCTTAATTACAAATCTTTCCGAACTTATACCGACCATTTAAGGAAAAACGGTTTCTTTCTGAATCTTCTTAAACAGGATCTGTACACCTTTTGGATGTTTTTAAATGTGGGCGGGAGAGGACTTGA
>JBKHAI010000028.1:0-8729 GCA_046542915.1 Minisyncoccota bacterium | reverse complement strand
TAGTTTACTAGAGCCGACCGTGTCTGCTCAAGAAAATTGCCTGTAGCCCCGGCCGGTATATCATATCCCTCGTTTATCAACAAAGTTTGAAGCTTACGAACATCATCCCCTTTCATACCAAGTTCAAGATCACGAACAGCTATCGTATCTTCTGAAAGTTCAAGTACGTCAAGTATACTTTGTGGAAGTTTTATACCCGAATTGTGCATTTCAATAAAATGCTCACGGTTTCGGTCAATAATATTCTCAAAATTCTGCTTTTTTCTTTGGACTTCTTCGGAGCCGTTGGAGCTATCGGAACCCTCAGCTTCCTCCGACTCCTCAAACTCCTCGGCGTTGTCGAAAGTATCAGGATCCTCAATTTCTTCGGATCCGTCCACCTCGTTAGAAGCATCAGAGTCATCGTATTCACACAGTTCCTGTTTGTGAGATGAGAAACGATCAAAGTTCAGAGCTTCTTTATCTTTACACCCAAAACGTGTACTACGGCTTTTTTGAGAACTTGAAGTCTCCTCAGAACCGAACAGTGCGAAGGTGGAAAAACGGTCAGTAGTGCAGCTAACGGTGTTCATACCAGTATCAACAGAACAATCATTCAACTCTTGCCACTCAACTCCATCAAAACGAAAGACACTCAGTGACCCTTTATCTACAGACTCAATATCTTCATCAGAATATGAAAGTTCAATACCGACGGGCTCATTAAACCGGGAAATAATTTGAAGATCGTCGGTAACGGCCTGCAAGGAATAGGTATGATCAGCTACTAGATCAAGATCGCTCGGGGCGGGAGCCACATCTCGGATCGGTCCGGCATCGATCTTCTTAAGTTGAAAATGGGCGGTAGAAGTTGCATAACCGGCCGGTACCGAGACCATGATCCCCCGATCGTCGGTTTGAAGTTCGATCGTGTTATCGGAACTGGTGGCGGCTAAACCGGCAGTTTGCGCTGTTACATCTGCGTCAGCAGTACAGCCTTGAGTAGTAAAGGTACGGTCGTTACCGGTAGTCTGATTATCGTTATCATCAACGGACCGGATCCGGAAATGGTAAGTAAGACAAGGGTCAAGATCATCTATTACCACTTGATGGTCAATAACTCCCGGAGAAAGGTTTGCCACAGTGGTCGAAGCTGAATAGCTGCTACTAGGACCATATTCTACCTGAGAAGAAGCCGTTTCATCGGTGGTCCAGTCGATCGTGGTACTGGTAGCCCCGGGGCTTGTCGATACGTCGGAGATCGCGGGCCCCTCTTCATCAGGTACCACCGAAAAGGCCACTCCTTCACTCTCATACCATTCACTACTGGCGGCGGCATCGTCCTCGGTACGAAGACGGAGATAATAGTCATCAACATCTAAACTGGTCGTGGCTGAGCCGACCAAATAGGATCCTTCGCTTTCACCATAGGTATAGGTGACCTTTCCCTCATCTCCAAACGGCGAACGATAATCCAGAGCTAATTGGTTAAAATCAACATCGGTTGCGATCTGTAAACGATAACGTACCTGCTCATCCTCGTCATCGTCAGATAAACCGGCAGTCAAAGTAGCATTAGACAAGTCATTTACTTCTTCTCCTCCCAGTAAAGTATCCGAGGTTACCTCGGACGGTACATTCGGAGCCGTGTTCTCAGAGCCGGTAGTGAAGGTACGAGTTGAAGATAAACTACTGCCATCGGAATTGACGGATTGCACTCGCCAGTAGTATTGAGTATCAGCCGTAAGATCACTGTCTAGAGTATAGGAAGTATCGGTTATATCGGATTGGTTGACCACCGTGCTGGAAAAGTCACTAACTGTAGAGACCAATACTGTATAACTGTCCGCCTCTTCCACCGGCAGCCATTCAAAGGTCGGCGTTAACGTAACTCCTTCGGTGCCATCAGTAGGATTTACTAATTCAGGACTAGAAGGAGCTCCTTCCGGCGCTAAGTAGATAGGATCATATTCCGCTTGATCGTCTTCCGTATAATCGTCTGCTCCATCCGGGGTATAGCGGATCGCTTGCCCTTCTTCGATGGAAACCGTGTCATGGGAATACTGCGAATAGGTTGTATCATCTTTCTTAATACCAATGGTAGCGCTATTGCCGAGAGCGCGATCACCTCCTAAGAGATCCCGGTACTGGATCTGGATCTTGTTACTGTCTTCATAAAGAATGGTTTGAAAGGTACCCATTTGGATATCGGTGTTAAAAAAATAGAGGTTGGTCCACTGCACTACGAACTTACGATCTGGTTCTGAGCCGATAGTGGCGTAATAGATGATCTCATCACCTTCGGTATTTAGATCATCCCAAAAAGCAAAGATGGAGTTTTCAAATGCACTACTATCACTTAGCTCATAATTAGAGAAGCCGGTAGTGTAGTTATGTCCCAGATTAAGAACACCGTTAATGTTGACATCCACTTGGGAGTAGTCTGTACCGTAGTAGTTAAAATCAAATCCGATATCAAACGGTCCTTGGTCTTCCCCGGTGTGTTCATCGTCGCCTGAGATATTGGTGTTAATTCCGGTATAGGTAACCTCATCTTCTACCGCTTGAGCAACAGCCGGAATAGCGACAGAACTTAAAAGAAAAGAGATCACTAAGGTATTTACAAGGATCTTCTGATTAAAAAAATAAGCTGACATTTTTTTGAAATTATAACTATATCCTAACAGTTAATAAAGGTTGCTCAGTTCACTGTAAAGAAAAGCTGATTTTATCTATTACTCTTAGAATAATTACAGTATACACTGCCCAAAAAACACAGCAAAACATTTTTCAACAGGAGAAACCGGCATTTCAAATTGCCGTCACTTTTTTAAAATTGAGAACCGGATCTTAATTTAACGAAGTCTCGGTTTCCTATTTTCGCAACATCCATTTAAGGGCTTTTTGAGAGACTTTGTCTATCTTTCTTATTTTTTGAGAAGTGAGTTTGGTAGCACCGTAGATCTGAAAGGTCTTGGTTCTGGCTCCGCAGAATCCGAAGATGACGAATTTATTAATTATCATAACGGGATTTAAAATAAGGGTATAAAGGATCCAAGGTCCACCGGAGCTTACCAAACAAATAACGGTTTTATCCTTTTGTAATCGTTTCATCATCTACGACCAAGTATTCTCTATCAGCCACGGTAACGACTGTGTCAACTTCAGCTCTGTGGCAGTAAACAGTACCGTCCCTGCTGTAAGCCTCCCTGAAAAACAGCCACCAGGTGACCCCCCGGCCATAATGGCTATCAAAAAAAAGGAAATAACAACGACAATAATTATATTTAAGGTCTTTGGACCATCTTTACCGAATAATCCTTAGTCGGCACCGGTTATGACGGCGTTACCGTCTTCGCTTGGGATGTCTGTTCCAGAGAAGGTTTCTGCTCCTTTGGATAGCGGTCTTCTCTGTTGGATTCCTCCGTTTTGGAAGAGGAGAAAGGTATACCCAAGCTAAGTTTCGAGAAACCATTCAGGGTATCCTCCCTGAGCCAGCCGGTATCCGCAAGTTTATAATAGCTACAGCTCTTCATCCATAAAACAGACCTTGGGCTGTTTCCTGTCGAAGTCCCAAGAATGCAGGGATCCTCCCAAACATTCATTCCAAGAATCACAGCCCTGGCACTTAGTACACGAGGTTCTATTTTTATCACGAAAAAACTCAAACTTGTTATTCCAAACTTCCGAAAAAGAGTCTTTTTTTACATTACCCTGAATTAACTCTTTTCTCCTTGGAATATTGGGACACCCGAAAATATCTCCATTGTGAAGTATTCCTCCTATATTTATCCCCGTCCCGCAATAGAAGAAATGATCTCTAACCTTATCTTCAAAATCATCTCCCAAATAATGAGCGCATCCGAATGTTACCGGAAACTTCCGGTTTTCTTTTCTTTTCTCTTTTATAAAAGATAAAAGACCTTCCAGTTGACTTCGACTTAACAAAAGATCTTCACTCTCCATCGTTCTTCCTACCGGTTCAACGGCTAAAAGCCTCCAACCGTCAATACCAAAAGAAGAAAAGGTCTTTTGCATCTCCTCAAGTTTATCGACATTCTTGCCATGAATCGTGGTCGTGATTCGTATTTTGGATAAGAAATCGGCCTCTTTGAGAAGTTTAACAGCTTCTACCGCCCTTTCGTAAGCGCCCTCTTTATTCCTAAAATCATCATGGGCTTCGCCGATATCATCAATACTTATATCCACGGTTTTCATACCTGCATCTTTCGCTTTCAAAACCGCTTCGCGGTCAATCAGGAAACCATTAGAGACCATTCCCCAATTAAAACCCAAAGATTTGGCGTATTTCATTACCTCAAAAAGATCCCCCCGCAACATTGGCTCCCCTCCCGTAATAGCTACGCTGATCTTACTAACATCAAAATTTTTGGATACGTCCAAAAATGCGCTCTTGATATCTTCAGTACCAAGTGTTTCCTGTATAACTTTATCACCGGCATTACTACCGCAGTGCTTACAACGAAAGTTGCAATTCAGTGTGCACTCCCAAAAAAGATAGAAAAGTTCATGTTTTGCTCTAAGGTGTTCACGATGAAAGGTCCACAATCTTTGTCTTCCCAAACTAAGTATCTTTCCTATCATTTGTGTTTTTTACGACGGTTAATGTAGGCAAAGAGGCCGATAAGGAAAATAGCAAATGTTATTAAACCAAATAACGGAGTCAATGCAAAGGAATCAACTTTTTCCCAAAATGTTGGGATGTTTCCATGTATCGCCGCGGCCGGCGCAAGGTAATGAGGCTCATCCATTGGTGGAGAAGAGACGGCTCGACGTAAATATAGTGAAATAATACTCAAAATGAAGCTTACTACAGAGAGAACTATCCACCTCCAAAAGTTTTTCTTCAGTTTTTTCTTTTCATTGGTATAGTTCTTCTTCTTTATCTTTTTAGACAGAGCCTTGATTGAAAGCACCAACAAGTATATTAGACCACCAATAAAGATAGCCAAGAAAAGGAAAAAGATGAGTGTACCAGTTACAGCAAAAACGTTTTCAACTACAATCGAATCAATAAAATCATATACCATCTGTTAATTATATATTCCCGATATCATTAAACAAAATTAATTATCCACTAAAAGCAAATGGATACTCGCACATCATTTTAAAATAGTTTTTCAAAATTTAAGCTCCAGTAGAAAATAAAAAAGAACAGAACTCGTAAGACGCTTCCACATCAAAAATTCGCTTCTTTCTCCTCGGTGAAAGCCTTCAGCCCCTCTTCCGTCATAAGGCACACGTCCAACTCTTTAGCGACGTCTTGAATAGCGCTTCTCGCTTCCGCCTGCCGATCTTCGGATTCAACCACCTTCTCTATCTCTATGTGGTACCCCGGGTATTGCTGTACTTCAAAGCGATTTCGCACTCCTTGTATCGGTTGTTTATTCGCTCTTGCGGTTCATGCATTACTTTGGCGGGTAAAGTTTTTAAAAACGGAAACCGCTTTCCAAACTCCTCTATATCGAAGTAGAACTCGGTCTCTGGAAAGGAAGACCCCTCTCCGATACGGTTTAACTTTAAAGAAACCTTGGTGTTAACTTTTGAGGTATCCTTGACCAGTTTTAAAAGCTTATCGGGGAAGATATGAAAGTAGCAGTCCTTGTCATCTTGACCTAAACTTTCAGCTCTTCTGTCAAGATAACCCTTCAGATCTTTAAACTTTTGAGCGTCAAACACTCCCCTGTATTCTATTTCATACATAGATAAATTTTTAGTTAGTATGTAAATTATTTTTTAAAAGCGAGAGTCTTGTTCTTATTACCTCCTTAACATCCAGTTAACGGCCCTTTTTGAGACTCTTTCTATCTTTCTTTTTTTTTGAGAAGTGAGTTTGGTAGCACCGTAGATCTGAAAGGTCTTGGTTCTGGCTCCGCAGAATCCGAAGATGACGAATTTATTAATTATCATAACGGGATTTAAAATAAGGGTATAAAGGATCCAAGGTCCACCGGAGCTTACCAAACAAATAACGGTTTTATCCTTTAGTAATCCATCAGGAATAAATTTCAAAAGTTTATCTTTTCTGTACTTAAAAGCAAAACCCGGAACAAAGACCCTGTCTATAAAGCCCTTCAAAATAGCCGGCATACCACCCCACCAGACGGGGTAGATAAAGATCAGCTTTGAAGCTTCTCCTATTTTCTCCTGAAATTTAAGATTCTCATCGGAGACTTTACGATTACCGGCAGTATATACTTCTTCCTTTTTCAAGACCGGATCGTAACCCATCTCATAAAGATCCCAGATCTCATGCTCTATGCCTCTCTCCTCCAGATCAGCCTTCACCCTCTCCAACATGGCAGAGCTAAAACCATCTGTTCCCGGGTGGGCGTAAACTACAATAGTTTTCATAAAAGTCTCTTGTCCTTACTACTCTTATCTATATTTTAACATTTTCTTAACTTTCATTTACAGTTTCACATTACATTAAATCCTAAAGCGTCTTTTGTAAAAAATATTTATTCTGATCTTAAAACGGTGTTTTAAAGATGGGTTCCTTGTTCAAACAATTAAACGGCGATATTACACCTACCCGTTTAAAAGAAATAGAGGAGTCCTCTTGCACTTACGAAGATTCAAGGTTATTCAAAATTATGGTCGTAAGAAATTTTTTAACCGAAACGCAAGGTGTTTACCTCTAATATTCGTGTCCATAACCCCAACGCCAAGGCGTTGGAAGATCAAGAGCGCTTCCCATTCTCACTCCGATCCAATAGAGTGTTCCGATGATTTCAGACTTCTCTCTTACACACTGTCCGAAGATCTGGTCGGATAAATCTCTTTCCTCTTCACTGCCTCCACACCAGTAATCCATATCGTGTTCAATGCAACAATCCAACACCTTCCAATCGGGAACCAGTGTACAACCGTCGGAAGTAAAGGTCTTCTCCGGTAACTCCCCCTCCCTTTGGAGACATCTCTCCTCAGCCTCCGCTATATCCTCCGGTGTCGCGATGTCTTTATGGACCGATTGGTGTATTAAATAGCTCAAAAAAACTAGGATTAACACCAACAAGAGCATCATCAGAGATCTTTTCATGATCAAGTTTGTTTTCCTCTTTTTAAGTTTTTGCCTAACCACGTTTTATTGTGAGAACAGTTCGTTACATTTAAAAAATGTAGACTTATAAACCTAGGTTAATCTTTCTCATCTTTTTCCTGATCAAGATCCTCTTTGAATCTTTCTTTCAAAAAATCTTTAAGATCATTCATTTCTTTCAGATAGAGTTCTCTTTTCTGTTCTCGCTCTTTAGGAGAGAGGATCTCCATTAGGTCCGCCCCAAAACTTTGAACCCGAAACTCTCCATACCTTCCTATGTTTCGAAAAACCAATCTGGCATCGATCGGGGTTTCTCTGTCCTTGTAGAACTCCTCCAGATAGGTCATCAGCCTTGCTTTTTGTTTCAAGTTCTCGGTCTTCCATTCCATTGCCATTTTCTCTCGCTCTTCATCGTCAACTTCCTCCATTCCCTCCGGTTCCGGAGTTGCTATTTCGATCCAAGGATATAAGTGCCCCGATTCCTCTTCTTGTAAATGCCCCTCGCAAGATCCCGATGTTGGAAGATCATTAGCAAGAAAGGCGGCGACAGTTTCTTTAACCCCCTCATCAACCTTTTCTCCTTTTTCATCAACTACTCCATCCACCTCCGATAACCACTCCTTCCATTTTTCCTCCTTTTCGCTATCTTCAGAGTCTTTTACACCCTCTCGCGATTCGTTTGAGTTCATTATTTTTTCAAGATTTTCCATATCTTTATAATACCAGATAAATTCCGATCAATAAAAAGAGATAAAAACATAAGAACTTGTACTATACTTTTATTTAATTACCTTGTTATAATATTTAATAAATGGTTCTTTCAAATCTTAACCCCTCAAGAAGGAGGCGATCATGAAATACGAAGTTTCTGTTTTTGTGGCGGGATCCATTATTTACCAAGAAAGAAAAACCGAACCAATTAAAATTACCGTACCGAAGTTCTCCGTCCCTCAATATCTTAAAAAAAGAAACACTAAAAGGTCTTTGGAAAACCTACAAGAAAGTATTGGTAAGGAATGGGTCAAAAAAAGACGTTTCTTTGAATGTATCCTCTATGATCTTTGTTTAAATGTTGTCTGTTATTTCGACCAAACAGAATTTATCTGTTCCTTTTGTCCTTTTTGGGAGGAATATGATATGCCAAAAGCTCTAAGGATATTAAGATCAATGCCTGACATGGAATTAAGAATGAAAAGAGCCCAAGAAGGTGCTTTTCAAATTTATCGGGGTGAATATTTTTTAGAAAAAACCGTACTTATCGCACCTATGGAAAAACATTCCCACCAACCGATCACAGCTTTGGCGTGAAATAGGTTTTTTATACCTCTCAAAGAACCGGCAAGACAGAACCTTGCCGGTTTTAAATTTTCAAAAGAAAAGAGCCGACGGACCAACACACTCTCAAGGAGTAAAATTTATCAAGGGCTCGCCACTTTGGAAATACAGTTTCTCCGGACATCAAAAAACCGCTACGCTAATTTTTGCTGCCCGGCAGGGACTCGGTGTCAGCTCACTAAGCTCACTCATCGCTTTGCTCTTCGTTCACTAAGTGGCTCCTACCCGGGCTCGCGGTCTCACTTCGTTCGACATCGCTCCGCCTTTCTCGTCCCGACGAAACTGCAGAAATGCAGTTTCTCCGGACATCAAAAAACCGCTGCGCTAATTTTTGCTGCCCGGCAGGGACTCG
>JBKHAI010000027.1:0-9685 GCA_046542915.1 Minisyncoccota bacterium | reverse complement strand
TTGGAGTTGCAAAGAATTAGTCTTTAATGTACAATGATCGCCTATAAAGAAATTTAGGATCATGCCCGAAACCAAAGAAAAAACAAAAGAAAAAAATAAAGTGGCACCCTTTGCCGTAATAGAAACCGGTGGTAAACAGTACAAAGTTTCAGAAGGTGATGTTATCTCAATAGAGAAGCTGGAGGGAGAACACAGTGAAGGAGATAAGGTTGTCTTTGATACGGTGCTATTGGTTGATGACGGTGCCTCTGTCAATGTTGGAGAACCTTACGTGAAAGGTTCTAAAGTTACCGCTGAGTTCTTGGAAGAAGGTAGGGGTAAAAAGGTTTCTGTGACCAAATTTAGATCCAAGAGTCGCTATTTTAGACGTAAGGGTCATCGCCAACCTTATAACAAGCTAAAGATCGTTTCTATCAAATAAGATCGGAAATATTAGTTTGCTAAAAAAAGACCGCTTAAAAGCGGTCTTTTCAACTTCTATTCTTGAAAGCGTGTTTGAGAGTATCTGTATCGGAATACTCTACTTCGGTACCGGCCGAAAAACCTCTTCCCAGTAAGGAAATTTTCAGATCATTTTCTTGAATGGTCTTTTCTATACCATTTTTCACCATAGAGGCGGTATGTTCTCCTTCCGGTGTATAGTTAAATGCCAAAATGACCTCCTTAAGGCCTTGCTTGGATAGATCTTTTATGCGTGCCTCCAGTTCTTTTATCGGTATCTTATTTCCGTTTGTATCTGTGACAGGTGATGTTCGTCCCAGAATAAAGTAGCGCGCGTTAGCCACATTACTTTTTTCTATATTGTTTCGATTTATCTCTGTATCCGTAACTATTAGCTGCTCGTTGCTTTTTTTAGGATCACGGCAAAAGGAACAGATCTGGTTCTTTTGGTCTTTTTCAAAAAAAATGGCACGGCAACTGGGGCATCTTTTTCTTTGATCCTTAACTTCTTCCAAAGCTTGTTTTAACTCATTTATAGAGGTTTCGTTCTTTGAGCTTATATGATAAGCCAACCGTTCAGCATGTCGCGGTCCGATACCGGGTAAACTTGCTAATATTTGAGATAATCTGGAAAGGGGAGACATTATTAATAAGGTAATTACTGACAAGAACTGTTTTAATCTGTTTCTTCGGGGAGGCTAAATTCTTCTTCCAGTTGTCCGAAATCGGATTTTTCTATGGTTAGGAAGGTTGACTTCTCGTCGTCAAAATAAAGATTAACCTTTCCGGTTGGACCGTTACGGTGCTTTTCTATCAGTAACTCCGCTAAGTTGTAATTTTCGCCGGTCTCTTCTTTGGTCTGCTCTCGGTGAATGAACATCACTACGTCGGCATCTTGCTCAATGGAACCGGAATCTCTGAGGTCCGAAAGACGGGGTCTGCCGCCTCTTTGTTCCACCGCTCGGGACAACTGGGAAAGTGCCAGAACCGGTACGTCCAATTCTCGTGCCAGTTGTTTCAAGGATCGGGAGAGCTCAGTTACCTGTTGCACGGTTGAATCGCTGGCTTTGGTCTGGGTCGGCATCATAAGCTGGAGATAATCAACGATGATCATCCCCAGTCCTTTATCGCTTTTCATTTTTCTGGCGACCGATCTAATTTTTAAAATATTATTAGCGGGAGTGTCATCAATGTATATGGGGGCTTTGGAAAGATCGTCCAAGGCGTCACGGATCCTGTTAAAGTCGCTATCGGTTGATACTTTACCGGTCCTTAACTTCCAAGCATCAACTCGTGAGTGGCTTGCCAACATTCGGTCAACTAACTGCTGTGAACTCATCTCTAAAGAAAAGAATCCAACCGGCGTGTTGTGATAGACAGCACATTGCCGAGCTATATCAAGACCTAAGGCGGTTTTTCCCATAGAGGGCCTGGCGGCTAAGATGATAAGGTCTGATCTTTGTAGACCTGATAATTTGTTATCTATATCCTTGAAACCGGTCGGAACTCCCCGAATGGAGTCATCTGACTTTTGAAGTCTGTCCAAACGTTCCCAGGCTTCTCCCAGTATTCCTGATATCTCTACCAGTTTTTGGGTCTGTGATCCGGTCGTTACTTCAAATATCGTTTTTTCCGCCTGATCCAAAAGATCATCCAGATCTTCCATTTCGTTATAACCAAGCTGGGAAATATTTTCCGAGGCCCTGATCAGTTTCCTCATTATTGACTTTTTTTGCACTATCTCGCCGTAGTGCATTAAATGGGCGGCGGAAGGAACGCTGTTGACTACTTCGGTTAGGTAGGGGTTTCCGCCTATCTTCTTAAGCAGTCCTCTTTCTTTCAATCGAGAGGATAAAGAGAGCATATCAATAGGGGAGTTCTTTTTGGAAAGTTCCAGTATGGTCTCAAATATAAGTCGATGTTTTTCGGAGTAAAAAGACTCCGAGTTGATCATATCTATTACTTCATCCAACCCGTCGGGTCTTAACAGGATAGAACCCAAAAGTGCCATTTCTGCCTCTGTGCTGTGTGGGGGAACCTTGAAATGAGAGTTATTGGTGTCGGCTGCACTCATATTGTTCATATAATACAAAAAGAATACTCATCAGGAAAGATGGAGCGGTGCATATCCTGTGTAAAAGACGCTGGACGTTAAAGAATCAAGAAAGTTTTTCCAGTTTCGGACCATTAGGGGTATCCTTCACGTTAAAGCCTTTTTCTTTTATTTTGTCTCTCAGGTCATCCGACTCATTCCATTTTTTTGCGGCTCTGGCTTTTTCTCTTTTTTCCACCAGTTTTTCTACCTCTTCAGGGATAGTTATTTCCACCATAGGCGAGTTGGTCAAACTAAGGCCCATTACTTCATCAAAGTTTTTAATAGTGGCCAATTTTACATCGTTCTTTATCTTTTTGTCTTTAACAAGTTTCCACAAAAGAGCTAGGGCGACCGGAGTGTCAAAGTCGTTATTGATGCTTTCATTAAAGGCCTCCAGGTAATCGCTGTCCGGTTCAGCTTCCGGCGACTCTTCTTGATAGAGATCTTTAACGTGTTCAAGTAGCTTATTGTAGGCGTTGGAGGCTCCTCTTAGTGCTTGCCAAGTAAAGTTTATAGGACTTCGGTAATGAGCTCCCAAGACAAAATAGCGGAATGATAGAGGTGAAAAACCCTTATCGTTGAGATCTCCTAAAGTGAAGAAATTGCCTTCGGATTTAGCCATCTTTTTATTATCTACGGACATAAACTCAATATGCATCCAGTAACGAACAAAAGGTTTCTTACCGGTGGCGGATTCCGACTGTGCTATTTCATTGGGGTGGTGGGGGAATTTATGGTCTATTCCACCGGTGTGAATGTCAAACTGTTCTCCGAGGTACTTCATTGACATCGCTGAACATTCTAAGTGCCAACCGGGGAAACCGACACCCCAAGGAGAGTCCCATTCCTGTTGACGCTTTACTTGTAAAGGGGAGAATTTCCATAGAGCGAAATCGTTGGGGTGCATCTTTTCTGAGTTTATTTCTATTCGGGCACCTTGTTTTAAGCTGTTGCCGACCGTTTGAAAAGCGTCATAGTTGGAGAGTTTGGATGTATCAAAGTATATTCCATCTGAGGTTTTATAAGTAAAGCCTTTTTCCTCTAATTTTTTGATGATCTCTATCTGTTCTTTAATATGGTCGGTCGCTTTGGGAAAAAGAGTGTTCTCGGTTCTAACATTAAGGGCTTTAATATCTTCAAAAAAAGCATCAGTATAGATCTGTGCCAGCTCGGAAGCTGAGCTTTTTCTCTCTTTGGCTCTTTTTTCCATTTTGTCCTCTCCGTCGTCGCCGTCGCTTGTCAAATGTCCGACATCGGTTATGTTGATGACCTGTTTGACCGAATAGTTATTATATTCAAAAACTCTCCGAAAGACATCGGCATTGGTAAAGGCTCGCAAATTACCGAGATGGACTCTGTCGTAAACGGTCGGTCCGCAGGTATAAATTCCCACCTGATCAGGATAGATCGGCTCAAAAACTTCTTTTTTTGATGTTAAGCTATTATAAATGCTGATCATTACTTGATTTTAGCACAGATCAGCTTATTTTACAGCCATCCTTTATATTTGAAGACCGATCCTAAAAATAAGGCCACTGCGCCCAGAGTTCCTAACAGCACCCACAGGTCATAAGGCGGTGGTGGAAGGACCCTTGATACGGTATCCAGGAAGAATAAGCTCACTATGAAAGAAAGCGGTAGAAGCAAAAAAGTGACGGATGTTAACATGAGCATTATTTCGTTTTGCTTAGTGTTAACAAGGGATGTATTAGTAAAATGAAAATTTGTTATAACTTCTTTTGAGATGGCGAGGGAGTGTTCTATTTTCCCATATTCGGCCCTAATGGCACTTATGTAATCGGTAAAGAAAGATCCGAAATGACTTTTTCCGGCTCTTTCCAGCAATGTTAGTATTTCTTTATGAGTTATGATCGTCTTTTTAAACTCCAGTAGAGTTCTTGTAACGTAAGAAATAGAATAGACCATCTGTTTTTCTTTACCACTGAACATCTCTTTACTTATTTCATTTATGGCCATATTTATATCTTCTACTTCGTTGGTCAGGGAATTATAGATCTCTTTAAAGATCTCGAAAAAGACAAAAAGTGTTTCGTTTTCAAAGTGGTTTTTGTTTAGAGCCGAGTTCACTTCCAGTATTTTTTTAGCTCGGACTATTGCATCTATGTGGTCGTGTCGAATTGTTATGATAAACCCGTTACCTATCAAAAAGTCTATTTCCTGAACAACGGTCTCTTTACTTCCTCCCCGATTCTTAAAAGTTGGTACATATAAAACTATAAAAATGGCGTTTGAGTGGAGCTCCACTTTTTGTTTAAGACTTTGGTTGGTCAGTTCGGTAACAGTAAAGGGGTCTAGCTCAAATTCTTTAATAAGGTCTTCAATTTCTCCGTATTTGGGTTGGCAGATGTCCACCCAAGTGGTTCCTTGATATTCTTTTCTCTCTATCATATTATTTCAGTATACCAATTTGATGTTATTTGACCAGATGGGTACATTTTGAGATAATAACCACGTTATGGAAGACGAAAAGCAAAATATTCTGGCTAACAGGTTCTTGTTTATATCGATACTGGTCATCATTTTAATGACCGGAGCTTTTTTTGCCGGCGTAGCGACCGGTTCTGACCTAGATGATCAGAGTGTTGCCGATGTTTCTGGCTTGAAGAACAAAGAGGAAGATAAACCGGAAAACGTTGATTTTTCGGTTTTTTGGGAGACCTGGAAGGCCTTGGAAGCAAATCATATAAAGGGGTCGGAAGTATCGACTCAGGAAAGGGTCTGGGAAGCTGCTAAGGGCCTCACTCGGGCATATGATGACCCTAATACGGTCTTTATGCCTCCCAAAGAATCAGAGAAGTTTGAAAGCGATATATCAGGACAGTTTGAAGGAGTTGGAATGGAGATAGGAGAACGTGATGAGGTCATAACCGTCGTGGCCCCTCTACAAGGAACTCCCGCTGAAGAAGCCGGAGTGGAATCGGGTGACAAGATCATAGAGATAGATGGTGAATCTACAAAAGGTATTACGGTAGAAGAAGCCGTGGATCTTATTAGAGGAGAAAAGGGGACCGAGGTCGAGCTGTCCGTCTTAAGAGAAGGAGAAAATGAACCTCTGGAGTTCAGCATAGTTAGAGGTGTTATTGATATTCCCACCATTGAGACAGAGCTAAGAGAGGACGGCGTCTTTGTGATAAGACTTTTTAATTTTGCCGGCCAGTCGGTTTCCAAATTCAGAGAAGCAATAAGAGAATTTAATAACAGTGGATCTGATAAATTGATCGTGGATCTCAGAAATAACCCCGGTGGTTACCTTCAGGCGTCAGTAGAAGTTGCCAGCTACTTTTTAAAGGAAGGTGAAGTTGTTATAAGAGAAAAGTTCAGTGACAACAGGGAAGAAAAAGTTTATAGAAGCAAAGGTTATCATTCTCCGATCAACGATCTGGATATGGTTGTTCTCATAAATGGTGGTTCGGCCTCAGCTTCTGAAATAGTTGCCGGTGCTTTAAGTGATCACGGGGTTGCTACTACGATCGGTTCACAAACTTTCGGTAAAGGTTCTGTTCAAGAGGTCATGGAGATCGGTTCTGACACCTCATTAAAGGTTACTATTGCGGAATGGTTGACTCCGGAAGGACATTCCTTTGAGGGGGAAGGAATTGAGCCGGATATAGAGGTAGAGTTAACGGAGGAGGAGTACCAAGAAGGAGTAGACCCTCAATTTGATAGAGCTCTGGAATTTCTCTTGAACGATGAATAGCAGCCGATAATTACTACCGGGGTTGCTGTTTTTTGGTAAAAGTGTTATATACATCAGGGAGAAAAGAATTTATTAGTTTGTTAATATTTTAGTATGAAAATTATTCTTCTTCAGGACATAGCAAAACTTGGAAAAAAATTTGATATGATAGATGCCGCTGACGGTTATGCATTAAATTATCTGATCCCGAACGGCTTGGCAGAATTTGCAACACCGGCCAAGGAACAAGAGATAGAGAAATTGAGAGAGAATGAGCGAGTTAAAAGGAACACTTATATTGAAGATCTAACTCAAAAGTTGGATTCCTTAAAAGATAAGCCGATGGAGATCAAAGCCAAGGCCAACGAGAAAGGAGTTCTTTTCGCCGGTATTGAAAAGGAAGATATTATGACGGTCCTGAAAGAGCAAGCCGATATTGATATTAACGCTGAGGATCTGGTCTTGAAAGCTCCGATCAAGGAGGTTGGCGAGTACACCATTCCGGTGGATCTTGAAGAGAAAGAAGGTCTTTCGGTGAAGGTCTCTGTCAAGTCCGAGTAATATAGAAATAAATGATAATTAAAAACCGCCTTCATAGAGGGCGGTTTTGGTTTTGTTATAGGCGGTACCTTTAAATTAGACCGGTAAGACGTTTATGGCTTTTTTGGAGACGGTGCGATTGTTAAACCTCTTTTTTCTTTTAACTGACAAAGTTACAATTCCTTCTTTTAAGGCGAAAAGAGTATGATCCTTTCCCATTCCAACATTTTCCCCAGGCAAGAATCTGGTTCCTCTTTGCCGCACCAGTATTGAGCCGATCTTGGCTTTTTGGCCATTATTAAGCTTCATTCCGAGATAATTCGGATTTGAATCGCGACCGTTTTTTACTGTACCTCCTGCTTTTTTCGTTGACATAATGTTTTATACTTATGGTAATATCAATTTCAAGTGGAATTATTATATATTATAAAAAAAGATAGTGCAAGATTTTTCATCAAAAGAGAAGATCAAAAAGATCAGGACCTTTACTGAGTTTTTTGTCATTTTTGCTCTGGTTTCTTTTCTTTCTTTCGGTCTGGGACGTCTATCGGTAATAGAGGAGAGTAAGACGCCGGTGAAAGTGGAATATGATTTTGAAGCCATGTCGGCAGTTGATGAGGAAAAAGATATCTCATTTATTGAAGAGATCAATAAAGAAGAAGGTTTTGTTGTGGGTTCCAAAAACGGTGAGGTTTATCACTTGCCGTGGTGTTCCGGCGCTCAGCGAATAAACACGGAGAATGAAGTTTGGTTTGTTTCTGAAACCGAAGCTCGGGAGGCGGGTTATCGGCCGGCCAGTAACTGCAAAGGGTTAAACCAATGACACTTTGAATCAGAATACAGTTTCTTATGTTACAATACCTATATGTTAGTAGTTGATCTTGAAGCTTCTGGAGTGGATCACAGGGTTCATGGAATATTGAGTATCGGAGCTATTGATTTCTTGCATCCCGAAAGATATTTTTATGGAGAATGTCGACTTTGGGAAGACGCCCATATTAGCCAAGAGGCACTTGACGTAAACGGCTTCACTCGCGAAGATGTTTTTGATCCGGAAAAACAAAGCGAAGCTCAGCTTTTGGATTCTTTTCGTCTCTGGGTGGAAAACTCCGAAGATCATACTATAGCCGGTCATAATCCTCATTTTGATCTTGTTTTTTTAGAGAACGCTTATCGTCGTAATGATGAGGTTAGTATCTCTTTGGCTCATAGAGTAGTGGATCTTCATTCTATCGCTTTTTTTAATATGATCAGAAATGGTGACACTTTGCCTAAAAAAAACGGCAGAAGTAATATAAACTCCGACACCATAATGGAATATCTGGGACTCCCCAAAGAACCGCTCCCACATAATGCTTTAAACGGTGCTATCTGGGAAGCCGAAGCTTTCCATCGTTTCTTTTATGGAAGATTTCTCTTTGAGCGATTTAAAGACCAGCCGGTTCACAACAGTGGAAATTTTTAAGACCTTCTTTTTTGGAGTTGTTTTTTGTGTATAACTTGGTTTACAAGATCAAAAAAAAGTTCTATTTTTTAGCTAGTATAAGTTCTTATAAACCTTATCCTTAAGAAAGGAGAATGATATGGTTTCTGTAATGGTTAAGTACTGCCCTTTATGTGAAGAGATCTTTTTAAAGGTCTCAAGTCAAGCGAATCTTTTTTTGTGTGAGAAATGTGAGCATATTAACGGGAACGGTTACATCGTACCCGAAAAGGAACTGAAGGCCTTAAGGTTTGTTAAAGATTTTGTAGATAAAAGGATCTCTGAGCTCACGGAGACTTGAAAAAAATACCTCTCTAAAAAACAAGAGAGGTATTACTTTGTGGATATTTTTTAAACTTTGATCTAAAAAGTTGTGTTATATTAATAACTGTAAGTACCTTAAAATCATAATAAAGGAGGTAGCTAATGACTGATTGTATAAGAGAGTCTTATTTACGCGGTCCTGATAACGGAATAAATTCAAATTCGTCGGCTGGTAGTAAAATTGTTCGTTGGACTTCAGCTTCAGCTCTCCAAAGATATCAAAAGATCTTTCATCAGCAAGAAAGCTTGCGTAGGAATTCTTTCCTTTTTGTTGTACCTCTGATCCGTGGAGGAGGTAAAGAAGAGACCAATGTTGTAAAAATCAACTATTCTCTTCGTTGTAAATATCGGCAGATATTTAAAAGCCGTACCCCGCAAGAGGTTTTGGATTTTTTGGTTAACTATTTTTGGGCTGGAAAGATCTACTTTATTAATAATTACTTTGATCTAAAAGGTATAAAGGAGTTCAAGAAGTATGAAGCTTTTGCTCCCGACAGCTTTGTTGAGAGCTGGTCCTTCATAAAGCAGGTTCAGCTTCCGAGAAACGACCGGCATCACATTGTCCCTACCACAAGAGTGAAAGGGTTGGCAGATAATATAGCCAAGGTCAGTTTACATTTGCATCGTAAATTTCATAACCTTTTTATAAACCGTACCCCGTATGAGATACTGGATCTTTTGGTCAATTATTTTTGGGGAGGTAATGTTTTGTTCCTGAAAGAGTTTCTTTTTAAACAAAGAGAGAATTTCCTTGATCCTTTAAATTAGCATGCTCCTTTTAAACACACTCCATACCGGAGTGTGTTTTCTTGATATTTCTGTAATTATCAGTTACGATACGAGATAGCGTTGTCAATTTAAACAAAGGAGAGAGCTAATGGCAGGAAGAAGCAGAAAGCGTAAAGGTCTTTTCAATCCCAGGCAAAGTTCTTCCAAAAACGAGCCGAGTAAGAAAAAGGAAGATCTTAAATTCTTTTCCGGAAAGAAAAGTTATCGTGAGTATGTTTTTTATGGCAGTGATCTTATTGCTAAAAACTACTCTGGGATTTAAGCTCTTTTGATCAATAAAAAAAGCACGCCTCAGGCGTGCTTTTATTTTTTCTAT
>JBKHAI010000026.1:0-10217 GCA_046542915.1 Minisyncoccota bacterium | reverse complement strand
AAGGATAACTCCAAAAAAGAAAAAAGATACGTACTGGATATGTTCCCTTACCCCTCCGGAGAAGGAGTCCATATCGGACACCCGCGAGGATACATACCGAGTGATGCCTATTGCCGAGTTTTGCGAATGAAAGGGTATAACGTCTTGCATCCGATGGGCTGGGACGCTTTCGGACTGCCGGCCGAAGGATACGCCATCAAGAACAAGGTTCATCCCAAAAAGGCGGTCCAGAAGAATGTAGCTCGTTATAAAAAGCAGTTGTCCAGATTGGGCTTGTCGTATGACTGGGACAGAGAGATAAACACCACTGATCCCGAGTACTACAAATGGACGCAGTGGATCTTTCTGCAGATGTTCAAAGAGAGACTGGCCTATGAGTCTTATGAGCCCATAAACTGGTGTCCGTCGTGTAAGACCGGTCTGGCCAATGAGGATCTGGAAGGCGGGCGATGCGAGAGATGTGATTCCGAAGTGGAGCAAAAACCGATCAGGCAATGGGTCCTTAAGATAACCGATTACGCCGAAGAGCTTTTGAAGGACCTAGAAGAGCTTCCCGAGTGGCCGGAGTCGGTCAAGGAATCACAAAGGAACTGGATCGGCAAAAGCCAAGGAGCGGAAATTGATTTTGCCTTGAAGACAAAGGATTCGGAGAAGCATAACTTAAAGGTCTTTACCACCAGACCCGACACTTTATACGGGGCTACCTATATGGTGGTAGCTCCGGAGCATCCGGTGGTCAGTGATGTCTGGCCTTCGGTAGAGAACAAAAAAGAGGTCAGGGACTATATGAACAAGGCCAAGAAAAAGACCGAGCTTCAAAGGACCGCCGAGGACAAGAAAAAGACCGGAGTAAAGATAGAAGGGATCTCGGCCATAAATCCGGCAAATGGTGAAGAGATACCGGTCTTTGTCGCCGATTACGTGATGATGCCTTACGGGACCGGTGCCATTATGGCGGTTCCGGCTCACGATGAACGCGATCTGGCCTTTGCCAAAGCCAAAGATCTGCCGATCCGTTATGTCGTCTATCCCAAAAGAGTTGATAAGTACACTCCTCCCGTAAAAGGGAAGAAGACAGTTGCCAGAAGAACGGTCCACGTTATCATCACCGATCCGGAAAGCGGCAAGACGCTTTTCTTAAAATGGAAAAAACACAACTGGCGAACTTTTGTGGTCGGCGGTGTAGAAGAAGGTGAAGATATAGAGAAAGCGGCAAGGCGGGAAGCCGAAGAAGAGACCGGTTTCGTAGATCTTGAACTAAAAAAGATAACACCTTTTTATGTTGAGGCGCACTACCACGCGGCTCACAAAGGAGAGAACCGAAAGGCCTATACAAAAGCCGTTCATTTTGAACTGAAAAGCAAGAAGCAAAAAAAGATCAGCGAGGAAGAAAAAGCAAAACACGATATAGAGTGGCTCCGGTTGGAAGAAGTTTCTGACACCTTAACCTGTGCCGAGCTGGATATCTGGCTGGATTGGCTTAAAAAAGGAGACGATCTGGCCTATACCGGCGACGGAGTACTTGAAAACTCCGGCGAATTCAGCGGTCTTTCCAACGAAGACGCCAAAGAAGCCATCCGCAAGAAAGTCAAAGGCAAGAAAAAAGTAACTTACAAACTTAAAGACTGGGTCTTTTCCAGACAGCGTTACTGGGGAGAGCCGATCCCGCTTATTCATTGTGATAACTGCGGTGTCGTTCCGGTTCCGGAAAAAGATCTTCCGGTCAAATTGCCCAATGTTAAGTCCTACGAGCCGACCGGCACCGGAGAATCGCCGCTTGCCAATATTAGCTCTTTTGTAAATACCAAATGTCCCAAGTGTCAGGGTAAGGCCAAAAGAGAGACCAACACCATGCCGCAGTGGGCGGGATCTTGTTGGTACTATCTTCGCTTTTTGGATCCTCGGAACGATAAAAGGTTCATCGCCGAGAAGAAAGAGAGATACTGGATGCCGGTTGATATGTATGTCGGCGGAGTGGAACACGCCACCCGGCACTTGATCTATGCCAGATTCTGGCACAAGTTCCTATACAAAAAAGGGCTGACTAGCACCAAAGAGCCGTTTAAAGGACTTCGAAATCAAGGACTGGTCTTAGGACCCGACGGCCGGAAGATGAGTAAAAGGTGGGGGAATGTCATAAGTCCCGACGATGTCGTGGAAGTAGTCGGAGCGGACGCTATGAGGATCTATATGATGTTCATCGGACCATTTGACGGAGAGGTTGTCTGGAATCCAAACGGCCCGGCCGGCGCTTATCGTTTTCTGGAGAGGATTTGGAGACTATCCAACAAAGTTTCCTCTTCGGCCAGATCGGAAAAAGATGTTACGACACTGCTTCACCAGACCATTAAAAAAGTAGAAGATGACATTTTCTCGTTTTCATTCAATACCGCCGTCTCGTCGCTTATGATCCTTACCAACAGGATGGAGAAGCTGGAGAAGGTCCCTAAAAAGGACTTTGAAACTCTGGTAATGCTTTTGGCGCCTTTGGCTCCCCATATTGCGGAGGAGTTGTGGCACGGAATGGGTAAGAAAAGATCGGTCCACCAAAGCGGCTGGCCTCAATACAACGAGAAGTTAATGGTGGAGGATAAGACCAAGATCGCTATTCAGGTAAACGGCAAGACCCGTGGAGAGATGGAGGTTGATCGGGACACTCCGGAAGAGCAGGTGAAAAAGGAAGCCGAAAAGACCGAAGCGTTTGGTAAATGGTGTCAAGGGGCGGTAATTAAAAGGGTTATCTACGTTAAAAACCGAATAATTAACTACGTACTGGATAACTGAATTTGAAAAATTCTTTTATATATGGTATAAATCTGATTGCCTTTGCAAAAAAATTAGAAGAAATTATTCAATTATTTAAAAATTACCAGTAGCAAAAAGTAAAATGTCGAAAACTGCCATTGTTACCTTCAGGCCTAAGCAGGTCACCAAAGCGTTGTTACAACCCCTCTCGGACAGGGGGAGAGATGTGATCATTGAAAGGCACGGCTTGGGAGATGACACCGAAAAAAAGACCCTGGAGGCGATCGGTAAGAAATACGGCATAACTCGTGAGCGGGTCAGACAGATAGAAAAGCACTCGGTCACGACCATAAAAGCATCTTCGGAATATCAAAAAAACGCCCATGTCTTTGACGAGTTACATGAAGTGATCAAAGAGTTGGGAGTGGTCATTTCCGAAAATGATCTACTGGAATACCTAGCCAAGGACAAATCCACTCAAAATCACTTCCAGTTCCTTTTATACCTGGACAACTATTTTTATAAAGAAAAAGAGGACGATCATTTCAAACACCGTTGGCACATAGATCCGGAACTTTCCCAAAAGATCCACGACTCTCTGCATAAACTGTACCAGAGCTTATCCGATGAGGAGTTGATCTCGGAACCGGATATGATAAAAAAATTCCTTGATCATTTAGGAGGTGTTTCCGAAAATTATAAAAGAGAAGAGGTTGCCCGAAGATGGCTTTCCATATCAAAAAAGATATCTAAAAATCCGTTAGGAGAGTGGGGTAAGTCCGACTCTACCAATATTAATACCAAAGGAATGCGTGATTACGCCTTTTTGGTCTTGAGGAAAAAAGGAGAGCCGACCCATTTTAGAGAGGTCGCCAAAGCAATACAGGAAACCTTCAAGAAAAAAGCTCACGTTGCCACGACTCACAACGAGTTAATAAAGGATCCGCGCTTTGTCTTGGTCGGCAGAGGAATGTACGCGCTGAAAGAGTGGGGATACACCGGCGGAGTGGTCAGAGATGTAATAAAGCGGATCTTAAAAGAGAAAGGTCCGATGCGAGCCGAAGATGTCGTGGAGGAAGTACTGAAGGAAAGATACGTCAGAGAGAACACCATTCTGGTCAATCTCCAAAACCCTAGTTATTTTAAAAAAGATGAACAAGGTCTTTTCTATGTGGTAGAATAGAACCACTATGACGGAGACGTTAAATCCCCCGCCTTCCGTGGAAGAAAAAGAGAAAAAAGATACAGATATAGTCCAGATCCTTATATATGTCTTTATAGGGATCTTGCCTTTTGTTCTACTATTGGTGCTTTGGTTTTTTATCAGAATGACCGAGGGAAATATTGAGTTGTTCTTAAAGGTCTTGCTGGCCATCTTGATCGTCTTTTTCCCTTTACTTTTTACCGCGGCGGCGATCAAGACCTATATTTCGTATAAAAAACTTTCCTTTTTTATTGACCAAGGATCTATCCTTTTAGAGATAAAATTACCAAAGAATGTCCACAAACCACTGGTTGCTATGGAGCTTCTTTTGGAGGCCTTCCATCAAACCGGCGGAGAAAGCACATTTATAGACAGATGGATCAAAGGGAAGACCAGACCCTGGTTTTCACTGGAGATGGTGTCTTTAGAAGGGCAGATCCATTTCTTTGTCTGGATGAGAAAGGCCTGGAGAAGGAATATTGAAGCGATCGTTTACTCTCAATATCCCGAAGCGGAAGTATTTGAGGTACAGGATTATGTTGAGATGATCCCTTTTGATCTTCAAAAATACAACTACTGGGGTTGTGAGTATAAATTCACCAAGCCGGATCCTTATCCGATAAAAACATATATTGATTACGGACTGGACAAAGAAAAGAAGGAAGAGTACGTAGTGGATCCGATAAACTCGGTTTTGGAGTTCCTGGCTTCAGTGGATAGAGGAGAGTACATCTGGATCCAGATACTGATCCGTGCTCATAAGAAAGAAAAAAAGAAAGCCGGAACTTTCTTTGGGAAAACGGACTGGAAAGAAGAAGGTGAGAAAATAGTAAAAAAGATCATAGAAGAGAACGCGCCACCGAAGTTCTCTTTAAAAGATGAAGACCCCAAAGGAGCACCTTCTCTGAATTTGACGGCTTGGCAGGCGGAAGTTATCAAATCCATTCAAAGAAATCTGGATAAGCGTGCTTTTGATGTCGGCATCAGGTCTTTGTATATTAGTGAAAAAGATGCTTTTAACGCGACGACCATCGCCGCTTTAACAGGTGTTTTTAAACAGTATAACTCCGAACATATGAACAGTTTGGTTCCCACCAGAGGACACACGATCTTCAACTATCCCTGGCAGGATCTTAAAAAAATTCGCAACAACCGAGCTTCTTGGGAGTTATACAAAGCATACCGTTGGCGCTCTTACTTCCATCTCCCATATAGATCACCGCACGGTGTTATGAGCACCGAAGAATTAGCGACGATATTTCACATCCCCGGCGAGTCATCTACTACTCCGACCTTGCCTCGAGTAACTTCCCGAAAAGGGGATGCTCCCGCCGACTTGCCAGGTTAATAAAAAACAAAAAAATGAGAAAGATCATCAACAAAAAAACCCTCAGCGACACCTTTATTCTGCTATTTTGTTTTGTGGTCATTGCCACGGCCATATTAATATCTCCGCCAAAAGGTCACAATGAGCTTTCCGTAGTGGAAATAAAGGAAGGCGATAACTTGAGCAATATCGCGGAGAAACTTCATACAGAAGGGATCATACGCTCACCTTTTTGGTTTAGAGCTTTCGTGATCCTTCTTGAAGGAGAGCATCAGATACCGGCCGGAGAGTACTATTTTGATAAATCGGAACCGGTGTACAGCGTGGCCAGAAAGGTTTCCGAAGGGAGTTACGGAATGGAGCCACTTAAGATAACGATAATAGAAGGATGGAACCTTGAACGTATCGCCGATCATCTTGAAAATGAGTTACCGATGTTCGACAGAGATGTTTTCTTTGCCGAGGCTGATGAAGGATACTTGGCTCCTGACACTTATAATTTTTTTCCTTCAAGCTCCACCGAGGATGTCGTAGAAAAAATGGAAAATAATTTTGAAGACAGGATGGAGAAGATACAGGAAGATATGGAGATGGAAAGACCACTGGATGAGATAATCATTATGGCCTCCATTCTGGAGGCCGAGGCCAACACTAAAGAGAGTAAAAGAAAGATAGCTGACATTCTCTGGAGGAGACTGGAAGACGGAATGCCTTTGCAAGTGGATGCCGCTTTTAAGTACGTTAATAACAAAACAACCTATGACCTGACCCTGGAGGATCTGGAAATTGAAGACCCTTACAATACTTATAGATTTTCGGGTCTGCCACCAACCCCGATCACTAACCCGAGTGAAGAGTCCATCAGAGCGGCTATAGATCCGATAGAAAATGAGTACTGGTACTTTCTCTCCGACCTTGCCGGCAATATGTATTACGCTGAAGATTTTGACGGCCACCAATACAACCGCGAAAATTATTTGAGAAAATAATATTTCTTATTTGTGATAAGATCACTCCGAGAAACAAGTATCGGAGTAGTTAAAAATATTTTGATATGAAAGAGAATGATAAAAAAGTTTACGTCGGCCTCTCGGGCGGAGTTGATAGCTCGGTCACGGCGGCGATCCTGAAAGATCAAGGTTATGATGTTACCGGCGTCTTTATTGATGTTTGGCAACCGGAGTTTTTAGAGTGCACCTCCGGAGCAGATCGGCATGACGCTATGAGGGTTTGTGAGAAACTGAATATTCCTTTCAAGACCTTTGACGCCAAGGAACTTTATAAAGAAAAAGTGGTCAAGTATATGGTGGAGGAGTATCGTGCCGGACGAACCCCCAATCCGGATGTGATGTGTAATAAATATGTAAAGTTCGGTTTGTTCTTTGACTGGGCTTTGAAAGAAGGGGCCGATCTGGTCGCAACCGGACACTATTGCCGTATAGATCCCCAAATGGATAAAGATAACCAAGAGGAATATCACCTGCTTCGCGGCAAAGACCCCAACAAAGATCAGTCGTATTTTCTATGGGCACTATCCCAGAAGGTCTTGTCCCAAACCATCTTTCCGGTGGGAGAGATGAAAAAAAACGAGGTCAGAGACTTAGCCGACCACTATGACCTGCCGACCGCCAAAAAGAAAGACAGTCAAGGGATCTGTTTTTTGGGTAAAGTGGATCTAAAGACGTTCCTTTCACGATATATCCCACCCGAGCCCGGAAATGTTTTAGATGAAAAAGGAGAAGTTATCGGCCATCACGAAGGAGCTTGGTTTTACACGATCGGACAAAGGCACGGTTTTACCGTAGAAAACAAAAGCCCCGATAGTGCTCCTTTTTATGTAATAAGAAAGGACGTCTCCAATAACACTTTAGTGGTATCCACTGATCCCAAAAAAGAAAGTGTCTCTAAGATCTCTTTGGTCAACGAGAACTGGATACCGGAAGGAGTCGCTTTAGAATACAGCGAAAAGGTCTTAGGTGCCGTATATCGTTACCGTCAGCCGGAGAGAGAATGCCGGATCTCGGTCAATGAAAATGAAACACTCGTTTATTTCACCGAACCGCAAACCGCTGTAGCGGAAGGGCAGTCATTGGTACTTTATGATAGTGGGCGTTGTATCGGAGGAGGAATAATTGCTAATATATACAGCAATGGGATATGAAACAATAATTAAAAAAGCGGACGGGACCCGGGAAGCGTTTGATCCCGAGAAGTTACAAAGATCACTGGAGTTGGCCGGTGCTTCCGAGGAGCAGATCGTAGAGGTTTTGAAAAAAGTGGAAGAGATACTCTACCACGACATTACTACTAAAAAAATATACCGAAAGGCCTTTGCGGAACTGAAAAAGATCAAGAAGACCGTTGCTATAAGTTATTCTTTGAACGAGGCGGTAAAAGAATTCGGCCCGACCGGTTTTCCTTTTGAGCAGTTCATAGCCAAGGTCTTCTCCCGATTCGGTTACGAGACACAGACAGGGATCTATATGCCCGGAATGTGCATAGAGCACGAAATTGATCTTTTTGCCCGCCATAAGTCCCATACCTTTATAGCCGAGACGAAATTTCACAATGAACACGGAACTAAAAGTGATCTGCAAACGGCTCTCTACGTTAAGGCCAGATTTGACGATCTCTGGGAAAGTCCTTATCTTTCTTACGAGGAAAAACCCCATGCCGTCTGGCTTATAACAAACACCAAGTTCACCGACAGCGCTTTAAAATACGGCGAATGTGCGGGAATGACAATGATAAGTTGGAATCATCCGCCTCGAGGAAACTTGCAGTGCCTTATTGAAGAAAGCGGGCTCCATCCGGTTACCGCCATACCTTCTTTAAGTAAAAGCGAGAAGAAGATGCTTTTAAAGGAGGACCTGGTGCTTTGCCGAGATGTCTTGGAACACTCCGGTGATCTCGATCAATTCGGTGTAAAGAATAAAAAGCACAATAAGGTAATTGAAGAAGCAAAACTTATCACGAGATCAGGAGGCCAAGCTTGCCGGACTTGATTTTTCCTATCCTTGTTCTAATATATAAGTAATATTTATTAATTCTTTAGAATATGGAAACTAACAAACAAAGATCATTCCTGTCTGACCTGACCCCGACGGCTAAGATATTTTTAGGCTTGCTATTGGCGGCGATGTTAGTAACTACCTTTTTTCTTTTCTCCGAACGAAATGAAGACGATGAGGAGATCTCCCAAGACCCGGAAGAGGAAGAGAGGAAGGTAGAAGAAAATGAGGATCAGGAAGAAGAAGCGGATGAAAGTGAAGATGAAAGTACAGAATACGATGACAAGGTGACAGTAGAAGATCAGAAGGCCGGAAATACTGTCAAAATTTCCGAGCTCTCATTATCCGAGGACAGATGGGTCGTCGTCAGAGAGGACAGAGAAGGTGAGTTGGGGAACATTCTGGGAGCAAAACTTTTCTCCAAAGATGACACCGAAGGTCAAATGGAGCTTTTGCGAGAGACCGAGGCGGAAAAAGAGTACAAAGTCATCCTTTATATGGTGGCCGAGCGTGAAAAAGACAGAGACAGAAGATTTGATACCGCTAGGGATATGCCGTTAATAAAAGAAGAAGGCGAGACGGTAAGTGTCTCTTTTAAAACACTTCCACAATAGAAGCTTTGTTTATGAGACCTGATCAGGAATACGAGTTGAACTTTTCAAGACCAGAGATCTTAACATCGGAAGAAGAGGAGATCTTTCCAACCTTGGGATATGAGTTCAAGCAACTGAAACCCGATATAAAGGAATTCAGCGACATCTATCCTCCCTCGATCGTGGCTGAAGACATCCGAGCGGTAAAAGATATTGAGAAAAAGCATCTGGAGCATACCGAAAGATCGGCTTTTCTGGAAGCGGCATTGGGTACTGAGCTGGTTGAGTTTGACTGGTTCGGAACCGACGCCGTAGCCGTACCCACCTCCGATTTTGACGATTATTTTAGAGGAGTGGACCTTGTCTATGAATTTGACCAAGGCGAAGGAAAGAAACCAACAAGACTGGGAATTGATGTTACGACCGGCAAAGATGGCTCAAGTGCCAGGGTCAAAAGAGATAAAAATTTTAAGCGCATAAGAGAAGGAAAACTTTCCTCTTTAAAATACTTCAAGTCCTCTTTTCCGGAAGACCAACCATACAAAGGATCTTTGACGATGCTCCCCAAAGTGATAGTCGGCACCGACCATGAGGGTGTTAAGGATCTGGCTAAAAAAATACATGGTTATATAAAAAGTCAAGATAAGAATGAAAAACAAAACTCAAAAAATGAGTTAGAAAAACACTACATCCAGATAGAGTTACTGGAAGAGGTCTGCGGGCAACTAGAGTTGTTCATAGAGGAGGCCAGGGTAGCAGGGTACTCCGATAAAGATCCGATAGTTAAAAACCAAAGAGATGTTCTTGTGATACTGGAGGATGTTATGGAAGAAAAAAAGCGCTCCATTGAAGTTCCCAATGGAGCGCGTAATAATCCTGTTTATAAAGCCCTAACAGAGCCCATAACGGGCTCTAAAGCGGCTTAATCTCTTGGCATTTTAGAGACCCTGAAAAAGATCTGCTTTCTTTCTCTGCATTCCGGGCAGATCTTTTCTTTATTATTCCAGATAAAGAATTTCTGATGGTAGCTGATGTGACCATCCCCATCTTCCACTTCGGCATTGGTGTAAAATTTGGTCTTTTCCTCATAAAGACGCTGACATCTGGAACAACGTTCCGTTATACGATTTCTACCAACGGAACAAAAAGACTTGATCTTTATTGATCCCGTAGTGCCTTCAAAGACAACAGTCATAGGGTCCTCCTTTTTTTTGTATTGAACAAACTTTTTTTACACTACCATAAGAATTTGGAAATGTAAACTTATATCCTTTCTGGGGATGTCAGACATCCCCAAAATTGAAAATGTGGCTTAAAATAAAGATCTGGGGATGTCA
>JBKHAI010000025.1:0-10271 GCA_046542915.1 Minisyncoccota bacterium | reverse complement strand
CTAGGAACCTTGACATAAAAGTAGTCTAGTGGTTTCATATAAATATGAATGATAAAGATCTTTTAAGTGATAAAAAGTTACTGGAGTGTTCTAAACGAAATCCTCGTTACTTCGGATATATATATAAACGTTACGAAGCGCCTGTTTACTCTTTTTTTCGCAGAAGGGTCTCTTCTAAAGAGGTGGCCATGGATCTTACACAAGAAGTATTCATGCGAGCTTTCAGGAGCCGGCATCGGTTTGTCTTTAAGGGGTACTCTTACTCCGCCTATCTTTTTAAAATAGCCAACAATCTTTTGGTGAATTATTACCGAAAGAAAAAGTCGGTACCTATTGAAGAAGGAATGGAAGACCGTCTTTCTTTTGATCCTTCTTATCAAAGTAGAGTTGACAGTCAGTTGGTCTGGAAGGCGACCGATGACCTTTTGTCATCCGAAAGAGTGGTGTTGGAAGAGAGGTATAAAAAAGAGCGATCTATTGAAGAGATAGCTAAAAAACTCGGTAAAAGCAAAAATGCGGTAAAACTCATATTATCTCGAGCAAGAAAAAAACTTAAGAGACACCCAGTAACAAGCGGGTTAAAATAAAGAAGAGTCTAATGACACCACAAGCTTTCTTTATTGTTTTACTTATATAAAGGTCGACGATCTATTTATAAGTAAACTAAAAGTAATATGCAGGTACAAAGGAGAGGTAATCGTGATATTCAGCCGCGAGAAGAAGCTCCTCTTTCCTTAAGAGATGCTATGAGTAGGCTTTTTGATGAAAGTATCTGGGATCCTTTTGAAGAAAGAGGTTTACTTTCCGACACCGGAAGCAGGGAACTTTTCCCGAAAGTGGACATCTCGGAAACCGACAAGGAAGTCAAAATAGTTGCCAGTGTTCCCGGAATTGATCCTGAAAAGGTTAACATTGAGGCTGATGAAGATTCCATTACTTTAAGTGGAACCATTGAGGAGGAAAAACAGGACGAAAATGAACGAGGTTACAGGTATGAAAGGGAATATGGTGAATTTTACAGGGATCTTTTCCTTCCCGCTAAGGTAGATCCTGATAATGTTTCCGCCAGCGCTAAAGACGGAGTTATAACCATTAATCTCCCCAAGGCTGTTGATAAAGATTCGCGAAAGAAGATTGATGTCAAAAAAAACTCCTAAAATAAAGGGTTTTTTGTAAAACAACCGCTGCAAGGCGGTTGTTTTTGGGTTTTACCCGAGCAAAAAATATGTTAAAGTGCTAAAAAAGGTCGATACGGAATTAAAAAATAATTATATATGCATATATGAAGAATGTAATCTGGATAATTGTCGCTGTTCTCGTTATTCTTCTTCTTATCTTTATTTTCACAGGCGAGGATATGGAGCCTGTAGATGATGAAACTGGAGACGAACCCGTCGATGAGGTTATCGATGAGGAAGATGAGGAAGATGAAGGCGAAGTCACTCCTCCGATCGAAGAGGAGGAAGCTACTGAAGAAGATAACGAGGAAGACGAGGATGCTGAAGAAGGTGAGAACGAAGACGAAGAAGATACGGATGTAGAGGTAGAAGAAGATGCGGATGTAGAAGTAGACCAAGAAGAGGAAGAGTAGAGTTTTCACTCAGCTAAACTAACAAAACCACAACTTAAATGTTGTGGTTTTGTTAGTTTTTGAAAAGTCTAAGATTTTAAGATATTATTTTAGTATTGGATATGTACTTAAAGCGGAACATATTAATAAACATCTCTATTACCATACTGACCATTATAGTTCTTCTTGGTTCAGCTACTTTTTTAGCATATATCTATCGAGGGCCTATATTTGAGCATTTTGCATCTCAATACCTGGAAGAGATAGAGGAAAATAAAGAAGAGAAAGAATCGAAAGAGGCACCGTTTGCTTCTATGGATCATGAAAAGAGGATCACAGAAGCAGTCTCGGTTGCTGATCCGGCGGTTGTCTCGGTAGTGGAAGACCCCTCTGATTCGGAAGATCCGTTTGATCTTTTTGCCGACAGGAAAGAGATCGGTGGTTCCGGTTTTATCATCTCTTCTGAAGGGTACGTGGTTACCAATCGGCACGTTGTTGAGAACGAGAACCTGGAATATGCCATTTTAACAAATGACGGTGAAAGATATGAAGCAGAGGTCCTGGACAAAGATCCGGTTTTTGATGTTGCTGTTTTAAAGGTTAGCTCGGATGAAGAGTTCCAGTATTTAGAATTTGGTGATTCTGAAGACCTGAAAGTGGGGCAAACCGCTATAGCTATAGGGAACGCTTTGGGCGAGTTTCAAAACAGTGTCTCTGTAGGTGTTATTTCAGGACTTTCAAGATCTATAACTGCCGCCGGAGTTGGGGGTAGAGCCGAGTTTTTTGAGGAGGTAATACAAACAGATGCCGCTATAAATCCGGGGAATTCAGGAGGTCCTTTAATGAACATTGAAGGAAGAGTTATCGGAGTTAATGCGGCTTTAGCGATAAGTTCTCAAAATATAGGATTTGCCATTCCTTCAAGCATAGTGGAGCCGGTAGTTCGTTCCGTTCGCGAGGAGGGAAGAATAATCAGGCCATTTTTAGGTGTTCGTTATCTTGAAGTAGATCCTTATTTGCAAAAACGAAGAGATCTTCCGGTTGATCACGGGGTCTTGGTCGCAAGCGGTGATAGCAATGAACCGGCGGTCGTCCCCGACACTCCGGCCGCTAAAGCCGGTCTTAAAGAAGGGGACATAATTTTGGAAATGAACGGAGATGAATTAGATGAAAGAGGTTCTTTTGCGCGAGAGATCAGGAAAAAACAGGTGGGGGAAACAATAGAGTTGCTTGTTCTCAGGGAAGATGAGGAGTTCGTTGTTGAAGTTCAATTAACAGAAGCCCCGGAGGGGGTTTAGAAGACCTTGATCCTGATTTAGACGATAAGGATCTCAGCCAAAAGAAAAGAAATATAAACAGCTAAAAGAACAACTCCTTCTTTTCTGGTGATAACGTGATCTGTTGTCACAAAGACCAGCAAAAGGATGGCGCTGATCGTTAAGAAGATCCTGGCTAGGACTAAAGAAGGTAACGAGAGACCTTCTACCACGATAGGGGTGATCAACGAAACAACTCCTAAGACTAAAGTAGAGGCCATCGCGATACCTCCCATTATCCCTCCCAGTACCATCCAGGTGTTTCCTCGTCTAGCCAGATCAACGGCAAAATAAGTTTCCGGTAGCGCTGTTCCTATAGCCAGGACAAAAAGTCCCAAGATGGCCAGAGAAGTTCCCAGTTCGTCTGAAAAAGATAATAGTTCTGTTAAAAGAAGATCAACGCTTATGACAATGGCCAAGACTCCACCAACTGCGATGAACATGCTCCTTATGGCCGAGCGTTTGGTCAGGTGTTCGATCTCGGGAGTTTCTTCTTCGTATATTTTGATGAACCTTTCTTTTTTGGAAAAAAGCCAGTAAACAAATAGACCAAAACAAGTCAGAAGTAAAAATCCGTCTATTCTTGAAAGGTCGCCGTCAAGTATCAACATTAAAGGTAATACGGCAGCTAGTGCCGTAAAGATTATACCTCCTCTAACCGTTTTGCTGTCAACGACCAAGCCGTTAGGACTAAAGAAAGTGGCCAGGGCCACCGTCACTGTTAACAGGAATAGATTTTCTCCTATCACGTTCCCTAAAGAAGTCTCCGGTATTCCCTGCAGTGCCGACGTTACCCCCACGAAGAATTCCGGCAAAACAGCACCAATGGACACGGTGAAGAAAGCCACCACGAACTCTTTGAACCCGAAGTATCTGGCGATAACTACCAGGGAGTAGATGACCCATCTTCCGACGACCACGAGAGCCGCCAGAGAAAAACCGATTATCATTATACTTACGAAGCTCATATATGATCATATGTTACAATCCTTGTCGGTTTGACACAAGTGACTAAGGAGCTTATTTGTATTATAATTTATACATATAGATAAATTATGGACTCGCTTCTTAAATCCGACATATTCTTTTTTGTTTCAACGGTGGCGTTGGTTGTCGTATCCTTGATAGTGGTGGTCGCTTTGATCTACGTTGTCCGGATTCTCAGAAATATTTTTTACGTTTCCGATCTTGTTAAAAAAGAGAGTGACGAGACCGTTAAGGACATCTCTGGCTTCCGCAAGGCCCTAAAAGAAGAAGGTAAAAAATTTAAGAAAGATGCTGACGAGATATCCGGCAGAGCTAAAAAAGAAAGCGAAGGGGTCTTGACTAGCTTAAGTTCGGCTCACCGGGCGGTTAAAAAAGAAGTCGGTAAGTTTTGGGGGTTATTTACTTTTATCATAAGTTTTCTTACAATAAATATGGTTCTTAAGATTTTTAATAGTAAAAGCAAAAATAAAAAAAATGGCAACAAAAAAGAAAGAGCAAAATAAAAAAAGCAATACCAAGAGTTATCTGGCTTGGGGTGCCGGAATAGGTGCCGCGGTCGCCGGAGCGGCAGGTGCTTATTTCCTCTACGGAACCAAGGAGGGCGCCAAAAGAAGGAAGAAGATGAAAAGTTGGGCTGTTAAGATGAAAGGGGACGTAATGAAGAGACTTGAAGACCTTAAGGAGGTCAATCAGCAAACTTATAACAAGATCATAGATGAAGTAGCCGCCAAGTATGAAAAGATGAGGTCAGTGGAACCGCAAGAGCTTGCCGCTCTGGTTACTGATATGAAGCGTTACTGGAAACACGTGGAAAAGGAGGTTAAAGATGGAGATAAAAAGAAAACGGCCCAAAAGAAAACTCCGGCTAAAAAAACGGCTTCTACCGCCAAAAAGACAACGGCGACCAAGAAAACCGGAAAGAATACGAAGAAAAGTTCTTAAAAGGATCCAGAATAACAAACAAAAACCCGCTTTAAAGCGGGTTTTTGTTTAGCCTAAGATGACCGGTATTACGATCGGTCTTTTGGCTGTTTTTTGTAAAAGGAAACGGCTGACATTTTCTGCCACTTGATCTTTTATAAAATCAAAGTCTATCGGGTTCATTCCTTTGGTATTATCTTCAACGGTTTTTTTAATAAGTAACCTTGTCTGCTGTAGCAGGTCTTGGGACTCTCTTAAATAAACAAAACCTCGAGATACTATGTCCGGTGATTTTTTCAGTTTTCCGGTCTTGGTGTTGATACTGGCGATGACTATGAATATCCCTTCCTCGGCAAGCATTTTTCTGTCACGGATGACCACGTCTTGAATGTTGCCTACCGCAAAGCCATCAACCGCCAAGTCACCTTCAACTACGTTCTTATCCAGTGGTACGATCTTTTCTCCTTTATCTCTTATTTCTATGACCATGCCGTTATCCGGAATGACAATGTTCTCTTCCGGAACTCCTAATCCCATCGCCACGTCCTTGTGAACCCTGAGCATGTAGTGGTGACCGTGAACCGGAATAAGAAATTTGGGCTTTATTTTTTTATGGACCCATTCAGTTTCTCCTCTGTAACCGTGTCCGGTAGCGTGAACATGGAAATCATCCGCGGACTTGTAGTGAATTATTTTGGCCCCCTGACGGGAAAGATTGTCTTTCAGCCTCATTACCGCGTTCTCATTTCCCGGTATCACCGAAGATGATAGCAAGATGGTGTCATTTTTGTTAATGGAGAAATGCTTGTGGCTTTTATTGGACATACGCATCAAAGCCGCAAAATCATCTCCTTGAGCCCCTGTTGCTAGAGCCACGATCCTGTGAGGAGGGTAGTTGTGCATATTCTCGGCGGTAATGATGGTGTTTTTATCAACATTTAATACTCCAACCTGCCTTATTATCTCTATATTGTTCTTCATGCTTCTGCCTTCCACTACTATTTTCTTTCCGTATTTTTCGGCGATCTCTATTATTTTGACCATTCTCTCTATCTGGGAAGCAAAAGTTCCGATTATGAGCCGTCCTTTGGTTTCTTTTATTATCTCTTCCAAGCTCTCATGAACCATCCATTCCGGTGTGGAAAAGCCGGGATTTTCAATATTAGTGGAATCGGCCATTAAAAGAAGATTCTTTTCTTTTTGAAGAACGTCATAAGTTTTGTCCTCTTTTTCCTTGGGCACCCCGTTAACGTGATCAAGTTTGACATCCCCGGTGCCGATTATATTCCCGTAAGGTGTCTCTATTATGACACCCATGGAATCGGGGATGGTGTGAGTGACGGAAAAGAATCGAACCCTCAAATTGCCGGCCTTTATAACGTCTTCGTCTTCAACATTATATAGTTGCAATTTGGGACTATCCGGAAACTCCTCTTGGCGCTTTTGGATCATTACCGTTGTTAAAGCTCTGGAATATATCGGAGGATTGCCCAATCTTTCCATCAGGTAAGGGATAGCTCCGATGTGGTCAAGGTGTCCGTGGGTTATAAATATGGCACGTATCTTTTCGCGGTTTTCTTCCAGATATTTTATGTTGGGTAGCAGAAAATCTATTCCCGGACTTTCTTCATCGCGGAATTTAAAGCCGATGTCCAGAATAACAATGTCATCACCGTATTCAACTACGGTCATGTTACGCCCCACTTCTTCAACTCCACCTAGCGGAATTATTCTTATGGAATCACCTAGAGGCGGTAATTTGTCCGTGACCGTCTCTTCTTGTTTTTGTTGGTTATTTTTATGGACGTTTTTCTTTTTGTTGCTGTTATTCTTGCGTGAATGACGAGAACTTTTTCTCTTTTGTTTATTATGGGCCGGCGTATTTGACGTATTCTGTTGCTGTTCCGGGCTTAGGGGGGAATAAGCCCGCCTTCTTTTCTGATTATTCTGTTGCTGCATATTATTTTTTATTTGTTAGCGTTTTTTAAATTTTTAATTACTAAAGTAAAAATCTCCAAACCTTATCAGTTTTAAGGAACCAGTTATGTACATCTAAAAAGCGTTCCTCCGGAGAAATTAGATGACCTAATTCAATATTCTGTAATTCTTTTGGTGTGGCGTATAAGAAATGGGGTGAATAAAGAAATATGGCCGGAACATCTGCTTTAACTTCTTCGTTTATCTTCTCTAGTATCTCTTCTCTTTCTTTGACCTCTTTTGTTTTTTGATATTCTTCTAATAGTTCGTCAACGGTTAAATTAGCGTAAAGGGACAGATTCATGCCGGGATCATCTCTTTCGGAAGAATGCCAAAAAGGATAGAGGTCAAACTCTCTATCTAAGATATAACCGAATAAAAGAGCTTCAAAATCTCGGGGACGAAGAATATTTTGGCTTAATTCGTTACTTCCATAAAGAGCTATTTCTGTTTTGATACCCAGTTCTTCCCAGTTTCTTTTTACGACTTCGGCGGCAGTTTCCAGGTCGCTGTTAGCCACTGTGGATATTTCTATTGTCATAATACTTTCACCATCATCTGTCAATCCTCCAAGCTCTTCGTCGTATTCCCAACCCGCTTCGGCTAAAATGTCTGAAGGAGTGGAGTTTCCCTCGTCCTCTTTTTCTGGGTCATTACTTTGTTCTTTTTTTATCTGAAAAGACACAGGCCCGGTAGCGGTCTCACCCTTCCCGTTTAAGACTTTTTCTAGTATATCTTCTCTGTCCACTGCTTCAGAAAGGGCTTTTCTAATATCTTTGTCGGCCAAAGCTTCGTTGTTGTTTTGATTTATAAATATGGCAAAAACCCTGGGAAGGGGAGTTGTTCTGATCTCCGTGTCCGTGTTTTCTACGGTGTCTACTCTCTTAGGGGAAAACCCCGCCAGAGAATCTATTTCTCCTTTTTGCAAAGCCATCCATGCTTTACGTTCCTCGCTATAAAAAGGAAGCACTATATTTGTGATGTAGGGTTCGCCTTTAATGTAATCTTTAAAAGCTCTTAACTCATACTTTGTTGGATTACTGTCCTTCATGGAAACTGATGATACCTGGTAGGGTCCGGCTCCAACTGGCTCAACATTCAAAGAACTGAAAGCAAAACGATTGCTATCTACCGATTTCCATAGATGCTCAGGCAAGATGCCTAGGGTTGCAAGTTCCGGAAAATCAGTATTTTTTTCCGGCAAGATGAATTTCACAGTACTTTTATCTACGGCTTCCACTTGAATATTATTCCAGTCCGCCGCCAGGGTGCTTCTGACCGCCGGGTCTTTTATTTTCTCTACCGTGAAAACGACGTCTTCAGCTGTTACCGCTTCTTTATCATGAAAAACCGCATTAGGATCCAGTTCAAAAACGTATTCGGTTCCGTCTTCTGAGACTTGGTAATTTTCGGCCAGTTCCGGAACCACTTCTCCTTCCGGGGTCGCTTTCATTAAACCGGCATAGATCAGACCACTTAAAGTCCGGTCAGCGGCGGAAGAAGCCAGTAGAGGGTTTATAGGGCCGGGGGTACCTATTATCCCTTCTTTTAAAGTTCCATCATATGCCGGTATGGCAACTAGCATAGAGGAATGTATCTGCCACATTATTACTCCTGCCCCTACGGCGGTTAAGGCGAGTAATAGCCAAAGTATAAGCTTTTCTGTCAGAGACATTTTTCTAGTTACTCTCTCAAAGCTTCTCGCGAAAGGTATGGTGTAATGCTTCTGGTTTACATCGGAAGTTTTTTCATCAGAAATATATCTGTCCATATTATGGGGGAATTCAAAATTTTTATTAATTTACCTTTTTGTTTTATAAAGAATGTAGTCTTTATTTATAATAAATAAAAAGAAGAGCTAGAACTTCTTGGTTTTTTATATCAAAAGTGTCGCAAAAGCGGAAAGGGCGAAAAGTATGGCCAAAACGACGGTTGCTTTAAACAGCACCTTTTCAGCGCCTCTTTTTGTATGAAAATTTGCTCCGGGAGAATCACCGCCACCAAAAGCACCACCCAATCCGGATTCTGAGTTCTGCATCAGTATTGCCGTTACCATTAATACTGAAAGAATTATCTGAATATATGGCAGAAAAGACTCTAAAGATTCCATTTGACGGTAAATATAACATATTTTATTTATAAGGCAATATTTTTTTAGAAAAAAGTGATTTGGATTTTTTCGGCTATTCCCTAAATGATCAAGGAAAGTTTTTCTTCTTCGTGTTAAAATTTTTCCAGTATGAAAAACAGAATGCCTTTTTTTGAAGGAGTGGCCATTATTGTTGGCACCATAATCGGAGCCGGAATAATAGGTGTTCCTTATGTATTTGCCGAAAGCGGTTTTTTAACTGCTACACTAGTGTTGATCTTTATCGGCCTTGCTTTATTATTTGTCAGGCTAATGCTCGGGGAGGTTATTATGCGCACTGAAGGCGTCTATCAACTGACCGGCTATACTAAAAGATATCTGGGGACTTTCTTTCAAAACTTGCAGGCTGTTATTTTAATAACAAGCATATTCGGCACCTTGCTTGCCTATATGGTAAGCCAAGGTGATATCCTTTCAGAGCTTCTGGGAGGGGATCCGGTTTTCTGGACCTTGGTCTTTTATCTTTCTTTTTCTTTTTTGGTCATTTTTGGTATAGACGTGGTAAAGCGATCGGAGCTTTTGATGATAGTAGCGGTCTTTTTTATAATGGTTATCATTGCCGGATACTCCGCTCCGCAGATCAATGTTTCGTTTTTGTTTGATCTTGACCTTAGTGGCTCCAATATTTTATTGCCTTTCGGGGTGATAATGTTCGCTTGCGCCGGTTTGGTCTCGGTTCCGGCGGCTTGGCGGGTTGTCAAAAGAGCCGGAAGGGAAGACTTGTATAAGTCGGTCCTTATCTGGGGCGGAGTGATCCCGCCGGTCATATATCTCATCTTTGCGCTTTTAGTGGTCGGTATCACCGGTCCGGAGACCAGTCAGGTTGCCACTGTCAGTTTAGGTGAGGTCATAGGGCCACATATGGTCATTATCGGTAATGTTTTCGCCTTTTTTACCGTGGCTACCAGTTTTTTGACGATAGCACTGGCCCAACAGGATATTTTCCAACAGGACTACAAACTCTCGCGCCCGCTTGCTTCCTCTTTGGTTGTAACCGTTCCTTTAGTGTTGTTTGCTTTAGGGATCCGTGACTTTATCGGAATAATAAGTGTGGTCGGAGCTTTAATGGTGGGGGTTAATGGACTGTTGGCGGTTCTTTTGTTTTGGAAAGCCAGAGAACACGGAGAGATTGAACCATATTTTGCCATTCCCGCTTGGATCGCCGCACCGGCCAGTATCTTTTTGGCGGTGGTCTTTGTAGCCGGCTTGATCTCTATCTTTGTTTAGAAAACCGAAGCAAGAGACGAAATAAACCTGCTAAAAACTTAAGTCCATTAAGTAAAAAGGATACCTGCATATTATTGACTGTACCAACCTGGGCGGTTATAATAATCCTGCTGTTGATCGCTTT